>NZ_JBJNIO010000090.1:0-130943 GCF_056324145.1 Wenzhouxiangella sp. YN1
GTAGGCGCGAGCCTCACCACCACGCGCTTCAGCGCTCACCTTCGTCAGTGCCGCCGTCAGCGTCGTCTTGCCGTGGTCAACGTGACCGATCGTGCCCACGTTGACGTGCGGCTTGGTGCGTTCAAACTTTGCCTTGGACATGCCTCAAAACTCCGTTTTGTTTTGCTTTGCAGTTGTCGATGATCATGGTGCCCACGACTGGAATCGAACCAGTGACCTCTCCCTTACCAAGGGAGTGCTCTACCGCCTGAGCTACGTGGGCGCTCAACTCAAAAAAAAACCGGCAACGAAACACCTGCGGCATTCGCTGCATGCCGCTTGCGGCGGTTTCCGCAAGCAACCTCGCTTCCTGACCCGCGGGCCGGGCACTGATCCAGCGCGCAAAACCAGCGCGCTACACCAAACACTGGAGCGGGTGATCGGAATCGAACCGACATCATCAGCTTGGAAGGCTGAGGTTCTACCATTGAACTACACCCGCTCGGAAAACCGACTGCTTCCAAACCTCAAAAATCTGGTGGAGGGGGCAGGATTCGAACCTGCGAAGGCTAAGCCAGCAGATTTACAGTCTGCCCTCGTTGACCGCTTGAGTACCCCTCCGGAAATCCGTACATTTGGCCTGGCCGGACCAGCCGACCGCCTGACTTTCCAGACGAAGCCCGCAATTCTGTCCGATCCTGTTCGACAAGTCAACCACTTTACCGAATTCAGGACGGATGGACCGCCCTGAGCTGCCGACCAACGGCAAGCCAGGCGCCCAGAATGCCGAGCGCGCCGCTGCCCAGAACCAGGATGGCCACTACGCCCGACGGCACCGATGCCAGGATGAAGTCGCTGGCATACGCACCACTGAGCCGCCCGACGGGCCCGGACAGCGCGAGCAAGCCCAGCTCGACGACGGCCCAGGCCGTCAGGCCACCGGCCAGACCGTACCAGAAGCCGGAATAAAGAAAAGGGCGGCGCACAAAACCGTCGGTGGCACCGACCAGGGCAAGCACGCGAATCTCCTCGCGGCGGTTATGGATATCCATCCGGATGGTATTGCCGATAACAAACGCTACTGCCAGGGCAAACAGCGCGCCGAGGAGAATCGCCAGGCGCTCGAGCAGCGCAAGAATGGCGTCCAGGCGCTCGAGCCAAAGCAGATCGACGACCACCTGATCAACCCCCTCGACAGCGCGCAGGCGCGCCGACAGGGCCTCGACGTCCTGCCGCGCCGCCGGGGTAATCTCCAGCACCCACGGCAACGGGTTGCCCTCGACATGCGCCGAAACCCCTTCGATCTGCAGGCGCCCGGTGAGCTCGGCCATGCCCGCCTGCGGGCTGATCGGATCGACCGCGACGATGTCCGCCCAGGTGCTCAGCCGGGAGGCCAGCTGCACGGCCTCGCGCTCGCCGCGCTCGCTCTGAAGAAACACCGACAGCGTATCAAGGCGCTCCCAGCCGTCGCTGATCCGCCCGGCATTGTCGAGCGCCACATAAAGGCCGGTCGGCAGGCTGAGCGTGATTGCCAGCACCACCACCGTCATCAGCGTAGCCAGAGGGTGCCGCAGCAATGCGCCGAGTGACGACAACAGACTGTAGGCATGCCTGCGCGCCCAGGCGCGGACACCACCGGTCCAGGGCATCCCCCGGGGGCCAAAGCCGACCTGACCGCTCACGCCCCAGCCTCCGGCCGGGCAGGCAGATCGTCGCCCAGCGCGCCATTCCTGAGCACCAGAACGCGACGCTGCAACCGCCGAATCAAGTCGAGGTCATGGCTGGCGATCAGCACCGTTGTGCCCAGCTCATTCAAGGACACGAAGAACTGCATCAGCTCTGCCGAAAGCTCGGGGTCGAGATTGCCGGTCGGCTCATCGGCCAGCAGCAACGGCGGCTTGGCGACGATCGCCCGGGCAATGCCCACGCGCTGCTGCTCACCGCCGGAGAGCATCGGCGGATACATGCGCTCTCTGGCCAGCAGCCCCACCTTGTCGAGCGCGGCGCGCACCCGCCGCCGGATCTCCGGATACGCGACGCCGGCAATCACCAGCGGCAGCGCCACGTTATCGAACACGCGCCGATCGCCGAGCAGGGAGTGATCCTGAAACACGATGCCGATATGACGGCGCAGCCAGGGAATCTGGCGGCGGGAAATCCGGCCCACGTTGCGGCCCTCGAACAGCACCCGGCCCCGACTGGGCCGCTCGAGCAGCGCGATCAGCTTGAGCAGCGTCGACTTGCCCGCTCCGGAATGTCCGGTCAGGAACACCATTTCGCCGCGGGCCAGGCCGAAGCTGACGTCAGTCAGCGCCTGGATACCGCCAGGATAGCGCTTGGCTACCTGCTCGAACCGGATGATGTGATCGGATGCGCTCATGGCGACGCTCAGGACAACAACTGACTCATTGACATGATCGGCAACATGATGGCCAGCACGATGTAGAGCACCACCAGACCGACGACAAGGATCAATATCGGCTGCAGAACCGCCAGCAGAAGCTCACTGGCCGTCTGCAGCTCGCGCTCCTGAAGCTGCGCCGCCTGCTCAAGCATCGGCGCGAGCTTTCCGCTTCTCTCGCCGCCGGCCAGCAAGCGCCTGGCCATTGGCGGCAGCCAGTCGAACCGACCCAGCGCCCGGGTCAGCGAAACGCCCTCGCGCACCTGAGCGGCGGCGACGGCAACGTCGGCGCGAATCTGCCGGTTACCGACCACCTCGCCGGCCACGCGCAGGGCATCGACCAGCGGCACCGCACTGGCTGCCAGAATGGCCAGGGTACGCATCAGCGTGGCCGTCTCGCGCGAGCGCGCCAGACGCCCGAGCACCGGCACGCGCAGCAGCCGGGCATCGAACAGCCGCCGCACAGCCGGCCGCCTCAGCGCCAGCGCACCACCAAAGGCAACAGCTACAGCAAAAAGCACGACAAGCCAGCCCCAGGCAGCGACGAACTCTGACAGCGCGAGCAGGCTGCGCGTCAACAGCGGCAGCTCGCGGGCGGCGTGCTCGAACACACCCACCACGCGCGGCACGACAAAGCCGATCAGGCCGCTGACCACGGCCATCGCAATCACCGCCAGCGCCAGCGGATAAACCAGGGCCAGAGAAAAACTGCGCCGCATTTCCTCGCGCTGCTCGGCAAACGCGGCCAGGCGATCGAGCACGCCGTCAAGGGCGCCAGCGCGCTCTCCAGCGGCAACCGAGGCGCTGTAGAGCGGCGGGAACAGGCGCGGCTGCTCGGCCATCGCCGCCGACAGGCTCTGCCCCTCCATGACCCGAGCCCGAATGGCACCAAGCTGGCCGCGCGAGCGGGCCTGCTCGGCCTGCTCGACCAGCACCGAGAGCACTTCCTCGAGAGGCAGGCCGGCCGCCAGCAGCGTACTCATCTGCCGCAGCAGCAGCGCGCGCTCGCGCCCCTGCCCGCCAAACCCGGCACGACGGCGCGGCTGGGCGTCGACGCCGTGCACCTCCAGCGGAATCAGCCCGCGCTCACGCAGCTGCGAACGGGCCGCGCGGGCGCTGTCGGCCTGCACCACACCGCGGGCGGTCGAGCCGGTCTCGGTCAGCGCCTGATACTCGTACGCCTGCATCAGGGTGTGCCGGGCGCGCGCGCGCTGTCAAAAGCACGAAGCCCGGCGCCAGCCGGCAGCAGTGGCGTCGGCACCAGGCCGAAGCTCGACACCCGAAACACCGGATCCGAAACCGGCTTCAGCCAGCCGAGCTGCTTGATCAACGCGATCGATTCACGATTCGTGAACGATGCAAAGGCAGTCGCTTCAGTCATTCGCATTTCGAATCTGTTTCGGATTGGACGCTTCGAATTCCGGATCTGCTCTTCCTCAAGTCGTCCTCGTCACCCGCAACACCTCTTCCAGCGAGGTTGTGCCATCGAGCGCCTTGCGCCAGCCGTCTTCGAAGATCGACGGCGCCAGCTCGCGGGCAAGCTCGTGAAGAGCCTGCTCCGAGGCGCCGTCATGAATCAGCCCACGCATCGCCGCGTTGACTGCAACCAGCTCATAAATGCCGGTGCGGCCACGATAGCCCGACTGCCCGATACCAAGATCGGCCCGCGGCCGGTACAGGGTCGCCGACGGCACGCCGGCCACGCCGAGCCGCTCGAGCTCGGTGGCGTCGACCGCCCAGGCCTCGCGGGTGTCGGGGTCGAGCACGCGCACCAGACGCTGGGCGAGCACGCCAATCAGGCTGGAGGCCAGCAAAAACGGCTCCACACCCATATCGACCAGGCGCGCAATGGCGCCAATGGCAGTATTGGTGTGCAGGGTCGAGAGCACCAGATGGCCGGTCAGGCTGGCCTGCACGGCAATCCGGGCGGTTTCGAGGTCGCGTATCTCGCCGACCATCACCACATCCGGATCCTGGCGCAGGATGGCCCGCAGGCCTCGGGCAAACGTCAGATCGACCTTCGGATTGACCTGGGTCTGACCGATGCCATCGAGATCGTACTCGATCGGGTCTTCGACGGTCATGATATTGCGGCTGCGGTCGTTGAGACGCATCAGGGCGGCGTACAGCGTGGTCGACTTGCCCGAGCCGGTGGGCCCGGTCACCAGCAGGATGCCGTGCGGACGCTGAATCAGCGACTCCATCCGCTGACAGGTGGCTTCGTCCATGCCCAGCTCGGCCAGATCCAGCCGACCGGCCTGCTTGTCGAGCAGGCGCAGCACCACGCGCTCGCCGTGACTAGACGGCAGCGTCGACACGCGCACGTCAACCGGTCGGCCGGCGATACGCACCCCAATCCGCCCGTCCTGCGGCAGTCTTTTTTCGGCAATATCAAGCTGCGCCATCACCTTGATACGCGACACGATCAGCCCGGCCAGGCCGCGGGCGGGACTCATGACCTCGCGCAGAACCCCATCGACCCGGAAGCGGATCGACAGACGCTCTTCGAAAGGCTCGAGGTGAATATCCGACGCACCCTCGCGGATCGCCTGAGTGAGAACGCCGTTGATCAGGCGGATGATCGGTGCGTCGTCTTCGGACTCGAGCAGATCGGCCGGCTCGGGCAGATCCTCGGCCAGGCGGGAAAGATCGAGATCTTCGCCCAGGTCCTCCGCCGCATGCTGGGCCGAAGCGTCGTCGGCCTCGTAGAGCTCACCGACGCGATGCTCGAAGTCGGCGGCCGCCAGACGCTCAAGCGCGATCGCCCCACCCACGCGCCGGCGAACTTCCTGGAGTGCAGGCACGTCGAGTGGCTCGCGTGCAATCACGCGTGTACGGCCGTCCTCGGCCCTTCCGGCCACGGCCACTCCGCGCTTGCGGGCAAACCCGTAGCCCGGCCGGAATTCAGCGCCCATCGTCGTTTGCGTCGCCGGCCGCGGAGTCGACCGGGGCAGCCTGCATGAAGGCATCGAGCTCGGGCAGGAGCGGCATTGCCTCGCGGCTGCCCAGCCCCTTGACTGACTCGCGCTGCTCGAGCTGAACATCACGAATACGGGTATATTTCGAACGCGTCACGCTTTCCATCAGCGCCTGATCATGCAGAATCCGGGGGCGAATGAAGACCATCAGGTTACGCTTGACCTTACTGGAAGTGCGGTAGCGAAACAGCTCGCCGAGCAGCGGAATCCTTCCCAGGCCGGGCACTTCCTCCCGCCCCTCCTGCACGTCGTCGCTGATCAGCCCGCCGAGCACCAGCATGGAACCGTCGGGAACCATCACGCGGGTGGAAATGGTGCGCTTGTTGGTCACCAGATCCACCGCACCGGTCGAAGGCGCCAGCGTCGAGACCTCCTGCGAGATATCGAGCATGATGGTGTCGCCCTCATTGATATGCGGAGTGACGTTGAGCTTGACCCCGATCTCTTCGCGATTGATGGTCTGGAAGGGGTTGACCTGACCTTCCCCGGTAGAGACGCCCTGCGTCGAGTAACTGCCCGAGAGGAAAGGCACCTCCTGGCCGACATTGATGTTGGCTTCATGGTTGTCGAGCGTGACCAGCGACGGCGTGGACAGCACGTTGGTGTTGGAATCGCTGGCCAGGGCGCGCGCCAGACCGCCGATCTCGAGCAGCTCCATGCCCAGAAGCTCGGTGGTGCCACTCACATAGCCCAGGTTCAACCCGCCGCCGGGCAGCAGCGGCGCGCCGTTTTCGCCGCCGGCACCCAGGCCGGCGGAGAGGCTGAGAATATTGTTGCCGCCGGACTGAAAGTTGGTGCCGCCGAAAAAGCCCGAATCGCCGGACTCGAAGGCCTGCCACTGAATGCCCAGCTCACGGCTGAAATCCATCGAAACCTCGGCGATGATTGCCTCGACCAGCACCTGCGCGCGGCGTACGTCGAGCTGCTTGATCACCGACTCGATGGACCGAAACACCGAAGGCGGCGCGGTCACTACCAGCGCATTGGTTTCATTGTGCGCCTGGATACGCGCTCGCGCGCCTTCTTCGGCATCCAGTTCGAGCATGCCCTCGAGCACCGGCACCAGCGTATCGGCCGTGGCATAGCGCAGATAGATCACCCGGGTGCTGCCCTCGGCGTCCAGCGGGGTATCGAGATGGCTGATCAGCGTTCGCAGGCGCAGGCGACGGGCGGGGTCGCCCGAGAGCACAACGGTATTGGTGCGTTCATCGGCCACCGCCGACTGCGCGCCGCCGTTGGCCGGATAGATCTGATTGATCAGCTGCACCACCTCGGCCGCGTCGGCGTGCGTGAGCGCAATCACCTCCACTTCCTGATCGATGGCGGCGTCGAGCCGCTCGATGATGGCCTCGATGCGGCGAATGTTGCCGGCACGATCGGAGATGATCAGGCTGTTCGAGCTTTCATGATGCACCATGTAGGCCGACTGCGGCAGCAGCTGGCGCAGCAGCTGGGAGACCTTGCCGGCATCGACATGCTCGAGCTGGATGATGCGCGTCAGCGGCTCGTCACCGCCGCCGCGCATGTCGTCGACCGGCACCCGCCCATCCTGGCGCGCATTGACGTCAGGCAGCACGCGCACCGTGTTCTCGTCGCTCACGGCGGTGTAGCCGTGCACGCGCAGAATCGACTGGAACACCTCCCAGACCTCGTCGTCGTCAAGCGGCTGCGATGAAATCACCGTCACCTGGCCACTGACCTGCGGATCCACGATGATCGAGCGCCCGGTCATGTCGGCCACCGCGGTGATCAGCGAGCGAATATCGGCGTCCTTGAAATTGAGGACGTGGCCGTTCTCCTCCGTTGCCTGCTGCGCCAGCGCCGGTACGGCAAGCGCCAGCCACAGAGCGGCCAGTCGAATGGATTGCATCATCTTGATTGCAGACTCCCCATGATTTGTTCCAGATCGGGCTGCAGCGTCATCTCGCGGCCGTCCCGGCGCACCGTGATGGCCACCCGACCGCTGGACATGACCTCTCCGAACAACCGCCGGACGGCCTGCGCCGACTCCAGAGGCTGGCCGTTGACCGCGACCACCACATCGTTGACCTGCAGGCCCAGCTGCTGAAACAGCTGCGCGTTGCGCCCCGGCCGAACCCGAAAGCCACCACCGGCGACCGGCATGACCGAAACCGATTGCGCCAGCTCGTCGACATCAAGGCCCATCGAACGGGCGGCGTCGGGCAACGCGGCCACGCTGGCACCGGAAGCGGCATCGATCCCGCGAATGCCGGGCAGCGGGCGGCTTGCCCCGGCGGCGCTGCGCTCACGCGCAGCACCCGTGTGCCGCGGTCGGCCCGAAGCGGCGGCCCTGGCATCGAGCACCAGCGTCTCGCGCTGACCGTCACGAACGATGATCACCCTTCTCGATTCAATCGACTCGATCTCAGCGCCATCAGGCAGCTTTTCACCCCGGCGGTAGACGCCTTGCCCCGCGCCTTCGGCGGCGATGATGGCGTAACCTCGCCGGCCGGCCATCACGCCCTTGAGCTTGAGCCTGCTGTCGGCCACCGGCAGCGGCTGCAGCGCCACGCCGGCCGGGGTCGAGCGCCCGAACAGCGCCCAGCGAAATTCGCCGCTACTGCCGCTGGCCTGCGACATCTTCGGCACATCCAGCGCCGGCGCTGATTCAACCGCCACCCCGCCAATCACCAGCCACAGCAGGCGCACCAGCAGCCAGACCAGGGCCAGCGCCAGCAATGCACCGCTGACCAGGGCCAGTCGCGAAGACCAGGCAGGCGGCAACAGGGTGGTCACGAGCGGGTCGACTCCGGGGATGATTCTTGCGCGAGATTAGCACAGACTGGCCGCACTCCGAAGGATGCAAGGCGGCAGGACCGGAGCCATCAATGGGGCGCGGGCGCAGCCGCGCTGGACGACAATTCAGATGGAAACACGCGTCGTCATGGGTGAACAGATTCGGGAGGTCACCGGTCGGCGGTGTCACGCCGACCCGTGCAGAATGGCTGACTGGCTGGTCTCAGCCGGTGCGGCGCCGGCCGCGACCCTGATTGCCGCCCCCACGCCTGCGTCCGCCGCCCCCGCGCCGACCGCCCTTTTTCTTGCCGCTTTTCTTGCGCGGCGCCGGGCGTTCCAGTTCGGGAAGCCCGTCGGGATCATGCTGCTCCACCGGCAGCTGCATCTCGATGTAGTCCTCGATTTCGGGCAGGTGGAAGGCGTAGTCCTCGCAGGCAAAGCTTATGGCTTCGCCGGTGGCGCCCAGCCGGGCGGTGCGACCGATACGGTGAACGTAATCGGCGGCGTCCTGCGGCAGATCGAAGTTGATCACGTGGCTGACATCGGGAATATGCAGCCCGCGCGCGGCCACGTCGGTGGCCACCAGCACATCGATCTCACCGTCGTGAAACCGTTTGAGCAGCGTCTGGCGCTTTTTCTGCGGCACATTGCCAGCCAGCATCGCGGCATCGATGCCGTTGGCCTTGAGCGTCCGCGCCACGCGGTCGGTCTGATGGCGGGTATTGACAAACACCATCACATGGCCATCTTCCATTTCGCGCAGCAGCTTGAACAGCAGCGGCAGCTTTTCCGGGTTGGAGGGATAGTAGACGCTCTGGTGCACCCGATCACTGGTCACCTGCTCTTCTTCGAAGCGAATGGTCTCGGCTTCATTCATGTGCTCGTAGGCCAGCTCGGTGACTTTCAGCGGGAAGGTCGCCGAAAACATCAGGGTCTGACGCTTGTCGACCGGCGGCATCTTGCGAAACAGATAGCGGATATCGGTGATGAAACCGAGGTCGAACATGCGGTCGGCCTCGTCGAGCACGGCGACCTCGATGACCTTGAGGTTATAGACACCCTGCTTGAAATAGTCGATCAATCGACCGGGCGTGCCGATGAGGATATCGACGCCCTCGGCAATCTCATCGCGCTGCCGAGCATAATCAACGCCGCCATAGGTGAGCACCGAACGCAGGCCGGTGTACCTGCCCAGCAGCTCGGCGTCGCGGTGAATCTGGATCGCCAGCTCGCGCGTGGGCGCGACGATCAGCGCTCTGGGATTGGCCCCGGGCCCGATGGAATCCGGTGACAGCAGGCGCTGGAATGCCGCCAGCAGGAAGGCTGCGGTCTTGCCGGTGCCGGTGCGCGCCTGGCCGGCCACGTCACGGCCCGACAGGGCCAGCGGCAGCGTTCGTTCCTGGATCGGCGTACAGTATTCGAAACCGGCCTCGTCGAGGCCGCGGCAGATATCGGGGTGGAGTTCGAAAGAATCGAGCCGGGTGTCGGTTAGCACCTGTTCGGTGCCAGTGTTTTCGGTCACGGGGATGGTATTGTCCTTGAAATTCTGTTGGCTTGCCTTGAATTAGCGTGTTAACCCGGATGGTATCAAGCCATCGCAACCCAGTTGATCGGGAGAGCCGACACACGGATAAGCGGGCATAGTATATTGCCAATCCCGCGCGCCTGCCGGAAATGAACACAAATCGCCGCCGCAGCCCCGAATTTCGAACCCCAACGCCAAGGAGAAGAACACCGTGAGCGACAAGATCATCCATGTCAACGACAGCGATTTCGAAGACCAGGTTCTCAAGGCCGACGGCCCCGTGCTGGTCGACTACTGGGCCGAATGGTGTGGGCCGTGCAAGATGATCGAGCCGATCCTGCACGAGCTGGCCGACGAGTACGGTGACCGCCTCACGATTGCCAAGCTCAATATCGATGAAAACCAGCAAACCACCAGCCGCTACAAGATCCGCGGCATTCCGACCCTGATGATTTTCGAAAACGGAGAGCACCAGGGCACCAAGGTCGGCATGCTGACCAAGTCCGCGCTCAAGGCGTTCGTTGACGAAACCGTCTGATCAGGCAAGGCCGAACCGCTCGAACGGCCGGATCAACCCGCCGTGGCTGGACTCAGCTGGCGAATAGTGCTAGTTTACGATCCATCGGGCGGACCAACCGCCCGGCAATTCCGTAATTTCCCGAACCCTTCCCCGGATCTCTGGGGCACTATGCGATAGAACCTGACCATGGTCCTTATCCGGTCGCTGTGACCGGCGAGCCTCCCCGTTCGCCTGCGGTGCGCCCAAAGACTCCCGTAAAAGACACTCAAGCGATGAACCTGACCGAACTCAAGAAGAAATCCGCCAAAGAACTCGTCGACATGGCCGAAGAACTCGGCATCGACAACATGGGACGCTCGCGCAAGCACGATCTCATTTTCGCCATCCTCAAGGCGAGGGCACAGAAAAAGGACGCCATCTACGGCGACGGCGTGCTCGAAATCCTGCAGGATGGCTTCGGCTTCCTGCGCTCGGCCGAGGCCTCATACATGGCCGGGCCCGACGACATCTACGTGTCGCCTTCGCAAATCCGACGCTTTACCCTGCGCACCGGCGACTACATCTCCGGCAAGATCCGCCCGCCGAAGTCCTCGGAGCGCTATTTTGCGCTGCTCAAGGTCGAAGAGCTCAACTACGACAAGCCCGAACAGTCCAAGAACAAGATCCTGTTCGAGAACCTGACGCCGGAATTCCCGCGCGAGCAGCTCACGCTCGAGCGCGGCAACGGCTCTACTGAAGACATCACCGGTCGCATCGTCGACCTGATCGCGCCGATCGGCAAAGGCCAGCGCGGCCTGGTCGTCAGCCCGCCCAAGGCCGGCAAGACCATGATGCTGCAGAACATCGCCACCGCCATCCGGGCCAATAACCCGGAAACGCACATGATCATCCTGCTCATCGACGAGCGCCCCGAGGAAGTTACCGAAATGGAGCGCAGTGTCGATGCCGAGGTCATTTCCTCGACCTTCGACGAACCGGCAACCCGCCACGTGCAGGTCGCTGACATGGTCATAGAGCGAGCCAAGCGGCTGGTGGAGCACAAGCACGACGTGATCATCCTGCTCGACTCCATCACCCGGCTGGCGCGCGCCTACAATACGGTGGTGCCCTCCTCGGGCAAGGTGCTCACCGGCGGCGTTGACGCCAACGCCCTGCAGCGGCCCAAGCGCTTCTTCGGCGCGGCCCGCAACATCGAGGACGGCGCCAGCCTGACCATCATCGCCACGGCGCTGGTCGACACCGGCTCGAAGATGGACGAGGTGATCTACGAAGAGTTCAAGGGCACCGGCAACATGGAAATCCATTTGAGCCGCCGCATTGCCGAAAAGCGCGTCTACCCCGCCATCGACATCAACCGCTCCGGCACCCGGCGCGAAGAGCTGATGATCGGCAACGATGAGCTCCAGAAAACCTGGATCCTGCGCCGCATTCTCCACCCGATGGATGAAAGCCAGGCCATCGAGTTCATGCTCGACAAGCTCAAGGTCACCAAGACCAACGAGGAGTTCTTCAATTACATGAAGCGGTGAGGCCACGCCCCGGCCTGGCGGCGTGCCCGAGCGTGGCGGCAGACCGGCAGGACGGGACGTCAGAGCCCGTTTGCTGGTTTGCTGGTTTGCTGGTTTGCTGGTTTGCTGGTTTGCTGGTTTGCTGGTTTGCTGGTTTGCTGGTTTGCTGGTTTGCTGGTTTGCTGGTTTGCTGGTTTGCTGGTTTGCAATGATTATGCGCAGCCGGCACAGTGAAAACGAAGGCGAGCCGACCCGAGCGCAACTAGCCAACTAGCCAACAACTTCTTCACCCCCCGTTGACATCCGCGGCCTAAACTCATTCCATTCACAAATGTGAAGGAGCGAGGCCATGTCCGAGGAATCCCTGCCGCAGGCGACCATCCTGCTGGTTGAAGATCATGATGACCTGGCGGCCACCATCGGCACCTGGCTGGAGTCGGTCAACTTTGCCGTCGACTACGCCGCCGATGGCGCGATTGCCCTCAACCTGGTGGCAGAAAATGAATACGACGCCATCGTTCTCGATCTGATGCTGCCGCGCGTCAACGGCATCCGCGTGGCCGAAAAGCTGCGCGACAACGGCATTTCCACGCCGATTCTGATGCTGACCGCCCGCGACCAGCTCGAAGACAAGATCGAGGGCTTCAACGCCGGCGCCGATGACTACGTGGTCAAGCCCTTTGAAACCGAGGAGCTGATTGCGCGGCTGCGCGCGCTGATCCGCCGGGCCCGCGGCGAAACCGGCGAAGGCCAGCTCAAGGTTGGTGACCTGGTGTTCGATCCGCGCCTGATGCGCGTCGAGCGCGGCGGCGAGCGGGTCACACTTTCACCCACGGCCATGCGCATTCTCAAGATCCTGATGCGGGAATCACCCCGCGTGGTCAGCCGCGAGCAGATCGAGAACGAGCTGTGGGGCGACACCCTGCCCGACTCTGACACGCTCAGGAGCCATATCTACAACCTGCGCAAAGGCATCGACCGCGACTTCGAAGGCAAGCTGCTGCACACCGTGCAAGGGATGGGCTTCAAGCTGGCGACACCGGAGGAGGCCTGAGGAATCGGTCGAAGCCCGGGTAATCGATGAAACCCGCGACCGGCAAAGTGCAGGCCGTCCGTCGGGGGCCTGGCCCCGACCTCAGACCTGCGCAGGCACAGCCACAACCCCGCGATGCCCTGGGCCCGGACCGTAGATCACGGTTACATCCGCGACGGACGAGTTTTGGATCGGCAAGGGCGTGGGCGATATGTATCCAGGCCTGCCAGGGCGCCCGTTGGCGATGCAACCCCAACCGACGACACCTCAAGATGCCGACAACATCTCCACGCGGTTCCAATACGTCGCGCGCAGCTCGCGCCACTCCATCCGGAACCACGGGGTGACATCGGCCTGTTCATCGGCAATCAGCGCATCCACTTCGGCGGGCGTGAGAAAGCGCCAGTCGTCGATCTCGAGCGGGTTGGGCTGCAGATCCGACGGATTGACCCGACCGATATATACCCGACACAGCTCACGCTCGGAGCCCAGATCACCGTAGCGGGCGTGGTAGCTGAACTTGTAGAGATACTCGAGCGCCGTGGCGGCCACGCCAAGTTCTTCTTGCAGGCGGCGCTGCGCGGCCTCGTCGGTCTCTTCGCCCGCGCGCGGGTGGGAGCAGCAGCTGTTGGCCCAGTACAGCGGCCACAGGCGCTTGTCGGCACCACGCTGCTGGATCAGCAGGCGACCGTCGGCATCGAACAGAAACACGGAGAAGGCGCGATGAAGCACGCCCTCGCCGTCGTGACACTCGCCCTTGGATTGCGTGCCCAGCACGCGGTCTTGCTCATCGACCAGAATCAATTCTTCGCTGTCGTGGGAAACGGACCTTGCCGGTCCGGCCTGTTCAAGTGCCACCGATCTGTACCTCCAGTGCGTTGTAACCAGCCGCGCGAATGGCGCGGGCAACCCGTGCGCTGTCATCAGGACAAAGCGCGATGATGGATCCCCCCCCTCCGCCGCCGGTCAGCTTGGCGCCGACGGCACCATTGCTGCGCGCGACCTGCAGCAGCTCTTCAAGCTCCCAGCTCGATACCTGCATGGCATTGAGCAATCCCTGGCAGACGTTCATCAATTCGCCCAGCGTCTCGTAGTCGCCGCTTTTGAGCGCGTCCAGCCCGTTGCCGGCAAGCGTGTCGATCTCATCGAAGATCCGCTCATACAGCGCCGGGTTTTTCGTCCAGGCCTCGCGTACGCGGGCCACGGTGCGGGCTGTCAGACTTTCGACGCCGCTCATGCCGATGACGATCGGCAGCGGCTCGCTCACCTCGATCACCTCACGCTCGGGCTGCTGACCGTTGCGAAACAGCATGAACTCGCCCCAGGTGGCCAGGGTGTTGTCGATGCCCGATGGGGTGCCGTGGGCCACCTTCTCGCACTCGAAAGCCAGTTCGTTGATGCGTTCGTCGCTCAGCCCCAGTGAAAAATGCGCGTCGATCGCGCGAATGACGGCCACCGCCAGCGCCGCCGACCCGCCCAGGCCCATCGCCCGCGGCACGTTGGGAAAAACCTCGATGCGCATGCCGCGCCCGGTCAGACCCAGGGCTTCGAGCACTCGCGCAATCGAACGCGCAAACGATTGCGGATGCCGGGCGGTAAAGTCCAGGCGCTGCTCCACGCCCCAGCGCGGAATGATCAACTCCACGCCCTCGCGCGCCTGCTCGACCTGGGCCTGGATCGCCAAAGGCACCGGCGCGGCAATGGCGCGGCGCCCGTAGACCACGGCGTGCTCGCCGAGCAGAATGATCTTGCCGTGGCCGGCACCCAGGGCTTCGCCCTCGAGCATGTAGTGCTCATCGCGGCGCTCGCTGTCTTCGAGTGAAATCGCGGCCGGCTCGGTCTGGGAGCGTACTTCGGTGATCAACTCCTCGGCCTTCCAGATCTTGATCTCGCCCGAGGCGATCAGGCGCTCGACCACGGTGTCGAACAGCTCCGGCGGCGTCCCGGCGGCGGTCGCCACGGAGCGCGCGTGCAGGGTCATGTGGCCCTGCTGAATGCCTTCGGTGACCAGGGCGCGAATGGCTGAAAAATTCTGTGCCAGGCCGACCGCGCCCATCACCTCGGCGAGCTCACGGGCCGAGTCCACGCCCAGCATGCGCATGTTCAGAGCCACCGTGGGGTTGGTCTGCAGCGGGCCGCCGACCGTACCCACCTTGATCGGAATTTCCAGTTCCCCGACCAGGTCACCATTGTCGTCCTTGTACCACTGTGTCAGCGAGGCGTAGCGACCGCCGCGGGCAGCGTAAGCGTGCGCGCCCGACTCGATCGCGCGCCAGTCGTTGCCGGTGGCCAGGGCCACGGCGTCGATGCCGTTCATGATGCCCTTGTTGTGGGTTGCTGCCCGGTAGGGATCGATGCGGGCAAAGTCATTGGCCACGATGATGCCGTCGCGCACCTGCTGGCCGTCGAAGCCCTTGCCGGTCAGGCTGTCAACGGGAAGACGGACGCGCGCCTTCACCAGCGCCCGATCGGTCAGGTTTGAAAGAATGCGCAGAAAGACGCGGCCATCGGCAATGGTTTCCACCAGCGAGGCGACACCCTCGCACATGGTATTGACCAGGTTGGCACCCATGGCGTCACGGGTATCGACCAGCAGGTGGACTACCACCATATCGCCGCCCGGGCCCTGGGAGGGATGGATGAACACCTCCAGATCACGGGCGCCGCCGCCGCGCGCAATCATTTTCGGGTGCAGGCTGTTGGCCAGGTTGAGAATCTCGGCCTTGCGCTGCAAAAGTGCCGCCTTGGCCCGGGAGGGATTGGCCACGTCAACGATCTGGATCTGGCCGATGAGCTGGGGCTCCATGCTCTCGACGCTGAAACCACCGGATGCGCGCGCCAGCTTGGCCGCCGAAGACAGGGCAGCGACAATCGAGGGCTCCTCGACCACCAGCGGCACGACATACTCCTTGTCGTTGATCAGGAAGTTCAGCCCCAGGCCCACCGGCAGGCCCATGACGCCAACCACGTTCTCGATCATCTTGTCGGCCAGCTGCACCGACAAGGTGTGCTTGCCCGACTGCAGGCTCTTGTAGTCGTCCGGGCCAAGCAGGCCACGATCACGCACGGTTCGCACCCGCTCGGGCACGGACATCTTGTAAAAACGGGGTATCCGGGATCGTTCCATCACCTGATCACTCTTGTGTCACGCGCACGCCTTGCGCGTCCGGCCGGATCGTCAACGTCCGCAGCCCGGCCTGCCGGCACAGACGGTCGAATTGCGATCCGAAAGTCGTATCGAGCGAAGCGGCGATCCCCAGATCACCGCCACCGGCACCGCAGGGTTTGTATACCCCGCCCAACTGCCTGGCCAGGCCACTGGCGATCCGGTGCTCGCGGGTCACAACCTCGCAGCCGACCAAATCATTCATTTTACCCATTATTGCGCCATAATCGGAGAAGCAGGCCAGAAACTCCGCGGGGTTGCCGCCCTCCAGCGCTGTGATGCCGGCCCTGGCCACCGTCTGCATCCGGCCGCGCATGCGGTCATGCTCCTGCAGAGACTTCTCACGCGAACGCTGCCAGGCGGCCAGCAGCTCGGCCGTCGAGGCCGGCTCGCCGGTCCAGACGAAGCTGACGCCAATCTCCGGCGGCAGCGCAAGAGGCCGGAGTTCGATCTGCTCGCCACGGATGGAATAAGCCAGCAAGCCGCCACACAGGCCGGCTGCCAGGTCAATGCCGCTGCCGGCATTGCCCTGGGCTTCGCGACCGGGAACAAGCAGGCGTGCCACGGTCTCCGCGGCGGCCTCCTGTGATCTGTCGCCGATAAAGGCGGCATGCACAGCCGCATCGATGGCCACCGCAGTGGCCGCGCTCGAGCCAACGCCCAGCTTGACCGAGCGCCTGCCGCTGTTGTCGAACAGCTCGGCGGTATCCACGCGCATGCGAAACGGCGTGATCCGTGCACCCTGCCGATGGAGATGCGCCACTACGGAATCGATCAGCGCTGCGGTGCGGACAAAGGCCGCAGGCATGGCGCCCTGCCACTGCAGGCGGCCCGCCGCGCCGACGGCAAAACGAACCGCCGGAATATCGAGCTGCGGCGCCTCGACGCGACAGTCGGACGCGGCGCACTCGGTCAACTCCACCCGGCAGCGGCGATCGACGGCCTGCACCAGCGCCGGCGCGCCCTCGAGTACCGCATACTCGCCCAGCAGCACGACCTTGCCCGGCGCGCTGGCAATCCAGCGCTTCACGACGCGGCGACCAGGCCGGCGCCCGCCCCCAGGCCGGAAACCAGCACGCCGCTGACTCCGGGCTGGCCACGCAGCGCGCTGGCGACCCGCTCGCCTTCGCCAGGCAGGCAGATGGCCTTGACCTGCGGCCCGGCATCGATGGTGAAAAATACGCCGGTGCCGGACGAACGCAGCGCGCGCACGGCATGCAGGCAGGCCAGCGTGGCCGGATTCCAGTACACCAGCCCGGGCCGCGCGGCCAGCATCGAGGCATGCATCTTCAGCGCGCTGTGCTCGGCCACCTCGGCCAGGGCCTCGAAATCGCGAGCGGCAATCGCCGTGCGGGCGACATCAAGATCACCCGCCACGGTTTCGATCCAGACGGGGTAGTACGGTGAAGTGCGCATGGTGTGATTCATGCCGTCACGCGAACTCACCGGCTTGCCGCCGGCATCGGTGATGGCCACAACCACTTCCAGCGGCCACGCGCTGGCGGGCAGCAGGGCCTGCGCCACCGCGTCGGCACCATCGTCGCGCTGGCCGGCCTGCATTTCCACGAACCCGCCGAAGATCGAGCGCGCCGCCGAACCCGACCCGCGGCGGGCCAGCTCAGAGAGCCTGCGCTCGGAGAGGTCAAGACCGAAGGCGCCAGCGGCGGCCACCACCAGCGCGGCAAAACCCGAGGCCGAGGAAGCCAGCCCCGCCGAGGTCGGAAAGTCGTTATGGCTCTCCACCCGGCAGGCCGCCGTGGAGTCGGCCAGTTCCCGCATCAGATTGAGCACGGCGCCGACGCGACCCGGCGGCTGCTCAACGCCGTCGAGCAGGACAAGATCAGCGCCCGAGGACGGCGCAAGCGTGACCGTGGTATGCGTCTGCAGGCCCGCCAGCGTGACGGAAATGGAGCCGGCCGCCGGCAGATTCAGCGCCTGATCGCGTTTACCCCAGTATTTGATCAGCGCAAAATTCGCCCCGGCGCGCGCAGTGGCTTTCTGAAAAGACATGTCCGCGTTGTCAAAGTGAACAAAGCCCAATGATACGGACTTCGGCTCGGCATGAGGCTTGCCTTCAGAGCATCAGCCCGTGCCCCCGCCAAAGCGCTTGAACGCGGCTTGGGGAAACTCGACGCGAATTTCCGTACCCGCACCCAGCTCGCTGTCGGCGTGCAGACGCCAGCCAAAGCGATTGCACAGCCGGCGGACAATGGACAGACCGAGACCATACCCCTCGCTGGAGCGGTCGTGGCCGCGGTAGAAGGGCTCGAACATGCGCTCCAGGTCGGTCTCGGCCATGCCGCAGCCCGAGTCCTGGACGGTCACCCCGCTATCGTCGATCAGCACCTGAACGCGACCGGTTTCGGTGTAGCTCAGCGCATTGCGCAACAGGTTGGTGAACACGATCGCCAGCACCCGTTCCGGCGCACTGATCTCGAGCAGACCGTTGCCACGCAGGTTGGTTGTGACCTCGGGACGATCGAAGGTCGCCGCAATCTGGTCAAGCAGATCAGCCAGCAAGTCATTGAGCACCACGGTGGACCAGCTCAAGCGGCTTTCGCTTTCGCGCGCGAGAATCAGCAGCGTCTCAACCAGAGCCTCCATGTCGCGAACCGTCCGGTTCATGCGCGCGACGGTCTTGGCCTGCGCTTCGGGATCGCTTTGTTTGGTCAGCAACCCGAGGTTGGAGCGCAGTACCGCCAGCGGCGTGCGCAGTTCGTGGCTGGCGTTGCGGGTGAAATTGCGCTCGCGCTGGATAAAGGACTCCAGCCGATGAATGAACTGGTTGAAGGCGTTGATCAGGGCCAGCGTTTCCGTATCGGTGGTCTCGCCGAAGGCGTCCTCGCTGAGCTCCTCGAGCTGACCCGAGCGGAAATCGTAGTTGCGCACGGCATCGGCCAGTTGAACCACCGTGGATACGGCCCGCCTCGACATCACGTAGCCGAGCCAGGTCAGCAGGTAGATCAGCAGCAGTACCCCGGTCAAGGGAGCAACGCCAAAATACCAGGCCAGAGACGACACCTGCATTTCGTGAAACACCAGATAGAGGCGGTCGCTGCCGCGCTCGGACACATGCACCACCGGCCGGGATTCGTTGCCCCGGTGCCCGCGACGAAAGCCCGGCGACTCCTCACGCAGCCAGGCCGGCACAGTCGAGGTATCGCCGTCCCGGGCCAGAAATGCCGTTAAATTATTGGTATCGGGCAGGGGGAAATCCGCGTCATCAGCGTAGCGGTCCCAGAAATACTCGGCTTCGCCATTGAGCGCTTCCTGAACGAGCACGCGCTCGACCACCCAGGCCGCGGCATACACGCCAAGCACGGTCGCCATACTGATCGCCAGCGCCTGCAGCAGAAAGACGCGAACCAGGCGGCTGCGCAAGCCGCCGCTGAGAGGGCGATCAAGCGGTTTCATCTGAGCTCTCGGGAGCCGAAGCACTCAACTCGGACCACTCGCGGCAGTGCTCATCGCCGAGCAAATGCCCGCAGGCCATCAAAAACATGTGCCCACGCTGCCAACGAAGGGCCTGCTCCTGCGAGACGAAACTGTGGCGACAGGATAAATCTGCCATGGCCAATTGAACCCGGCGAAGAAGATCTGCATTCTAAAAGCGTTTTCTGTCCAATCAAGCGCTCATTAAGCGCTTCCGACGATCAAGACGACGTGAAAAGACCGGCCCGCTACCCTACCCGCTACAATGAAGCGCCCTGGCTGATGGGAGCATCCCGATCCCTGAGTTCGTCGCAAGAATTTTCGCGCTGGTCGCTGGGGCCAGCTGCACGTGGCTATGGCTGACAGGCCCGGCAAGTCCCGGTGTCGCTTTTACGGCGCGGACCTTCACTATCGGACTGGGCGTCGCGCTGTTCACCATCTGCGCCTTGATACCCAGCCAATTGGACGAGCGTGTCCGACTGCTGGGCGCGAGCGGCCTGATACGCAGTTTTGGTTTTGTAGGTCTGGCGCTATTGGCCAGCGTGCTGTACGCGGTATCCGGACGATAGCGCCGCGAGATGCATGCCGGCCCAGGCGGTTGCTGGCTGGTTAGCTGGTTAGCTGGTTAGCTGGTTAGCTGGTTAGCTGGTTAGCTGGTTAGCTGGTTCGCTGGTTCGCTGGTTCGCTGGTTCGCTGGTTCGCTGGTTCGCTGGTTCGCTGGTTCGCAAAGGTTATGATGCCCGGGGCACATAAAGCAACATTAAACAGAGCCTATCCCGGCGCAACTAGCCAACCAGCCAACCAGCCAACCAGCCAACTAACCCTTGGATGGCCCCACCCACACCTGTTGCGCGTTGACAAACTCGCGGATGCCGTGGGGCCCGAGCTCGCGGCCGATGCCGGAGCGCTTGATACCGCCCGAGGGCAGCCTGGGGTCGGTCTTGACGATGCCGTTGATCGCCACCTGGCCGGTTTCCAGCCGGCGCGCCATGGCCACGGCACGCTCGGTGCCGGCCCACACCGCCGCGGCCAGGCCGTAGCGGGTGTCGTTGGCCAGCGCCAGCGCCTCTTCTTCGTCGGCGACCTTCATCACCACCGCCACCGGGCCGAAGGTCTCTTCCCTTGCCGCGGTCATCTCCGCGGTGACCTGGGTGAGCAGGGTGACCGGATAGAAGAAACCCTCACCCGCGGGGATTTCGCCCCCCAGCGGGCATTGGGCACCGGCTTCCACGGTCTCGCGCACCTGGCGATGCAGGTTCTCGCGCAGGTCGTTTCTGGCGATCGGGCCGATATCGGTGGCTTCCTCGGCAGGGTCACCGACCTTCAACCGCGCCAGACGCTCGTGCAGACGCTCGACGAAGGCGTCGTGCACCGACTCCTCGACGATGATGCGCTTGGCCGCGATGCAGCTCTGGCCGGCGTTGATGATGCGCGACAGGCAGATGGTGTCGGCGGCGGTGTCGAGATCGGCGTCGGCGAGCACGATGGCCGGGTCGGAGCCGCCCAGCTCGAGGATGGAGTGCTTGATTTCGGCCGCCGCGGTGGCGGCGACGATGCCGCCGGCCTTGTCCGAGCCGGTGAACGAGACCGCCTGCACACGCTGATCGCGGATCACGCCCTCGACCCGCTCGGTTTCCAGCGGCAGGTTGGCAAAGATGTTCGCCGGGGCACCGGCGCGTTCGAACAGCTTGCCGATGGCTTCGCCACAGGCCGGCACGTTGGGGTCGTGCTTGAGCAGGCAGGTGTTGCCGGCCATCAGCGTGGGCGCGGCAAAACGGAAGGCCAGCCAGAACGGTGCATTCCACGGCAGGATGCCCAGGATCACCCCCAGCGGCAGGTACTGCACGTAGCTTTCGCTGGCATCGGATGCCAGATGCTCGGTGGCCAGGTAGGCTTCGGCATGTTCAGCGTAGTGCTCGGCGCACCAGGCCGCCTTTTCGACCTCGCCGCGCGCCTCGCCAATGGGCTTGCCCATCTCTTCGGTCATCAGCCGCGCCAGCGACTCGGTGTCTTCGCGCATCAGGGCGGCGACGTCTCGCAGCACCCGCGCACGCTCATCGAAACCGGCCGCTGCCCAGCCGTCAAAGGCCGAGTGCGCGGCGGCCAGCCGGCGCTCCAGGGTTTCGTCGTCGAGCGCGGCGAGTTCGTACTGGACCCGGCCGGTAGCCGGATTGATCGATTGGAGCATGCTCACCTCTTTCCTGCTTCGTTGATGTGCTTGACCGCTTCGCCATCCGGAACGCGCGGCGGGTGCGTGGTTTTCGGCTCGGGCAATTCCCGTGGCGACTGGTCGGGCTTGACGACGAAATCCTCATCGAGGGTGAAAAAGGACTTGCTACCGTTGGCGGTGATGTAGATGGTGTCGGAAATGCCGACCGTCTTGTCGCCGTCCACGCCCCACATCCAGGGAATGATGTGGAAGGTCATGCCTTCCTTGAGCACCCTGGAGTCGCCCTGCTTGAGGCTGATGATGTAGCCCTCGTCCCAGCTCGGCGGAAAGGCAATGCCGATGGAATAGCCCGAACGCGTGATCAGCCGCGCGTCGACCTCGTTGGCGGTGATGATGTTGCGGATCAGGTTGTCGGCATCGGAGACGGTCATGCCCGGGCGCAGCACTTCCTTGAACTCGTGCAGCGCCTGCTTCATGCGGTCCTGGGCGTGCCTCATCGACGGCGACAGCTCACCGAGAACGATGGTGCGCATCATCGCGGTGTGATAGCGGCGGTAGCAGCCGCCAACCTCGAGAAATACGTGCTCACCGGGCTGCACCGTGCGCCCTTCCCAGGTGGCGTGGCCGATCATGGTGCGCGGACCGGAGGTCACGTAGGGCATCACCGCCGGCGGCTCGCCACCGGCACGGAACATGGCCGCGCTGATGGCCGCGCCGATCTCGTTTTCGGTCACCCCGGCGCGAGCGGCCTCGAAGCCGGCCTGCATGCCCGCCTCGGTGGCCGCGGCGGCCCGCCGCATGACCTTGATTTCATGCTCGGACTTGCAGATCCGTCCTTCTTCGACGATCCCGAAGCAGTCGAACAGCCGGCCATCGAGGAAGGTCGTGTGGATGCTGTCCTGATGGTAGGCGGCAAAGTAGTAGCTGTTGCGCTCGTAGCCGATGCACTTGCTGCCCAGACCGAACTCGCGCAGCGACTCGACCAGCATCTGGATGGCATCCCCCGTATCCGGGTAGGGCCGGGTCTTTTCCACCCAGGTGCGCGCATGCACGTTCGACTCTTCCATCTGGCGGGTGATCATGAACGGCTCGCCTTCAAGCGGCACCACCAGGGCCTGGAAGAATGAATATCCGGTGGTCTGATAGTCGGTCAGGTACATCAGGTTTTCCGGGTCGGTGATCACCACCGCGTCGAGCAGGCGCTCGGCCATGCGCTCGCGCAGGGCCTCGAGGCGGCGCTCGTATTCCTCGAAGGGAAAGGTCATGTCATCGCGCTGTCTCACGCCGCCGCCCTCCGCGCCGAGGCCACCGCCTGTTCGAGAATATCCAGCCCTTCGTTCAGGTCGGCCTCCGGGGTGGTCAGCGGCGGAATCAGCTTGAGCACGCGGCCGCCGGTGCCGCAGGCGCCGATCAGCAGGCCGTTCTCGAAGCTGGTGGTCGCGATCTGCTTGGCCAACTCACCATCGCCGACGTCGAGCGCCTGCAGCATGCCGCGACCGCGCACGGAAAACTCCCCGCGACCGGATTCGTCCGCGATCGATTGCAGGCGCTTGCGCATGGTTTCGCTGTTTGCCTTGACCGCGTTCATCAGCTCGTCGTTCTGGAAATACTCCATCGCCACGGTGCCGGCCACGAAGCTCAGGCCCTGGCCGCGGAAAGTGCCGGTATGCTCGCTCGGCGACCAGTGCTTGTCGTGCTCGGGCTTGGCCAGCGTCATTGCCAGCGGCGTGCCGTAGCCGCCGACGCCCTTGGCCAGCGCGATGATGTCGGGGTCGAGCCCCATGTCGTCGAAGCTGAAGTAGCTGCCGGTGCGCCCGCATCCGGCCTGAATATCGTCGTAGATCACCAGTGCGCCGAGGTCGCGGGCCAGATCCTGAACCGCCTTGAGCCATTCGGGTCGGGCCAGGTGCACCCCGCCCTCGGCCTGGATCGGCTCGAGCACGAAGGCTGCCGGGGCTTCCAGGCCGCTGGAGGAATCTTCGTACATGGCCCTGAGCTGATCGACCCAGGCCAGGCACTGCTCGAGCGGCACCTCTTCGCTGCCGTAGGGCTGGCGATAAACGTGTTCCAGCGGCACCCCGGCGGCGTTGCGGAAGTAGGAATTGGCGGTACACGCCAGCGAACCCAGGGTCATCCCGTGAAAGCCGTGCTCGTAGGCCACGACGCCGGGGCGACCGGTGACCTTGCGGGCCAGCTTGAGCGCGGCCTCGACGGCGTTGGTGCCGGTCGGCCCCATGAACTGCAGCTTGTGGTTCCAGCCTCGGGGTTTGACGATGGTTTCGACGAAGCTTTCGATGAAGTCACGCTTGACGTCGGTGTACATGTCCAGGCTGTGGGCCACGCCATCGCGTTCCATGAACTCGATCATGGCGCGCTTCATGCGGTTGTTGTTGTGCCCGAAGTTGAGCACGCCGGCGCCACCGAAGAAGTCGATGTACGACTTGCCGTTCTCGTCGGTCTGGCGCGCGTTGGATGCGGACTTGAATACGGTCGGATACAGACGGCAGTAGCCGCGAATTTCCGATTCCCACTGTTCGAATACCTGCATGATGCACCTCCTGGCAGCTCGCTCCCGGCAATCTTCCGCCGGGGGCGGGCGTGATTACTCCTTCACGGGAACTCCCGCGATGCGGACGTATAGGCGGCCGACCACGTCGATCAGCCGGTCGTTGAAATCGTATTCGGGGCTGTGGCAGGGATGGTGATTCCCCAGGCCGTCGTCGGCCCCGATCAGGGCAAAGGCGCCGGGAATTTCCTTGAGGTAATAGCTGAAGTCTTCCGACGCCATGATGGGTGTCTTCAGCCCGGCATCGAGCGCGCCGTCGCCCAGCTCGGTGAGCAGCGCCTGGCGGTACGCTTCGGCTTCGCGCTCGTGGTTGACCGTTGCGTCATAACGCGGATGGATGCTCACATCTGCGTTGACACCGTGGGCGCGGGCCGTGTTCCGGGCAACTTCAGTGATCAGCTCGGCCATCTGCGCGCGCGTGTCGGGGTCGCCGAGCCTGAAACTCCCCGCCAGACGGGCGGTGGCCGGCGTGACGGTTGCCGAGCCGCCGTCGGCGTGCAGGCTGGTGACGCTGAGCACCGTTGGCGCCTGCGGCGAGATGCGGCGGCTGACAATCTGCTGCAGGGCCGTAACAATCGCGGCGGCGGCCGGCAGCGGGTCGCGGCACAGCTCGGGCTGGCTGGCGTGCCCACCCTGGCCGTGGATGCTGATCTCGAAAGTGCCGTTACCGGCCATCACCGGGCCGTCGGGACAGGCGGCCTTGCCAAAAGCAATCGCTGGCCAGTTATGCCAGCCGAAGATCGCCTCGACGCGGTCGAGCGCTCCGTCATCGATCATCGCCTTTGCGCCGTGTCCGCCCTCCTCGGCCGGCTGGAACAGCAGCGTCACCGGGCCGGGCAGCCGATCTTCGTGCGCTTTCAGCCAGCGGGCAGTGGCCATCAGCGTGGCGGTGTGGCCGTCATGACCGCAGGCGTGCATTCGCCCTTCGGTCGTCGACGACCACTGAACACCGCTGGCCTCGACGATCGGCAGCGCGTCGATATCTCCGCGCAGCGCGATGTGCCGGCCGGGTGCCCCGGGGGCCAGCGTGGCCACGGTGCCGGTTTCAGCGCAGGCGCGCCAGGGAATACCCAGGTTGTCCAGGCGCTCGCGGATGGCGGCGGCCGTCTTGACCTCCTGCCAGGTCAACTCCGGCGCGCGATGCAGGGCGCGACGAAACACCACCGCCTCGTCGACCACGGCCTGCCAGTTGTCTGCGACCCGATTCAACACGCAGCACACTCCCGGTCAATGAAAATCGCCCCGGACTGAAACCCGGATGCATCGGAAGATTCCGAAAACGCGCCCGCCCGAAGGCTAAGGCCGTGTCTTCCACACTAGCCGGGAGACCATGCCGTGTGCAAGCGCTTTCGTTTAGGGCCAAAACTGTTGTGTGGCAAGCATTTACGATATCCGGGCGCCGCGGGAGCTGCAGCCAGCCAGCGGCTGGCCATCACGCTCTCGCTGCACCTGAGCAGACCTCAGCCCTCGAAGTGATCGGAGAAAATCAGCCCGGTATCGGTGCTGTGAAAGCGTCTGCTCAATCGGGTGATGTTGCCCTGCCGATCGGCCACCTCGACATACAAGTGAGCATCACGGAGCCCCGAAGGCATGCCTTCGGGCAGATCGATCACCCAACGCCCACCCCCAAGCTTGCGAGCCAGGTCAGCCAGCTCGGAATCGGCTGGCCGGCCCAGCAGCTCGAAGTCAGCGCGGATCGACAGGCTGCCTGCGGCAAGACCGCTGTTGGCGTCACTGGCACCGATACGGATGGCGTCAATCGTCTGCGGCGCGGGCTCCGGCCGGGGGCTGGAAATGGTCAACGTGGGGCGCTGGGCGTCCATGAACCAGCCGTAGTCCGCGGGCATGTCGAGCTGGCTGCTCAGGTCAATGGGCGCGCCCAGATCGATCCAGCGGGCAATCGTCATTTTCTGCTCGATGGTCAACGGCGCCACGCCGGAGTCGGGCGGCGGCATGATCTCGCCAGTGAAGTCGATATCCGCATCGTTGGGATCAGCACCTGCTGGCAGGGTGCCGGCTTCACCCGGCGTTGTCGCACTGGGATGGTCGTCGTTATCCCAGCCGTCCAGCCGGCGGCCGAAGACTTTCCAGACCAGCAGGCTGCGCCGGCTCTGGAATTTGCGCAGGTAGCGGCTGGCGTTGGTTTGGCGCCATGTCCCGTCCGCGAGCAGCGAGGGGTAACCATAATCAGCGCACTCGTCTGCGGCCAGGCGGCGATAGTCTCCCGGCAGGTCAGGCACATTCCACTTGCAACCATCGACCAGCTCGGTTTCCGCCAGATTCAGATTACCGGCGTTTTCGCTGGCGTTGTGGCACTGCACGCAATGGCTCTGGAGAATCGGGCGAATGTCATGCAGGAATTCGATGTCGACCACTGTCTCGGGACGCTGTTCGAGGACCAGATTGCCTTCGGGATCCTGGCTGATCATTGGCGTGCCGGCGAGCAGGTCGGGCACGTCGAAGCCCGGCTGTGCTGCCACCGTTGACGCGAAGGCCAGCGGCTGCTGGCTGTGCGCATGACAGCCGCCGCAGTCGGCTCGCACTTCGCCGGGCCGGACCTGGTGCCAGGTCTGCGACATGTTGAGCACCATGCCGTTGCCGTCTATGGTCTGAAAGGTGAACGGCGTATCGGCCGGCAGTCGTGCGAGGAAGCTGGTGTCCGGATTACCGTCATCGTCCATGATCGGCTGCCCGTCATCGTCGGACTTACGCACCGGAATTTCGCCGAGAATACGCAAGCGCTCGTTGGCATGGTTGATGAAGCCGTTGGTACTGCTGCCGTTGGCGCCGTAACGGCGATCAGGAATCCCCTCCATGGCCAGCACGCGAACGGCCTGGATCTCGCTGTTGTCGTACTTGCCGGCATCCGCACCCTGGTAGATCCAGTTGCTCCAGCGGCGATTGCGATGGTTGCGGTTCTGCGAGGTGTTGAACGGGTCCAGGCCATCAAAGGAACTGGAACCGGCATGGGGAAAGCTCTCGCGCCGATACAGGCTGGAGCTGCCGACCAGACCATGGGGCGTGCCTTCAGGCAGCAGCGGATGCTGTTGACCGTCGTTGGGAAGCCACTCCAGCTCGGCCGGCTCGGGCACGCCGTGTATCGCCATGTAAGGCACCACCGCCCGCGGCCAGGCGGCATTGAATGCGTCATTTTCGACCAGTTTCACCAGGCTGTCGGGAGACCGGACAGGCTGAGAGTCCGGCACCAGATAGATACCGCTGTCGTAGTAAGGCCTGGGCGTAGGCCGCTTGAGATCGTTGGCCGGTCCAGGCGACCACACCACCAGCAAGTCATTGCCTGGTGCAGCAGACGGGTGCGTGAACTTGCCCACCCGCCGGCCATTTTCGCCCTCAGGCGCCGCGTTATCGAAGTGGTGGGTCATCGGCGTCATGCTGTAATAGCCGCGCGGCGTATAAGCCATGGTGAAAGTGGCGCGGTTGCCGGAAGTTGACGTGTAGTCGATGGGCGGGTTGTGCTGCGGATCCCAGCTGTAAAAAGCCGGTTCACCGGGGGGCGGCGAAGGTGGAAAAGCGTAGAGCGCGCCAAAGCCATTATTGTTGATGTTGTAGTAGGCCTCGACCACGATATCGCCGTTACCAATCTGGGTCATGAAGTGGAAGGCATCCGGGGAAGACATGGCACTGACCAGAGGCTCCCAGCCCCTGCCGTCGGGCCGAATGGCCCACAGGCCCCACAGCCGCCGATCACGCAAGCCCTGCGATTCATAGCTGGAAAACATCAAACGGCCGTCCTTGAGGATGGTCGGGTGCAAAGCACTGCCGAGGGTCATGGGCGCAATTGCTTCGACGTTTTCACCGTCATCATCCATCACGAACAACTGCATCGTCGGCGTGCTGAAAGGACGAGTAGGCAGAAAGCCGTTCCGGCTGCTGGTAAAAGCCAGTCGACGGCCGGGCAGGGGCATGGGGCCCAGATTGAACACGCCGTAACCCAGGCGGTCATGCCCCGGCGCCGGATTGACCGGATTGGATTCATCCCAATTCCCCGAGCCTGTATTGGGCGTGAACTCACCGAAAGTCAGCTGCTCGATCCGCCGGCTGGTCAGATGAATGCGGTAAATATCTGCGCCGGCCACGGACAGATTGCTGCGCTGTGAATTGAGGGCATCATCGCTGACGTCGTGGAACAGACTGTAATAGACCCATTCGGCATCAAAGCTCACCACCGGGTCGGTCACCGAGCAATCGCTGCAGTCAATCAGGATCTCTTCGCTGCCATCGGGATGACGAAGAACCAGGTCAGCACCGGGATCGATACGTGCCGGGTGGCCAACCTCCGGCCAGATGGTGTTTTCCGTGTCGCCAAAGCGCGCCTGGCGAACATAGACAATGTCGTAGTCGACGGCGCCAGCCGCGACACCAAAGCTGGCACAGCCACCCAGCAGCAGCATTACCCCGACACGAATGCAGATCACATTCAGCCGGCTTGATAGAACCATTCGCAACATGAAGCGAAACTCCCTCGGCAACTGATAACACGGCCCCTCTGAATGACGCATCCTAACGGCAACGCCCCGGAATATCAGCGAACGCGCAGGCGAATGGCTTGAACGGCACTGCCAGGGCGCCGAACGGGAAAACGCCTTCCGAACCAGCTTGGCGCCAATGCTGCCGCGGGCTAAAATGGGCGGTTTTGATCTTCAGCCCACCACTGTCTGGACAGAAACCATGCGCATCGGCACCACCCTCACCCACTACATCATCCGCAACCAGCGCGACATCGAAGGCGCCAGTGGCACTTTCACCGGTCTGCTCAACGACGTCAGTGTGGCCTGCAAGAAGATCGCGGCCCTGGTCGACAAGGGCGCCCTGGTCAATGTTCTTGGCGCGGCCGACAGCGAAAACGTACAGGGTGAAAAGCAGAAAAAGCTCGACATCATTTCCAATGAGATCATGATCGAGGCGCTGGAACACAACGGGCATATCGCTGCGCTGGCGTCAGAAGAAATGGAGGGCATTCACCCGATGGCGGCCGAACGCCGCGGCCGCTACCTGTTGCTGTGCGATCCGCTGGATGGCTCATCGAACATCGACGTCAATGTCTCGGTGGGCACGATCTTCTCGATCCTGCGCGCACCCGCTGATGCCAGGGAACCCGTCGAAGCCGACTTTCTCCGCCCCGGCACCGAACAGGTCGCCGCCGGCTACTGTCTGTACGGACCCTCGGCCATGATGGTACTGACCACCGGGGAAGGCGTGAGCATGTTCACTCTCGATCGCGATATTGGCGAGTTCCTGCTCACCCGCGAGGACGTCGCCATTCCCGAAGACACCGGTGAGTTCGCCATCAACGCATCGTACAAACGTCACTGGGACGAGCCGATCAAGCGCTACATCGACGAATGCCTGGCCGGCGCAGACGGCCCGCGCGGCCGCAACTTCAACATGCGCTGGGTCGCCTCGATGGTGGCCGAAGTCCACCGCATTCTCACCCGCGGCGGCATTTTCCTGTATCCCGCCGACAAGCGCATCCGCGCCGAAGGCAAGGCCGGAAAACTGCGGCTGATGTACGAGGCCAACCCGATGGCCATGATCATCGAACAGGCCGGCGGCGCGGCCAGCACCGGCGAGCAGCGCATCCTGGAAGTCCAGCCTGACGAACTGCACCAGCGCGTGCCGGTGATCCTGGGCTCACGCAACGAGGTCGAGCGAGTCGCCGGCTATCACGGCTGATCCGCCTCGATGAAATCCACGCGAAGACGAAAAAGGCCGCCCGAAGGCGGCCTTTTTCGTGTTGCATCGGAACGGTGGATCGTCAGCCCAGCGACCACAGCGCAGTAAACTCCGGTACCGTCATCGCCTTGAGCGGATCGAAGTCCTCGGTGGCGGCCAGGATGGCGCTTGTCTTGCGCTCCGACAGATGCTCGGCCACGGCGGCGGCGAACTTGTCCTCGAGCAGCGGGATGCCCTCTTCGCGGCGGCGGCGGTGGCCGACGGGATAGTCGATCGAGACCTTGTCGGTGCTCGAGCCGTCGGTGAAGAACACCTGCACCGAGTTGCCGATGGCGCGCTTGTCGGCGTCGAAGTATTCTTCGGTAAAGCGCGGATTTTCCTTGACCGTCATCTTTTCGCGCAGGGCGTCGATGCGCTCGTCGGCGGCGACTTCGTCGCTGTAGTGCTCGGCGGTCAACTCGCCGAAGATCAGCGGCACGGCCACCATGTACTGCAGGCAGTGGTCGCGGTCGGCGTAGTTGTCGAGCGGGCCGGTCTTGTCGATGATGCGCACGGCCGCTTCCTGCGTTTCGAGCTCGATACGCTCGACCTCGTCGAGGCGATCGGCAACTTCGTCGTACAGCTTGTAGGCGCACTCCACCGCAGTCTGGGCGTGGAATTCGGCCGGGTAGGAAATCTTGAACAGCACCTGCTCCATGACGTAGCTGCCCAATTCTCTCTCGAGGACAATATCTTTGCCGCCAAACAACACGTCCTGGAAACCCCAGCCCTTGGCCGTGAGCGCCGACGGGTAACCGATCTCGCCGTCGAGCGTGATCAGCGCAAGCTGCACGGCGCGGCGACAGGCATCACCGGCAGCCCAGCTCTTGCGCGGCCCGGTATTGGGTGCGTGGCGGTAAGTTCGAAGCGCACCGCCGTCGATCCAGGCCTGGCTCAAGGCATTGATGACATCGTCGCGATCGCCGCCAAGCATCTTCGTGACCACTGCGGTGGAGGCGACGCGCACCAGCAGCACGTGGTCCAGGCCGACGCGGTTGAAACTGTTCTTGAGCGCCAGAATGCCCTGTATTTCGTGGGCCTTGATCATCGCTTCAAGCACGTCTTCGACCTTGAGCGGCTCGCCGCCCTGGGCCACGTCGCGGCGCGAGACATAGTCGGCCACGGCAAGTATTGCGCCGAGGTTATCGGACGGATGGCCCCACTCGGCCGCCAGCCAGGTGTCGTTGAAGTCGAGGTAACGCACCAGCACGCCGATATCGAAGGCCGCCTTGACCGGATCGAGCTTGTAGGCCGTGCCGGGCACGCGCGCGCCGATTTCAAGCTCCACGCCGGGCACGACCGGACCGAGCAGTTTGGCGCATTCAGGAAACTTCAGCGCCAGCATCGAGCAGGCGAGCGAATCCTTGAGGCAGTAGTGGGCTGTCTCCCAGGCCTCCTTCGAGGTGATTTCGTAATCGCAGACGTAATCGGCGATGTCCTGAAACAGCTGGTCGGGGTCGGGGCGGCTTGCCGAGCGAATATCGATCTCGCCACTCATATCGGTGGGACTCCTGATGGGGATGGGTGAATCCCCCTATTCTAAGCTACTGGCGGGAGAAGAAGCTGTCGGGAATGAAAACCTGTAATCCGAGGCGCCAGATCCGAAACAGAATCCGGGAGCGGCTGGAGGCAGACGCGGAATCAAGAACAAGCAGCGACCCTGCCGACTGGCCGTTTCGATTGTCAGATTTCTGAGCCTACTTCGAATCGGGTGCTTCGACTTTCCAACTTGCTGTTACTCCGCCGCCCAGGCAGCCAGATCCTGGCGGCGAATCTTGGCGTTGTGGCGGATGTCGACGGGAAAGCTGTCCTTGAACAGAACGCGTCGGATCTCGCGGGTCAGCTGGTTTCGCGACAGCACTTCGCGCACGGCTGACTCGACCGCCGGTTGATCCGCGCTGTCCTCCGGCTCGATGACGAGCACCGGCTCCTGCCGGCCCTTTTCGCCCACGCCCACCAGAGCGGAGCGGAACACGCCTTCGACGGCGTTGACAGGGCCTTCGACGCATTCGGTAAACAGCGTGCCCTCGGGCGTAACCACGCGCTCGGACTTGCGCCCGCAAAACCACAGCCGGCCCTCGTCGTCGAGCCAGCCCAGATCGCCCATGCGGTGCCAGACCCGGCCCTGGTTGTCGGTCATCTTGGCTTCGCGAGTCTGGCGCTCGCGCTGCCAGTAGGTGTCGGTCACGGTCGGGCCGGCCACGCAGATCTCGCCGATCTCGCCGTCGGGCATCTCGCCAGCGTACTCGGTCAGGTCGATCGGCTCGTCGCTGACCGGGATGATGCGGATTTCATTCGCCGCCAGCGCGCGGCCGACGCAGATGCCCTTGCCTGAGCGATTGCCCTCGGACAGCTCGCCAACCAGCTCGCGCCCGGCGACCGTGGCCACCGGCAAGGCCTCGGTAGCGCCGTAGGGGGTGTGAATGTCCGACCAGGGATCAAGCGCGCCGTGAATGCGCTCGATCACCGCCGGCGAGACCGGCGCGCCGGCCGAGAGCATGCGACGCAGGCCCGGCAGTCGAATCCGGTGCTTTTCCAGATGCCGACCCAGGGTGTTCATCAGCGCCGGCGAGCCGAACAGGCTGGTCACGCCGTAGGTCTCGATCAGGCTGACCAGCATGTCCGGGTCGGCCTCGGCCGGGCGGGTGAAGTCCATGATCGGCACGACCGTGGTCATGCCCAGCGCCGGGTCGAACAGGGCAAACGGCGGAAAGGTCGGCAAATCCACCTCGCCGGGCTGCATGCCGAAGGTCGCGCGCATCAGCTCGACCTGGGCGGCAAAGTGGCGGTGACGATAGAGCACGCCTTTCGGGATACCCGTCGATCCGGAAGTAAACACAATAGCCGCCGGATCATCGCCGGCGACCTCGGGCGCCTCGAAGGACTCGCCCTTTCCGGCCAGCAGATCGGAAAACTTCAGCCCGCGCCAGAAAGGCCGCGGCCCGACGGTGATGAGCTGGCGAATGCTCGCGCGCGCCCAGCCCAGCGCCATGCGCGCGACCTGCGCGCGGGTGACGCCGACAAACACCTCCGGTGCGGCTTCGCCCAGGCAGGTCTTGAGCGGCTTGATGCCGATACCCGGGTCGATGAGCACCGGCACCGCGCCAGCCTTGAACAGCGCGAAGAACAGCGCGAAGAATTCCAGCGAAGGCGGCACCATGAACCCCACCCGGGTGCCTTTCACGATGCCTTTCGCCTGCAGGCCCGCCGCCAGCCGGTCGGTCAGCTCGTTGAGCTCGCGATAAGTCCAGCGTCGATCGACCCAGCCGCCCTTTTTGCGCTTGAGCGGCAGAACAAGCGCCGTGGCATCGGGCTGCGCCTCGGCCTGCCGGGTCAGCGCATGCGCAATGTTGATTTCATTCGGCATCTTCAGATCAGTCTTCCACCACGAAAGGCACGAACAAGCTTCTTGCAGCTTTTCCTGCGTGACCTTCGTGCGCTTTGCGGCTCATTTCAGTCCTTGAGGTGCTGCTTTATGCCGGCTGTCACTCGCTCGGGGGCGTCCTCGAGCACGTAGTGGCCGGCCTCTTCCAGGTAGTCGATTTCGGCCTGCGGCCAGATTCTGCGCCATTGATCGAGCACCCGGTCGTCGAAGACAAAATCCCGGCCGCCCCAGATGAATTTGACCGGCTTTTCGGCCAGGCGGTCAAGGTGCCGCTCGGTCTCGGCCAGCACCGGCCAGGCCGGGTCGGATTGGTCAAGCGGGATATCCTGCACGAAGCGCAGCGTGGCCAGGCGGCTTTTCGGACCCCGGCGATAGGGCGCGGTCAGGCCGCGGGCCACCTCGCGATCGAGCTTTCCGGCCGTCCCCAGTCGGGCAGCCAGGCCGGAAAAGGCGTTGAAGCGATTGATGGCGAAGCCTCCGGGCCCCGTGCGGGCGAATTTCAGCGCAAAGGGCAGCGGCAGTTCGGGCCCGATGGTAAATGCCCAGGTGTTGAGCAACACGACCCGCCGCACCCGCTCAGGATGGCGCACCGCCCAGGCCAGGCCGATCGCCCCGCCCCAGTCGTGCACCAGCAGGTCGACCTCGCGATCGGGCTCGACCTCGTCGAGCCAGTGGCCCAGATCGGCCACCCGGCTGGCCATGGTGTAGTCATAGCGCGGCTCGTCGGGCCGGTCGGACAGACCCATGCCGATATGATCGGGCACCAGGCAGCGGCGCTCGTGCTTGAGCGCATTGATGACGTTGCGGTAGTAGAACGACCAGGTCGGATTGCCGTGCACCATCACCACCGGTCGCCCCTCGACCGGCCCTTCATCCACGTAGTGCATGCGGTGGCCGGTGGACTGGACGTGGTAGCGGGACTCGAACGGGAACAGTTTCTTTGGAACCACGGGCTTTCGCTCGGAACGGTTAGCTGGTTAGCTGGTTAGCTGGTTAGCTGGTTAGCTGGTTAGCTGGTTAGCTGGTTAGCTGGTTAGCTGGTTAGCTGGTTAGCTGGTTAGCTGGTTAGCAATGATTATGACGCTCGGATCACATAAAGCAACAGCAAAAGGGCTTATCCCGGCGCAACTAGCCAACTAGCCAACTAGCCAACTAGCCAACTAGCCAACTAGCCAACTAGCCAACTAGCCAACTAGCCAACCTCCTTACCAGACAATCTCGGTCATGCAGCAGTTCAGACCCGAGCCAATGCCCATCAGCGCAATCTTGTCGCCACGGTTGACGCGACCCTTGTCGACGATCTTGCTCAAGACCGTGGGGATCGACGCCGGACCGACGTTGCCCAGCTTGGGAAAGATCCGGTAGACCCTTTCGGGCTCGACGCCAAAGGCGCGGATGAAAGCCTCGGTATGCACGCGCGAGACCTGGTGTATGACCACGTGGTCGAGCTCGTTGGCGACCCAACCCAACACCTGGCGGGCCGTGCCGTAGGTGGCGCCGGCAAGCTTCATGCCTTCGCGCAGCAGGCTCTTGGCGTCGGTCCACATCAGATGGTTCCAGCCGCGACACAGGTTGTTGAACTCGGTGGCCGCGCGCGCGACACCGCCCTTGTATTGGTGCCCATCGGGCTCGAGGTCACCGCGTGACATGACCATGGCCGCAGCGCCGCAGCCCAGCGTCAGGCTGGCGAACTCGCTCTTGAACTGCTTGCGCGTGACATCCGGCTCGAGCAGGCGATCAATGGTGATCTCGCAGACCTCGCGGATATTTTCGGCGTTGACAATCAGCGCGTAGTCGATCTCGCCGCGGTCGAGCATGCGCGCGGCGATGTTCATGCCGTTGATGAACGCCAGGCAGGCATTGCCCACGTCGAAGCTCTCGCAGGTGTTGGCCAGCTTGAGGTTCCTGTGCACCATGCAGGCCGTCGACGGCTCGAGAAAATCACGCGTGACCGAAGTATTGATCAGGATACCGACACGATCACGATCGATATCGGCGCGCGCCAGGGCCTCTTCGGCCGCCAGGGTGGCGGCATCCGAAGGCTGGACGCCGTGATCCCAGAAGCGGCGCTCTTCGATGCCGGCGACGTCAATCAACGGGTTGCCGCGCATGCGCAGTTTTCGGAAGGTCGGCTCGAGCCGCTCCCCGATCTCTTCACTGGTTACGGTGTGCGGGGCGTCGATGGAGGCCACCGACTTGATGACAACGTTGTCAAACAGCATGAGGTTCTTTCCTGGCCACGGACGCCCGGGCGATGGTTGATGGATCGATCATACAGGCACAATAAACCATTGTACCGCGAATCGGAAGCCGGGCCCCAACGCGAAAATACTACGCTCCGGAGCGCCGTCGGCGCGGCAGCATGCGGGCCATCAGCGACCGCAGCGCCAGCGGACGAATGGGCTTGTGCAGAAACTCGCAGCCCGCCCGCCGCGCGGCCGCACGCACCTCGGCGGCGTGATCGGCGCTGATCAGTACGGTGGGGCGCTGGCAGCCGGCCTCCTGCAGCGACTCCAGCAAGTGCAGGCCGGTTTTGCCATCGTCAAGATGATAATCGACTACCAGCAGCTCGGGTTCGAAAGCCGCGGCCGCTGTCAGCGCCTGTTCGGCGTTGCTGGCCACGCGCACCTCGTAGCCCCAGCCCGAAATCAGGGTCTCCAGCGAGCCGAGCATGGCCGCCTCGTTGTCGACAACCAGCACCCGGCCCGAGCCCGGCTCGGAGCGCTCGGCCCGGCGGCCGGGCAAACAGGGTTGTGGTTCGGCGCGGGGCACGCGAACGCCAAAGGCGGTGCCATGGCCGGGCCGGCTGACCAGCTCGATTTCATGGCCGAGCAGACGCGCCATGCGCTCGGCGATGGCCAGGCCCAGACCCAGTCCGGGCGCGTGCTGGCCGTCACCCAGACGACGAAACTCCTCGAAGATGACGGCCTGATCCGCGCTGCTGATACCTGGCCCGGTATCCCACACACCCACCAGCAGTTCCGCGCCACGCCGGCGGCAGCCAATCAGCACCCGACCGTGGCGGGTATAACGCACGGCGTTGGAGAGGAAATTCTGCAGAATCCGTCGCAGAAGCTGTGGGTCGGTCTCCACCCACTGAAGCGTATTGACGCAGTCGAGCTCGAGGTCGCGCTCGCGAGCGAGCAGTGAAAACTCGCCCTGCAGCTGCGAGAACAGCTCCCCGAGTGGAAAGCGACTGTGTCTTGGCTCCATGCCGCCGGCATCCAGCCGCGAGATGTCGAGCAGCCCCTCGATCAGGTTCTCGGTGGCGCCCAGAGCACCCGAAATCTGAGCGAGCGAGTGCTGCGCGTGGGGGTCGGCAACCCGCCCGCTCAGCGCGTGCGTCAAAAGCTGTGCGGCATTGAGTGGCTGTACCAGATCGTGACTGACCGCCGCGAGAAACCGGGTCTTGGCTTCGCTGGCGCGCTCGGCTTCCACCTTTGCCTGCTCCAGCTCACGGGTGCGTTCGATCACCCGCTGCTCCAGGGTCTCGTTGATGCGCCGCAGCTCATCTTCGGCATGACGAAAGGCCGTTACATCGGTGAACGTGGCCACGAAACCGCCGCTTGCCATGGGGTTGCCGCGAATCTCGATAATGCGCCCGTCGCGCCATGGGCGCTCGATATGGTGGCGCGTTCCGGCACGCTTGTGGGTAATTCGGCGCTGAATCTTGCGCTCGATATCACCGCGCCCCATCAAACCGGCCTCGGCGTTGTGGCGCAGCAGGTCCGCCACCGGCCGACCGACGCGGATCAGCTCCTCCGGATAGGAGAAAAATGCCAGATAGGCGCTGTTCCAGGCCACCAGGCGCATATCGCGATCCACCACGCATACGCCCTGGCTCATGTTTTCCAGCGCGCCCGAGAGCACCTCGCGGCTGAAGCGCGCCTGCGCGGCGGCCTGGCCCACGAGGTCGGCCACCGTATCCAGCGGTGCCGGCGTGCGCCGGCGCGCGGCATCCAGCAGCAGGCGCGCGGACGCCGAGCCGACGACCGCCGCCAGCTCGAGCTCGAGGCCCGCTGCCAGACGGCGAGCGTTACGGTTGCCGGCAAACAGCGGGCCGAGGCGCTCCTCCGGCAGAAAGCGTTCGGCCAGGCGGTAAAGCATGTCCGGGCGCAGCGGGTCGTCGTCGGGCTCATGCCCCGGCACCGCATCGAGGCGAACGCCCACCAGCGTGACCACCAGGTTGACCGCCAGGCTGGTGACCACCGCGCGCGTGAGCGGCGCGACCCCCTGCAGCCCCAGCAGGTTATCCGGCGTCAGCCAGCTCAGCCCCAGCGGTCCGGTGCTCGTCCAGCCGGCTTGAATACCGAGGCCATCGAGCAACAGCGGCAAGAAGAGCACGTAGGCCCAGACGGCCACCCCGATGAGAATACCCGACAGGATGGCACGCGCCGAACGGCCGGGACGATAGACGGCGAGCACCACCGCCGGCCCCAGCTGGGCCAGGCCGGAAAACGACATCGCGCCGATATCGGCCAGGGCACCGGCCGTGCCAATCGATCGGCTGTAGACATAAGCCAGCAACAGCACCACCACGATGCCCATGCGGCGCTGCTGACGCACCGGGATGCCCATTTCGCTGACCCGTCCCCAGTGGCGATTGAGCAGCGCGGGAGTGAGCCAGTGGTTGCCGATCATGATGGAAAGAGTGAGGCTGGCCAGGATCACCATCGAGGTGGCCGCGCTCAAGCCCCCAAGAAAGGCCAGCAGCGCCAGCCCCTGATGCCCCTCACCCAGCGGCAGCATCAGCACGTAGAGATCGGGCGCGACCACGCCTTCGAGCAGCGCGTTGCCGGCGCGCGCCAGCGGCAGCACCGGCAGGCTGATAAGCACCAGAAACACCGGAAACAGCCAGCGGGCCGTGCGCAGGTGGCGCTCCTGGCGACACTCGACCACGCCGATATGGAACTGATGCGGCAGGGTAAACATCGCCAGCGCACCCAACAACATCAGCGTCAGGAACGAATCCAGGCTGGAAAAGGGCGGCGATGGCGCCCGCTGGGCAAACTCGACCGGGCCGGAAAACAGCGCAAAAACCACGAAACCACCCAGGGCAAGCATGGCCGTTAGCTTGAGTAGAGACTCAAACCCCATGGCCAGCACAAGGCCGCGATTATGCTCGGTAGCGGCAGCGCGCCGGGTGCCGAACAGCATGGCGAAAATCGCCATGAACAGTGCTGCATAAAGCGCCAGATCCTGCCAGGCGGCATCGGCAGCAACCGCGCTGCCGTGAATCGCCTCGAAGCTCATGGCCACCGCCTGCAGCTGCAGCGAGATGTAGGGCACGATGCCGATCACGGCCACGCCGGTGACTGCGGCCGAGAGCATGGATGACTTGCCGAAACGGCTGGCGATGAAATCCGCGATGCTGGTGGCGTTGCCGGCCTTGCTCAGCGCGACCAAACGGCGCAGAAAGGGAAAAAAGAAAACGAACAAGACGATCGTGCCGACAAAGGTCGGTGGCACCGGCCAGCCCGAGCGTGCTGCCTGGGTGGTGGTGCCGTAAAACGTCCAGGCGGTGCAGTAAACCGCCAGCGACAACGAATAGACCACCGGCCAGAGCCGGCGCCAGCGCGCCTGGGAGCGCTCGCCAAGCAGCGCAACCGCGAACAGCAGTCCCAGCCAGGCCAGCCCGGCCCCGATGAGAATCAGCGTTGACATGATCCGGATCCGATTGGGATGACAGCCAGCATGTTGAACAGTCCGCTTCGAGTTTCTGCTACCGCGTGGTTTTCAGCTTAGCGCAGATGCTCCGCCATCGAACACGCTCGGTTGGCCTCTGGATGATCGGCTGGGGCTTCCGGGTGGCGCGGCTTAAAAAAAAGGGCCGGAAACCGCACTGCGGCTCCGGCCCAAGGGAGGAGACCCGGTAGCAATCAGAAGTTGACGGTGCCGGTCAGCGTGACCGTGCGCGGCGGACCATAGAACGCGTTCATCACGCCTTCCAGACCCAGGGTTGGCTCGGTGCCATCGGGCGTGGCGAACACGTAGCCCGAGGTCTTGTATTGCTCGTCGCCGAGGTTACGACCGTGCAGGCCGATTTCATAGCGACCGTCGCTGCGCTTCCACACCAGGCTCAGATCGTAGAGCGAATAAGCCTCCTGGTCGAGAAACTGCGAGGGTGCCTCGAACTGATGAGTCTTGCCGCGGTAGGACCAGGCACCGATGACCGAAAACAGGCCATCGTTGCCCAGCAGGGCCATGGGCACGTCGTAGCGAACGTTGAGATGGCCGGTCCAGTCGGGCGTGTTCTGGAACACGCGCTCGTCGGCCACGTCTTCCAGCGCGGTCGACCCCGTGGCCGGATCGGTAACGGCGGTGACGAACTCGTCGTACTCGGCGTCGATATAGCCCAGCGTGAGCATGGTGGAGAACTCATCGCCGGAAGCAAAGACATCCTGCCCGAGCAGCGCGTTGGCTTCGAGCTCCACGCCCTGAACCGTCGCCGAACCAGCGTTGGTCGTGACCCCGGCAAAGGTGTCGGAGATGCCGTCACCGGTGGTATCAACACCGATCGAGCCGGGCACTTGAATATCGGTGTAATCGCTGTAGAAGAACGCCAGGTTGGTGTTGATGCGACCCTGAGCGAAGGAAGATTTGGCGCCGATTTCATAGGTGTCCACGGTTTCGGGTTCGAAACGCATGAAATCGAACACCTCTGCCTCGCTGACCACGCCGTCACCGTCGAGGTCGGGCGCGGCGGTGGTCAGGCCACGCGGGTCAAAACTGCCACCCTTGAAACCCTGACTCCAGGAAACATAGAGGTTGTGCTCTCGCACCGGCTTCCAGGCCAGGCTGGCGCGCGGGGTGAACTCCGAGAAGCGATCCGACCCTTCGAAGTCCGAGGTAGTTACCGTGATGATCGGATCACCGCCAAACCAGGACGACTTGCCCAGCATGTTCTGGCGCAGCACTCGCGAGGAGCGCTTGTCGTCGGTATAGCGGCCGCCGAGCGACAGCTCCAGCCCGGTGCCGAGATCGAACATGTTGCCCAGATCGAAGCTGACGTCGGCAAAGACCGACCAGGTTTCGGTATCGACATCACCCAGAGTAAAGGCATTGAGCTTGGGCGCACCGATCAGCTCGCCGGTCTGGTAGAGGCGGACGTCGAAGGGGCCGAAGGCGTTGGCATCAAGATAATAGAAGCCGGCAATGCCGCTGACGTTCGCGCTGCTGTAGTTGAGCTGGAATTCCTGACTGTATTGCTCATTGTCGTAAATGGTGGCGACGTCCACGTCGGCTGGCGGCAGCGCCTCGAAATCAATCTGATTGACGGTGTCATCGGCCCGCCAGGCGCTGATGCTCTTGAACATCCAGTTCGGGTTGATGTCGTACTCGACCAGCAAGCTGACGCCCTGTTGCTCGGTGTCGTTCTGCCCCTGAATGCCGCCGCGGGTGTCGTAGACATCGTCGAGCACCGGTGCGCCGGAGAACAGCCCCGGAATCAACCGATGACCGCCCACCGGGCTGGAGTCGTCCTTGAAGTAGTCGCCGGCCAGGCGAATGAAGAAACGGTCGCCGGGCGTCCACTCCAGGCTGGCGCGGGCGGCCACGACATCCTTGTCGTAGTTTTCCGTGCCCAGGGTCAGGTTCTTGCCGAAACCATCACGGTTGAACGTGGCCGCGGCGGCACCGATTGCCAGGCTGTCGCTGAGCGGGGTTTCGGCCTTGACCATCAGATCGGCCTGCGAATAGCTGCCAACGCTGGCGCGCACGCTTGCCGACGGCTCATTGCCCAGGCGCTTGGTGACGTATTTGACGGCACCGCCGATGGTGTTGCGCCCGTACAGCGTGCCCTGCGGGCCGCGCAAGACTTCCACGCGCTCGACGTCATAGATATCGAGCACCGCACCCTGCGGGCGGTTCAGATAGACATCGTCGATATAGATGCCCACGCCGGCTTCGAAACCGGCTACCGGATCCTGCTGACCGACGCCGCGAATGAAGGCGGTCAGCGTGTTGCTGGTGCCGCGCGAGACTTCCATCGTGGTGTTGGGCACGACCTGGTTGAGATAGGTAATATCCGGAGCTCCCACCTCTTCGAGCTTTTCGCCACTCAGCGCGGTGATCGAGATCGGCACGTCGGCAGCGCTTTCGCTACGGCGTCTTGCTGTCACCTCGATGACGTCGAGCGAAGCGTACTGCTCGAGGCGCTCGTCGCCCGAAGACTCCGACTCGTTTTCGTTGTCCTGAGCCGATACGGCCGTGGTCATTGCCAGGCCCAGCGCGACAGCCAGGCTCAGCCTGGAGAGCTTCAGCAGCTTGTTTGACGAATTGCGCGATTTCATTGGAACTCCCTTGTACAAACGTCGTCGATGAACGTTGACTTTTTCGTGACTTTGGCCCGCCGGCGAGTATCCGGCGATCGCATGGCTGAAGATTAGACAAGCGCCGACCGCGTGTAACTTGTACCTTGGTACAGTTCCGCCCCGCGCGGGCGCTTGCCAACATGGCCGCCAATTCAAGCGGATGCATCCACCATGCTCAGCCTGATCGGCCTGTTGGGCGGCCTCGCCCTGTTGATCGTACTCGTCATGCGCGGCATGAGCCTGTTCGTGGCCACCCCCCTGTGCGCCCTGCTGATCGCGCTGACCAGCGGCATCGCGCTGCTGCCGCCGCTGGCCGCCGAAGGCCAGGCCGACCTGGTTACCCAGTACATGAACGGGTTTACCGGCTTCATCGCCTCGTGGTTCTTCGTCTTTCTGCTCGGCTCGCTGTTCGGCAAGCTGATGGAATCATCCGGCGGCGCCGAGTCGGTGGCCCACTGGATCGTGCGCCGGTTGGGCACCCACCATGCCGCGCTGGCGGTGGTGATCGCCTGCGCGGTGCTCACCTACGGCGGTGTCAGCCTGTTCGTGGTCGCGTTTTCGGTCTATCCGATGGCGCTGGCGCTGTTTCGCGACGCCGACCTGCCGCGGCGCTTCATTCCCGCCACCCTGGCCTTCGGTTCGGTAACTTTCACCATGACCTCGGCCGGCTCGCCGGAGATCCAGAACTGGATCCCCATCGAGCATCTCGGCACCGGCCCGCTGGCGGCCTGGCAGGCCAGCCTGATGGTCGCCATCGTGATGGCCACCAGCGGCTATTTCTGGCTGAAGTGGATGCTCGCGCGCGCGGTCGCGCGCGGCGAGAACTTCGACGGGCGCGAAGCCGACCCGGCCAGCGGTCGGGCCAACCTGCCCCACCCGGTTCTGGCCCTGGTGCCGCTGATGCTGGTGCTGGGCTTTTCCTTCACCCTGCATGATCGCCTGGGCGTATCCGCCCTGATCGTGGCGCTGCTGGCCGGCTGCATCGGCGCGGCGCTGATCAACATCCGCCACCTCAACCAGCCCGGTGCCGCGCTGACCGAAGGCGGCGTGGGCGCCCTGGTTGCGATCGGGAATACCGCCGCCGTGGTCGGTTTCGGCACCGTTGCCCGGGTCTCGCCGGCCTTCGACGCGGCCGTGGTCTGGGTCACCGGCCTGCCCGGCAACGGCCTGGTCAGCGCCGCCATTGCCGTGTCCTCGATCGCGGCCATGACCGGTTCGGCCTCGGGCGGTCAGGCCATCGCCCTGCCGATTCTCGGCCCGCACTACGTCGACGCCGGCGTCGACCCCGACCAGCTTCACCGGGTGGTCTCGATTTCCTCGGGCGCGCTCGACTCGCTGCCGCACAACGGCTATGTCGTGACCACTATCCGCGCCATCTGCAACGAAACCCATGCCGCCGCCTACCCGGCGATGGGCGCGCTGACGGTCATCATCCCGCTGGCCGGGTTGATCCTTTGCCTGGGCCTGTTTGCGTTAGGGCTCTGAATAGAAAGTGTGAAGTGTGAAGTGTGAAGTGTGAAGTGGCGGGCGTTAGGCCGGTCAATCAGGTTTTATACGCTCGGGGTTTTACCCGGCACGGCCGTTAGCGTAAACCATCACATCTTTTCTTCACACTTAACACTTCACACTCGCAAGTTCCGTGTTCTGCACTATGCAGCGCCGCTGCGCTATCATGCCCGGTCGCTGTCGCGGCGGCGTTTTCAAGACCAAACTCAGGACTCTTCAATCCCGTGAGCAACAACGACAGCCCGACGATCACCGCCCGTCGCAACTGGTTTACTCGTTTTCTCGACGTCGTCGAGTGGCTCGGCAATCTGCTGCCGCATCCGGTCACGCTGTTTGCGCTGCTGGCATTGGCCATGGTGCTGCTCTCGGGCCTGTTCGGCTGGCTGGGGGTGAGCGTCACCGACCCGCGCCCCAGCGCCGAGGCGGGCGCCACCATCGAGGCGATCAGCCTGGTCAACGCCGAGGGCCTGCGCCGGATTCTCGGTGGCCTGGTGGACAATTTCGTCAACTTCGCGCCGCTGGGCGTGGTGCTGGTGGCCATGCTCGGCGTGGGCGTGGCCGAAAAGTCCGGGCTGCTCTCGGCGCTGGTGCGCGGCATCGTGCTGTCGGCACCCAAACACGTCGTGACCGTGGCCGTGGTCTTTGCCGGCGTGCTCTCCAACACCGCCTCGGAGATGGGTTATGTCGTGCTGGTGCCGCTGGGTGGCGCCATCTTTCTGGCCCTGGGTCGGCATCCGCTGGCCGGCATGGCGGCCGCTTTCGCCGGGGTTTCGGGCGGCTACAGCGCCAACCTCCTGCTGGGCACCATCGACCCGCTGCTCGCCGGATTGACCCAGGAGGCGGCACGCCTGGTCGATCCCGACTACACCGTCTACGCCACGGCCAGCTGGTATTTCATGATCGTGTCGACGTTCATGATCACCGCCATCGGCTCGCTGGTGACGATCTTCATCGTCGAGCCCAAGCTCGGCAGCTACGACGACTCCAACGCCGACCCCTCGGTGCTCGACGACAGCCAGATGACGCCGCTGAGCGGCTTGGAAAAGAAGGGCCTTTTGACAGCCCTGTTGGCCGTGATCGCCCTGCTGGGCCTGGTCGCCTGGCTCGTCGTGCCCGAAAGTGGCGTCCTGCGCGACCCGGCGGCCGGCAGCGGGTTTATCGAAACTTCCCGACCTTTCTTCAATTCGATCGTGGCCTGGATCTTCATCTTCTTTCTGGTCGTGGGCTTCGCCTACGGCCGGGTCGTGGGCACGATGAAGAACGACCGCGACATCATCGACGGGATGGCCTCGGCGATTTCCACGCTCGGCCTCTACGTGGTGCTGGTGTTCTTCGCCGCCCAGTTCGTCGCTTTCTTCGGCTGGTCGAATCTCGGGCTGATCACGGCGGTGACCGGCGCCGATTTCCTCCAGAGCATCGAGTTGACCGGCCCGCTGGTGTTCGTGCTGTTCATCATCATGTGCGGCATCGTCAACCTGTCGCTGGGCTCGGCCTCGGCACAATGGGCCGTGACCGCGCCGATTTTCGTGCCCATGCTGATGTTCATCGGTTACTCGCCCGAAGTCATCCAGACGGCCTATCGGATCGGCGACTCGACCACCAACATCATCACGCCGATGATGAGCTACTTCGGTCTGATCCTGGCCTGGGCGACCCGCTACGATCGAAAACTCGGCATCGGCACACTGATTGCCACCATGCTGCCCTATTCGATCTGCTACTTTATCGGCTGGAGTCTGCTATTCATGCTGTGGGTCTTCGGCCTTGACCTGCCGGTTGGCCCCGGCTCGCCCACCTATTACCAGGCACCATGAGCGAACGCCAACCCAACGAACTGACCTACGAGCGCAGCCGCCGCGTGCTGATCGTCGCCTTCGACGACGGTGCTCGCTTCGAGCTGCCGGCCGAGTACCTTCGCACCCACTCGCCGTCGGCCGAGGTGCGCGGCCACGGCTATTCAGAGCCGAAACTGATGACCGGCAAGGAGAGCGTCGGCATCGCGGCCATCGAGCCGATCGGCAGCTATGCCGTACAGCTGCGTTTCGACGACGGCCACCAGACCGGCATCTACACCTGGGCTTTCCTTTATGATCTGGGCCAGAACATGGAACGGAATCTGGCGCGCTACGCCGAGCGCTTGCGTGAGCGTGACGGTGATTAGCAGCATCCGCCCGGTGATCAAGGGCGCACGAAGGTGCACGCAGGCAAACTCCCTGTCGCTGAACAGCGTCGTCTTCTTCGCGACCTTCGTGCTCCATTCTTTTCGATGAACCGGCACATGGTTGCCGGACAATACGGAAACCCAGCATGACCGATTTTGGCTACCGCGACGTATCGCCCGAGGAGAAAACGCAGCTCGTCGGCCGCGTGTTTTCATCAGTGGCGCGGCGATACGACCTGATGAACGATCTGATGAGCCTGGGCATCCACCGCGCCTGGAAACGGCACTTCGTGGCCACCTGCGGCATCAGGTCCGGCCAGAAGCTGCTCGATCTGGCCGGCGGCACCGGTGATATTGCCCGGCTGGCGCGCGAGCGCGGGGCCGGGGTGGTCGTCGCCGACATCAATCATGACATGCTCGCCACCGGCCGCGCGCGCATGGACGACCGCGGCCTGGTCAAGGGCCTGGACTGGCTGCAGGTCAATGCCGAGGCCCTGCCCTTTGCCGACAGGCATTTTGATCACGTGACGATCGCGTTCGGCCTGCGCAACGTCACCTGGCGCGATCGTGCCCTTGCGGAAATGCATCGCGTACTCAAGCCCGGCGGACGCGTGCATATTCTCGAGTTCTCGAAGGTCGGGCTGCCGGCCCTGGCCAGGCTCTATGACACCTGGTCCTTTCAGGTGCTGCCGCGCCTGGGTGCGCGCATCGCCGGCGATGCCGAAAGCTACCGCTACCTGGCCGAATCCATCCGCCGCTTTCCCGACCAGCCGAGCCTGGCCGGGCAGATGCGCGAAGCCGGTTTCGAGCGGGTGCGCTGGTCCAACCTTTCGGCCGGCATCTGCGCCATTCATCGGGGTGCCAGGGTCTGATCCATGCACCTCCGACGATGATTCTTCGACGATGAATTGCCGAACATGAGCTTGCGACCATGAGTTCCCGCCCCACCAGCGCCCGCTACCTGACCCCCCTGCCCGGCCGGCTTGCTGCCGTCGTCGACCAAGCCATTACGCGCGCCATTGCGCTCGACGACAGCGCCACGACACGGCTCGCGCCACTGGCCGACAAGCGCGTGTGCCTGGAGCTCAAGGGCCTGGGTATCGACCTGCATTTCCACGGGCGCGAAGACGGCCTCGGCGTCAGCGCTGAATGCGACGACGCCCCTGACACCACCATCAGCGGTACGCCGCTGGCGCTTTTGGCCATGGCGGTGCCGGAGTGGCGCGCGCCCGGTAGCGGCGTGCGCATCGAGGGCGATGCCGGCACCGGTCAGGCCTTCGAAAAGCTGCTGAAGCAGCTCGACCCCGACTGGGAGGCGATGTTTGTCGAGCGCTTCGGGCCGGTCGTCGGCCACCAGCTGTGGCGCACGTTGATCGACGCCCGTGCCGGCGCGCGGCAGCTTACGCGCACGGCCGCCGACCAGACCGCCCGTTTTCTGCGTGAAGAGTCCGGCCTGCTGGTCACCCGCGAGGAGGTCAACGCCTTCGTGCACGAGGTCGATGAACTGCGCGAGGCCGCCGACCGGCTGGAGGCGCAGTTGCGCCGTCGGAGCCGGGCGTGATTGCGCGCGGTGTGCACCTGGCGAGCATCGCGCTGACTCTGGCGCGTTACCGACTCGACGAATTGCTTACCGCGCTGCCACCGCTGAAATTTGCGCGTATCGTGCGTGTGCTGCCCTGGGGGCGCCGCCACGTGCGCCAGCTCTCGCGCGGCGCTCGGCTCAGGCTGGCCCTGCAGGAGCTCGGGCCGATCTACGTCAAATTCGGCCAGATCCTGTCGACCCGCCGCGACTTGCTGCCTGAAGACATCGCCGATGACCTGGCCGGCCTGCAGGACGACGTGCCGCCCTTCCCGACCGAACAGGCGCGCGCCATCATAGAACGCCAGCTTGGCGCCCCGATTGCCGAGCTGTTCAACGAGTTCGATGACTGCCCGCTGGCCTCGGCCTCGATCGCGCAAGTCCACGCTGCCGGCCTGAAGTCCGGCGAGAAGGTCGTGGTCAAGGTGGTGCGACCGGGAATCGAACGCCAGATCCGGCGCGACCTGGAACTGTTGCGTGCACTCGCGCGCCTGCTGCGCCGCTACCATCCGGAAGGGGACCGGATTCGCCCCGACGATATCGTCTCGGAGTTCGAGCGGGTCATCTACCGCGAGCTCGACATGAAGGCCGAGGCGGCCAGTGCTTCGCTGCTCAAACGCAACTTTCAGGGCTCGCGCGACCTCTACATTCCGACCATCTACTGGCAGTTCACCGCCGAGCGGGTGCTGGTAATGGAGCACGTCGACGGCGTGTCGGTCAAGGATATCCCGGAGCTCAAGCGCCGCGGCGTCGACCTTGGGCGCCTGGCACGGCGAGGTATCCGAGTGTTTTACAGCCAGGTCTTTCGCGACAATCTCTTCCATGCCGACATGCACCCCGGCAATCTGCTCGTCGATACCACCAACCCGCTCGATCCGACCTGGATCGCGCTCGATTTCGGCATCGTCGAGAGCCTCACCCCGCAGGATCTCTACTACATAGGCGAGAACTTCCTGGCCATCTTCAACCGCGACTATCGCCGCGTCGCCGAGCTGCACGTCGAGGCCGGCTGGGTGCCCGCTGATACCCGCATCGACCAGCTCGCCGCTGCCGCGCGCACCGTCGGCGAACCCAACTTCACCCGGCCGCTTGAAGAAGTGTCCTTTGCCGAGATGGTAATCGAACTGTTCTCGGTCGCGCGTCAGTTCAAGCTAACGCTGCAGCCACAGCTGATCATGCTGCAGAAAACCCTCCTCAACATCGAGGGCATGGGCCGACAGCTCGACCCGCGCCTGAATATCTGGGAGGTGGCCAAACCCGAACTCGAAGCCATCTTCGCCGAACGCTACGGCCTGCCGCGGACCATGCGGCGCATGGCGCGCGAGATGCCAACCTGGCTTGCCCGCGCGCCCGAGCTGCCGGGGCTGGTACACGGCTTCCTCAAGACCACCGGCGAAGGTCGCCTGCGCACCCGCATCGATTCCGAAGACCTCGAAAAGCTCGCCGCCGAACTGGGCCACCACAACCGCCGGCTGCCCGGCGCCATCCTCGCCGCCGGCCTCATTGTCGCCGGCGCCGTACTCGCCGGCTACCAGGTCACGCCGCTGTGGCAGGGCCATTCCCTTCCAGCGGGCGTGTCACTGCTGGCGGGCGTCATCCTCGGCTGGCGGGCCTGGCGCGCCCGCTGACGTGCCCGAATCAGACATCAGTTTCCTGGAAACCCGGAACAGGCTCGTACTGAAAACTTCTGGCCTTTGTCTCAGCGCCAAGCGTCCGGACATGCTGCACGAGCGCCTCATAACGCTCACGGTGGCCCCATAAACTGCCATTGAACTCGAGTTGAACAACGAACCCCTCTCCGGTGCAGGACGAATGCACAGCCTCCACTATTTCCACATCCGTATCAGGGAACGCCTCGCTCAGATAATTCGCAATTTCCGGCGCTACTTGGTCCGGATTGGTGGAACAGACTGTCTCTTGATGCGTATAGTCCAGGTGAAAGATACGGTCGGCCCAGCTAGATGCTGGGCCGTGGTTCCGTTCCAGCTATACGTTGCAATCAGAAACAGGCGTCAGCGTAATGAAGACACAAGCCTGAAAGAGAGTTGGACGCCCAAGGCCACAAACCAGCACAAGCAGGACCCTGACAGGGTGGATTGCTCGGTGGTATAGGTGGTAGGCGTAATTCGCAAACGAGAATGGGTTACACACATATCTGCCCTACGCCAAACTAGCCAAGCCAACAAACCCCCACTAACAGATTAGAAAAATGTCACACTGGCTGCCAACAGCTTTGTCCAATGACACTTGAGGTTGAACAAGGCGCGTATTTCCAACAAGAAGTGAGCCTGAAGGCAGCTCGATGCCCGGGATCATCGGACGATAATCGTGACCGGATCACACGAGGGCCTAGGACTGCAAACAAGATCCCGGTCCTTGGCGCTCGCGATCTGCCGACGGACTTTCGGCCGCCGATCGCGGCGCAAGCTTTGACCGGCTTATGCGGTAGCTGTGGTGGTTCGGCTACGCCCCTGTGAGCAGGTTGGCAGTCAGGAATTCATGAACTCCCGATAGTCCTCCAGCGCGTCGGCCAGGCCGGCTTCGTAGAAGCGCTTGCCGTGTTCGGGGGTGGCGCGGTGGGGCTCGGAGCCGATGCGGCCGTCGGGGAAATGTTTGCGGTAGTCGGCGGCGTCGCGGATGGGGCCGTTCGGGGCGCGAACCGGATCGAGCTTGTCAGCGCGCATCAGATCAGGGTAGCCATACCAGGTCAGGGCCAGCTCCGAGGCCGTGGCGTGGCTGCCGTCGGCCTCGCCGTACAGTTCGCGCGCCAGCGCCTGTACGCGCTGCCCGGCGAACCAGTTGCCCACTTTCAGACGCAACGCCGAAGGTTTTTGGGCCAGGCTGGCATCGGCCCAGATTTCGGCAAAGACGGCTTGAAAGGTGGCGATATTGCCGCCGTGGCCGTTGAAAAAATAGATGTGGGTGAAGCCGTGGACGGCCAGCGAGGCGACCACATCGCGCACCAGCGCCATGAGCGTGGAGGGTCGCAGGGTGATCGATCCGGGAAAGCCCAGATGATGCTGCGCCATGCCGATGCTCAGCGTCGGGCCGATCAGAATGCCGGCTTCGGCCAGACCCCCGGCAATGATTTCCGGGCAGAGGGCGTCGGTACCGATCAGACCGGTCGGGCCGTGCTGTTCGGTTGAACCGACCGGTATGACGATGCCGCTGGAGTCTTTCAGATAGGCCTCGATTTCAGGCCAGGTGGATTGCTGCAGATACATTGTTCGGCTCCTCTATTTGAATGTTGCACGCAATGACATGCGTGCGCCGCCAGGTTCGACTCAGGCGCCAATACGGCGCACGCGCGGGCGCAACGCGCCCTGCGCCGCTGCCAGGTGCCCAATCAGGCCATCGGGCATGGCCAGACTGGCCAGCGTCATGCGTTCGGCACCATCCCAGTCAGCCGGCAGCTGCCGGACTCTGGGCGGCTGCCAGTCCAGCGCCATTTCGCCCAGGCAACCGGCCAGGCCGCAGCCGCGCGCCTTGACCAGAGCCTCACGCGCAGTCCATTGCTCGAGAAACTGCCGCGATCGAAACGGCTCGTCCAGGCCGCTGATCCAGTCGGCCTCTTCCGGCGACAGAAAACGGCGGCTCAGCAGCGCCGCTCTTGGCAGGCGGCGCGCGGCTTCCAGATCGACACCAACAGCCACCGCGTCGGCAACCGCCAGCACCAGCCAGTCACCGGAATGGGAAACATTGAACTGCAGGCGACTGCCGGCCAGATCACCGCCCAGCATGGGTTTGCCGCGGTCGCTTCGAACCAGCTTGATCGATTTGCCCGGCCGGTCGAGATACGCCGCCAGCAGCAAGCGCAGGAAAAACCGCTGCTGGATCCGCTGGCGCATGACCTGATCGCGCCGACTGCTCCCGCGCGGCCCCATGTCGAGCGGCATTTCGCTCAGCCGGGTCAGCCAGACATCGGCCTCCCCGGTGGCGGGCATGGGCTGCGAGCGGATCGGCAGCGAAACGGTTTCGATACTCATTTTGCGCCCTTGAATTCAAAGCAGCCGGCGACGCCGAAACCACCGTGCTCGCGTGCGCGACCCAAATCGTCCGGACCGACACCACCGTGAGCATAAACCGGCAGCGGAGAGAAACTGACCAGCTGCGCAAAGCCGTCCCAGCCCAGGGCGCCGGTACCACCGGATGGGTCTGCGGTATTTACCGGCGCAAGCGTCACGAAATCGGCGGCAATGCGCCCGGCATGCGCAAGCTGTGCCACGTTGCCACAGGATGCGGCCACCAGCAGGCGCTCCGGCAACGGGCGGGTCTTGAGCTGCAGCAATCGCTCGGGGCCGAGATGAACACCGTCGGCTCTCAGCATGTGGGCCTGCTCGACCGAGGTGTCGACCAACCAGCGTGCGCCAACGCGGTGGACCATTGCGCCAAAGTCGCGGGCCAGCAGCTCGAACTCCGCTTCGGCAAGCGACCACGTGCGCAGCAGAAACAGGCGCCCGCCGGCGGCCAGCGCCCTGCGGGTCCAGTCGAGTATGGCTTCAGGCCCGCCAACGTCGGCAGGATCCGGCGCGGTGGCATAGCAGGGATCAAGAGTGAGTGCCCGAACGATCGGTCGATCGGCGGCCGGCATCTGCAGCTGGCGCATGGCCTCAGGCGCCACCCATTGCAGTGCCTGACCCTCGCGACCGCGTGGCTCACCGCGCCAGTCTTCGACGCTGAAAAGCCACAGGCGAACGCTCAGCTCGGGATAGGCGTGGGTCAGTGACAGCCAGGGTCGGAGGGTGTCGACCGTGATCCCCAGCTCTTCATCCAGTTCCCGGCGCAGAGCCTGCTCGCGGGATTCGTCAGCCTCCCACTTGCCGCCGGGAAACTCCCAGCTGCCGGCCAGGTGCTTGCCGGGAAGCCGCTGGCCCAGCAAGACGGCCCCGCGGTGATCACGCAGCACGCCGGCAACGACATGAATCAGCGGCGAGGAAGCGTCCGCCTCGGGATTCATGCCTGCACCAGGTGCTTCAGCTCAGCTTGCCGTGGCAATGCTTGTATTTTTTGCCTGAACCACAGGGACAGGGCTCGTTGCGCCCTACCTTGCGGCCCTCACGCACGAAGGTGTCGGGTTTGCTTGGGCCCTGACCCTGCTGGCCAGCAGCGGCGGCGGCATCACCGGAGGTCGCCGACTGCGCCTCGGCATGCTGGAACTGCATCGGCGCTTCGCGTCGGCGCTGCTGATCCACCGCCTCGACGTCTTCTTCGCTGCGCACCCGCACTCGCGCCAGGCCTTTCATCACCTCGTGCTTCATGTTGTCGAGCATCTCGGTGAACATCTCGAAGCCTTCGCGCTTGTACTCCTGCTGAGGCTTCTTCTGCGCAAAGCTGCGCAGGCCCACGCTGCGGCGCAGATAGTCCATGCTGGCGAGATGTTCCTTCCACTGCTGGTCGAGAATCGACAGCATCAGCGCCTGTTCGAACTGGCGCATGACCTCGGAGCCGACCAGATCTTCCTTGGCCTGGTAATGCGCATCGACCGCGGCCACGATCTTCTCTCGCAGGCCCTCCTCGGCCAGCTCGTCGTCTTCATCCAGCCATTGCCGGATGGGCACTTCGATTCCGAACTCGCCTTCCAGGGCACGCTGCAGGCCGTCGATGTCCCACATCTCGTCGATCGAGCCCGGCGGCACGAACTGGCTGATGAGTCGATCAAACACCTCCTCACGGATGGCGTCGATGGTGTCCTTGATGTCCTCGGCTTCCATCAGCTCGTTGCGCTGGGTGTAGATCACGCGCCGCTGGTCGTTGGCAACGTCGTCATATTCGAGCAGGTGCTTGCGCATGTCGAAGTTGTGCGCTTCGACCTTGCGCTGGGCATTCTCGATCGCACGATTGACCCACGGGTGCTCGATGGCCTCGCCGTCGCGCATGCCCAGCTTCTGCATCATGGTGCTCATGCGCTCGGAGGCGAAGATGCGCATCAGCGGATCTTCGAGGGCCAGATAGAAGCGGCTCGAGCCGGGGTCGCCCTGGCGGCCGGCACGGCCGCGCAATTGATTGTCGACGCGCCGCGATTCGTGGCGCTCGGTGCCGATGATGTGCAGCCCGCCGGCCTCGAGCACCTGATCGTGGCGCTGCTGCCAGTTTTCCCGGGCCTTGCGGCGCTGCTCTTCGCTGGCGTCCTCGCCGAGATCGCGCAGTTCAGCCTCGAGATTGCCGCCCAGCACGATGTCGGTACCGCGGCCGGCCATATTGGTGGCGATGGTCACATTGCCGATATCGCCGGCCCGCTCGATGATGTTGGCCTCGCGCTCGTGCTGTTTGGCGTTGAGCACCTCGTGCTTGATGCCGGCGCGCTTGAGCTCCCGGGAGATCAGCTCGGAGTTCTCGATCGAGGTGGTGCCCACCAGCACCGGCTGGCCATTGGTGGCGCGCTCCTTGATGTCGTCGACAATCGCGTCGAACTTCTCCTGCCGGGTCAGAAACACCAGGTCTGCGTGGTCCTTGCGGACCATCGGCTTGTTGGTGGGTATCACCACCACTTCCAGACCGTAGATCGACTGCAGCTCGTAGGCTTCGGTGTCGGCCGTGCCGGTCATCCCCGAAAGCTTGTCATAGAGCCGGAAGAAGTTCTGGAAGGTGATCGAGGCCAACGTCTGGTTTTCACGCTGGATGGGCACCCCTTCCTTGGCCTCCACGGCCTGGTGCAACCCCTCTGACCAGCGCCGCCCGTGCAGGGTGCGCCCGGTGAATTCATCGACGATGACGACCTCGCCGTCGCTGACGATATAGTCGGTGTCCTTGTAATACAGATGATGCGCGCGCAACGAAGCATTGAGCGTGTGCATCAACCCCAGATTGACCGAATCGTAAAGACTGGCCCCGGATTCGATCATTCCGGCCTCGGAGAGCAAGTCCTCGACCTTGGCCATGCCCTCTTCGGTGAGATAGACCTGCTTGGTCTTCTCGTCGATGGAGAAGTCGCCGGGCCCGTCCTCTTCTTCCTGCGGCTGCAGGCTGGGCACGATGCTGTTCATGCGCACGTAGATCTCCGGGCCCTCATCGGTCGGGCCGGAAATGATCAGCGGTGTGCGCGCCTCGTCGATCAGGATGGAGTCGACCTCGTCGACGATGGCGAAGTGGCGACCACGCTGGACCCGTTGTTCCAGTGAAAAGGCCATGTTGTCGCGCAGATAATCGAAGCCGAACTCATTGTTGGTGCCGTAGGTCACATCGGCGTTGTAGGCTTCCCGCTTGCTGTCCGGGCTCATCCCGGGTATCGATACCCCCACGCTGAGATCCAGCGCCTGATAGAGCGGTTCCATCCACTCCGCGTCGCGGCCGGCAAGATAGTCGTTGACCGTCACCACGTGCACGCCCTGGTCGGGAATCGCGTTGAGATAGACCGCCAGAGTGGCCACCAGAGTCTTGCCCTCACCGGTCTTCATCTCGGCAATCTTGCCCTGATGCAGCACCATGCCGCCGATGAGCTGCACGTCGTAATGGCGCATGCCCAGCGTTCTTACCGCGGCTTCGCGCACGGCGGCAAAGGCCTCGGGCAGCAGTTTGTCCAGACTTTCACCCTCGCCGTGGCGCTGGCGGAACTCGGCCGTTTTGGCCTTGAGTTCGGCGTCGCTGAGCTGCTGGAACTCGGGCTCGAAGGCGTTGATCGCTTCGACGTCCTTGTAGAGGGCCTTGATCAGCCGTTCGTTACGGCTGCCCACGACTCTGGTGATCAGGGATTTGAGCATGAAACGTCCGTTGCTTGAGATTGGGCTCTTGCGAGATGACTAAATTGGGGTCGGCACCGCGGGGGTGCAAGCACAAGCTCGACATTGTAGCGCCACCGGGCGTTAAACTGCACCAGCCTGGCAACAGTGGAGTCTTGAAACATGACCGGACGCGGCCGCAAGGAGCGCGCTGTCGAAGAGGTCACCGATTCGCACGGGGGGCTGCAGCGCCTGCTGCAGACGGCTCGCGCGCTGGACCGGCTCGATGCCGATCTGCGCCAGGTGCTGCCCGGCAGCATGCGCGAGCACATCGGCCTGGCCTGTATCGAAGGCGAAACCCTGATTCTGGCCGCTACCAGCCCGGCCTGGGCAAGCCGTGCCCGGCTGATGGCCGATGACCTGCTCAGGGAAGCCAACCGCCGGCTTGATCAGCGACTGACGGGCACAAGGGTCATCGTGGTGCCGCAGCTTCGCTGAACCCCAATCAGCAGTTTCCAGTTGCCGGGCAGGTACCCGACTGGGCCCTGGGCGCCCGCTCTACATCCAGACGGCCGGCCCGCCCCGTCTCAGACCGCCTGCGCCGGCTGCACGTAAGAAATCGGCGCATGCCCATCGTCCTCGAAGGTCACCTCTTCCCAGGCCGTTTCGTCGGCCAGCACCTGGCGGACAAGCTGGTTATTGAGCTCGTGGCCGGACTTGTGGCCGAAAAAGGCGCCGATGGGGTTACGGTTGAGAAGGTAGAGATCACCGATGGCGTCGAGCACCTTGTGCTTGACGAACTCGTCTTCGTAGCGCAGCCCGTTCTCGTTGAGCACGCGATAGTCGTCAAGCACAACCGCGTTGTCGAGGCTGCCGCCAAGCACCAGGTTACGCTGGCGCAGGTATTCGATATCGCGCATGAAGCCAAAGGTACGCGCGCGTGCCACCTCCTTGAGGTAGGACGTCGTGGAGAACTCCACGTCGGCCTTGCACGAGTGCGAGCGAATCACCGGGTGGTCGAACTCGATGGCAAAATTGACGCGGAAGCCTTCGTGCGGCTCGAAGCGCGCCCAGCGGTCCTCGTCACGTACCTCGACGGCCTTCTTGATGCGGATGAAGCGCTTGGGCGCGCTCTGCTCGGCAATGCCGGCAGACTGGATCAGAAAGGCAAATGGCCCGGCGCTGCCGTCCATGATCGGCACTTCCGGCGCGCTGAGGTCGACATAGAGGTTGTCGATACCCAGACCCGCCAGGGCCGACATCAGGTGCTCGATTGTCGCGACCCGCACTCCTTCGTCGTTGATCAGCGTGGTCGACAGGGCGGTGTCGCGCACAAGATGGGGCTCGGCCTTGATTTCCGTGACCGGGTCAAGATCGACGCGACGAAAGACGATGCCGCGGTTGGCCGGTGCCGGCCGCAAGGTCATGAGCACCTTCTCGCCGGTGTGCAGGCCCACGCCGGTGGCGCGGATGACGTTCTTTAGCGTTCTCTGGCAGATCACTGCATTACCGATTGCTGGTAGACGCCGCGGAGCATAGCACAGGAGGTTGTCGTAAAAAAGCAATTTTTCGTGAAAATCACCACACCTGTTGCCAAAAAGCCACAAACACAGCTTTTGCCAGGCAATATCAGCCGGCTACGGGCTTCGTGGCGAGTCGAAGCCCATTGCCGGCTGATTCGTGGCCGCTTCGTCAGCGAAACCACCGCAGCACGTGGCCGACCTCAATCGGCCTGGTTGCGCAGAAATGCGGGAATATCGAGATAGTCCATCTCCTTCTGCTCACCGAACAGGCGGCGGCTTTCTCCGGAAGCCGCGGCGTCTTCCGGACGTGGATTGCCGGGCTGTACGCGATCGGGCTCTTCGGTCGCCGTGAACGCCGGGTGGTTATCGGTACCGGTGCGGACGACTTGCATCGGCCGCTCCTCGCGCTTTGGGCGCTGGGAGCCCAGGCCGGTCGCCACAACGGTCACGCGCAACTCCTCGTTCATGTCCGGGTCGATGACCGTGCCGATCACCACCGTGGCGTCTTCGCTGGCCAGGTCGGCAACCGTGGTACCCACCTCCTCGAATTCCTTCATGCTCAGGTTCATGCCGGCGGTGACGTTGACCAGAATGCCGCAGGCGCCGTTGAGGTCGATGTCTTCGAGCAGGGGCGAACCGATGGCCGACTGTGCCGCCATCAGGGCGCGGTCTTCGCCCTTGGCCGTGCCGGCGCCCATCATTGCCATGCCCATCTCGCTCATCACCGTGCGCACATCGGCGAAGTCGACGTTGATCAGGCCCGGGCGGGTGATCAGCTCGGCAATACCCTGCACCGCCCCGGAGAGCACCTGATTGGCCGACTTGAAGGCGTCGAGCAAGGTGACCTCCGCGCCGAGCACGCTCAACAGCTTGCCGTTGGGAATGGTGATCAGCGAGTCGACGTGGTGCGACAGCTCATCGATACCCTGCTGGGCGACGGCGCTGCGGCGCTGACCTTCGAAGGGGAAGGGCTTGGTCACCACCGCGACGGTGAGTATTCCCATTTCCTTGGCGGTCTGAGCCACCACCGGCGCCGCTCCGGTGCCGGTGCCGCCGCCCATGCCGGCGGTGATGAACACCATGTCGCAGCCTTCAAGCATTTCGCTGATGCGATCGCGGTCCTCGAGCGCGGCCTGCCGCCCGACTTCCGGATTGGCGCCGGCACCCAGACCCTTGGTGACGCCGGTGCCGATCTGCAGCGTGGTCTTGCCGGAAAAGTTCTGCAGCGCCTGAGAGTCGGTATTGACGCAGATGAACTCCACGCCCTCAATGGCCGACTCCACCATCTGATTGACGGCGTTGCCGCCGCCTCCGCCGATTCCGACGACCTTGATGGTCGCTCCAGGTGTATAGTTTTCGATCAATTCAAAAGGCATATCGGTTTCTCCTTTCGCTCGCCATTCGATCAACAAATCCGGTTGTTCCGGATAACGCATTCAAAAGGGATGGCGACACGCGTCTTCTTGCAGGACGCTTTGTGCCGCTCCCGTTCCTTGCCCGAGGCACATCGCTTGCGGGCATCAAAACTCCCCTTGAAACCAGTTCTTGATGCGGTTCCAGAGGCTTTCTCCGCCGCGCGCCAGTCCAGTGCGACGCGGCGACTCCACATGGCTGCCGTAGATCAACAGACCCACGCCGGTGGCGTGAATCTGGTTGTTGACCACTTCCGACAGCCCCGAAACATGCTGCGGCGCGCCGAGACGCACCGGCATGTGCAGAATTTCTTCGGCCAGCTCGACGACACCCTCCATCTTCGATCCGCCGCCGGTCAGCACCAGGCCTGCCGGGATCATCGATTCGAAGCCGGACTGGCGCAGCTGCTTTTGCACGTGGTGAAACAGCTCGCGGTAGCGCGCTTCGACCACCTGAGCCAGGGTCTGACGTTCAAGGCGGCGCGGCGCGCGGTCGCCGACGCTGGGTACCTGGATGGTTTCATCGGAGCCCGCCATCTGCTCCAGGGCACAGGCATATTTGATCTTGATTTCCTCGGCGTGCACGGTCGGAGTGCGCAAGGCCACGGCAATGTCGTTGGTCACCAGGTCGCCGGCAATCGGAATGCAGGCGGTATGGCGGATGGCGCCCTCGGTAAACACGGCGATGTCGGTCGTACCGGCGCCGATATCGACCAGACCGATCCCCAGGTCCTTTTCATCTTCGCTGAGCACCGCATGGCTGGAAGCCAGCTGCTGCAGAATGAGATCATCGACCTGCAGGCCGCAGCGGGCCACGCATTTGGTGACGTTCTGGACCGCGCTGACAGCAGCGGTGACCAGATGCACCCGCGCCTCCAGACGCACACCCGACATGCCGACCGGCTGGCGGATGCCGTCGGTGGAGTCGATCACGTATTCCTGCGGCAGCACGTGCAGGATGTTCTGATCGGCCGGAATGGCCACCGCGCGGGCCGACTCCAGCACGCGTTCGACGTCGCCGTCGGTGACCTCCTTGTCGCGGATGGCCACGGCGCCGTGCGAGTTGAGCGAGCTGATGTGGCTGCCGGCGATGCCGGCAAATACCGAATGAATCTGACAGTCGGCCATCAGCTCGGCCTCCTCGATGGCACGCTGAATGGACTGCTCGGTCGACTCGATATCCACCACCACGCCGCGCTTGAGCCCGCGTGAGGGATGCGAGCCGAGGCTGACCACCTCGACCTGCCCGTCCGACTGCACCTCGCCGACAATCGCGACAATCTTGCTCGTGCCGATATCCAGCCCGACCACCAGTGATTTGTCCGGCCGCTTAGCCATGACTCGTTTGCTCTCCCGCGGAATCTTCGTCGTTGTCTTCGATCACATCGACCCAGCGCACGGCCAGGCCGTTGGTGTAGCGCATGTCGACCATCCGGATCGGTCGCTCGAGGTCGAAAAGCGCCGGCTGCGCGCTGATGTAGCGCTGCAGACGCAGGTCGACATGCTCCCGGCCGAGCACCAGTACCAGGCCGTTGTCGAGCCGCAGCCGCCAGGCGCCACGTTCGTCGACCGTCAGCTCGGCGACATCGCGCCCGATCTGCCCCAGCTGGCTGCGAAAGGCCTGCCAGCGCTCGAGCACCTCGTCGGCGCGCGTCTCCGGCCCGCGCAGGCGCGCCAGCCCCTGCATGCTTTCGCTGCCACTGACAGCGAAGACTTCGCCGCGCTGGCTCAGCAGACGGTCGTCATTCCAGCGCGCGATCGGGCGATGCTCGACAATGTCGATCAACAAAGCGTCGGGCCACTGGCGGCTGACTTCCGAGCGCGCGACCCAGGGCAGCGACTCGACCCGTTCGCGTATGTTATCCAGGTCCGCAGCGAAAAAGCCCTGGCCGGCCTCGTCGGCCACGGCCGCGCGAATCTGGCTGGCGCTGGTGCGCGTCAGCTCACCGGCCACGTCCAGCCAGCGAATCGGCCACTGCTCGCCGCCAATCAGCCCCGAGCGCAGCCACAGCGCCGCAAGCAGGGTCACACCGACCAGCACGGCGCTTGCCAGCCACACCGGTCTCATCGTGCGCTCAGGCTGGTTTCCAGAATCCGCCATACCAGCTCCTCAAAATCGATTCCGTCCGCTTTTGCGGCCATGGGCATGAGCGAATGATCCGTCATGCCCGGCGTGGTGTTGACCTCCAGCAGCCACGGCTGCCCTGATTCATCCATCATCACGTCGACCCGCCCCCAGCCCGAGGTGCCCAGCACCTGGAACGCCTGCAGACAAACGCCGGCAAGGCTGGATTCGGTGTCTGCATCCAGGCCGCAGGGGCACAGATACCGGGTGTCGCCGGTCTCGTACTTGGCCTGATAGTCGTAGAACTCGCGCGGCGTTGTCAGCCGGATCAACGGCAGCACGCGATCATTCAGGATCGCGGCGGTGTATTCAGAACCGCCGATCATTCGTTCGACCAGCACCGTGGTGTCGTAAGACAGGGCTTTTTCCAGCGCCGGAGCCAGCTCGTCGGGCTCGAGCACGCGGCTCATGCCCAGGCTCGAGCCCTCGCGCGCCGGCTTGACAAACAGCGGCGGCGGCAACGTTTCGAGAATTGCCGCGGCGTCTTCGACAGCATGCGCCACGCGCCATTCGGGTGTGGGCAGTCCGCAGGCGGCGAAAACCCGCTTGCTCTGCAGCTTGTCCATGCTCAGTGCTGAGGCCAGCACGCCCGAACCGGTAACCGGCACGCCGTAGATGCGCAGCGCGCCCTGGAGCATGCCGTCCTCGCCGCCGCGACCATGCAGCAGGTTGAACACGCGGTCGTAATGGCCGGCCGCCACGTGCTCCAGCAGCCGCCGCGCGCCGTCGACCACGCTGAACTGGATGCCGAGTTTCTCCAGGGCGGCGGCTACGGCCCGACCACCGCGCAGCGAGACTTCGCGCTCGCCGCTGTCGCCGCCCACCACCAGGGCCACCTGTCCGAACTTGCGCGGGTCGCCCAGGTTCATGCCGCCTCCTGCGCATAACGCCGGCGCAACAGCTCGCCCAGACGGCCGACATCGCCGGCACCGGTCACCAGCAGCAGATCGCCGTCTTCAAGCAACTGCGGCAGCACATCGACCGCCTCGTCAACCGCGCCCACGCGCAGCTGCGGTATCTCGCGGCGCCGCTTGACCGCCCGCGCCAGCGCGTCCGAATCGATGCCGGCCAGCGCTTCCTCGCCGGCCGAATACAGATCCGCCAGCACCAGCGAATCGGCGCTGGCAAGCACTCTGACAAAGTCGTCGAACTGATCCCGGGTGCGGGTATAGCGATGGGGCTGGAAGAACAGCACCAGGCGACGATCCGGCCAGCCTTCGCGCGCGGCCTCGATCACGGCTTCCAGCTCGGTCGGGTGATGCCCGTAATCCTCGAAGGCGAGCACGCGGCGACCGTGTACTTCAAGCGCGCCGATTTCGGCAAACCTTCGGCCGATGCCACCAAAGCCTTGCAGGCCGCGCACGATGACCTCCGGTGCGATGCCGATTTCGCTGGCCACGGCAGCCGCGCCAAGGGCGTTGAGTACGTTGTGGCGCCCGGGCTGTGCAAGGCTGACGGCGCGAGCGCTTTCCTGGCCAGGCAGCCACAGATCGAAGTGCATGGTTCGCCCCTGCTGGCGCAACCGACTGGCACGCACGTCCGCGCGCTCGTCGAACCCGTAGGTCACGACGGCGCGTCCGACTTCGGGAATCAGCTCGGCAACGTGCGCGTCGTCGATGCAGAGCACGGCGACGCCGAAAAACGGCAGATGGTGCAGAAAATCGAGAAACGCGCGCTGCAGCTGGTCGAAACTGCCCTGATAGGCATCCAGATGATCACGGTCGATATTGGTCACCACCGAGATCACCGGCTGCAATTTCAGAAACGATCCGTCGGACTCGTCGGCCTCGGCGACCAGATAACGACCCTCGCCCAACCGGGCGCCCGTTCCGAAAGCGTTGACCAGCCCGCCGACGATGAAAGTCGGGTCCAGGCCGGCCTCGGCCAGCAAGGTGGCCAGCAATGAGGTCGTGGTTGTCTTGCCGTGGGTTCCAGCCACGGCAATGCCCTGGCGAAAGCGCATCAGTTCGCCCAGCATCTCGGCGCGGGCAATGACCGGAACCCGCCGCTCGCGGGCAGCCATCACCTCGGGGTTGTCCTCGGGGACAGCGCCGGACACCACCACCACATCGGCATCACCCAGATGATCAGCGGCGTGGCCGATGTGGACCTCGGCACCATGCGCGCGCAATCGCGACAGGTTGGCCGACGTCTGCAGGTCGGATCCGCTTACCAGAAAGCCCAGGTTGATCAGCACCTCGGCGATGCCGCTCATGCCGGCACCACCGATGCCCACCAGGTGTATCCGGCGCGTGCGATGCATCAGATGCTCAGCCTGCGTTCGCGCGGTCATGCCGCCACCTCCAGGCAGGCGCTGGCCACCGCCTCGGCCGCGGCGCCTCGCGCCAGGCTCCGTGCATTGCGCGAGCGCGCCAGCAGCTGTGCGCGGCTGGCCTCGCCCAGGAACTCGACCAGCCAGTCGGCGTCAAGCTCGTGGTCGCGCCGCAACCAGGCCGCATCCGCGTCCACCAGATAGCGGGCATTGCGGTATTGATGATCATCCACGGCGTGGGGAAACGGCACCAGCAAGGCCGCCAGCCCGGCGGCGGCCAGCTCGGCCACGGTCAGCGCCCCGGCGCGGCAGATGGCCAGATCGGCCTCGCCCCAGGCGCCGGCCATATCGTCAATGAATTCGACCACCTCGGCCTGCACTCCCGCCTGGCGGTACGCTCGGCGAGCATGCTCGAGCTGGCGACCGGCCTGATGCAGTACCCGCGGTCGCCGCGACTCAGGCAAGCGCGCCAGCGCCTGCGGCAACACTTCGGCAAATACGCGCGCGCCCAGGCTGCCGCCGACGACCACCAAGCGCAACGGGCCTTGCCGCTGCGCGAAGCGGCGCTCGGGATCGGGCAGCTCGGAGATCTCGCGACGGACCGGATTGCCCACGTGCTGCGCGCGCGCAAGCGTATCGGGAAAGCCGGTCATCACGCGCTGTGCCAGCGGCCGCAGCCAGCGATTGGTCAGGCCGGCAATCGCGTTTTGTTCATGGATCACCAGCGGCACGCCCTGCAGGCGCGCAGCCAGGCCACCGGGCCCGGCCACATAGCCACCCATGCTCAGCACGCAGTCAGGCCGCTGCTTGCGAATCAGGCGTCGGGCCTGACTCATGGCCTTGAGTACGCGCCAGGGCGCAGCCAGCCAGCCGGCAAGACCGCGACCGCGCAGGCCGCTGATCGTGATTCGCTCGAGGGCAAGCCCAGCGGCCGGCACCAGCCGGTTTTCCAGCCCCGAAGGCGTACCCAGCCAGCTCACCCGGGCACCCCGCTCACGCAGCACCGCGGCGACCGCCAGGCCGGGAAAGATGTGGCCGCCGGTGCCCGCCGCCATGATCATCACGCGCGGCTGACTCATGCCTGCCACTCCCGGCGCCGGCGCGGTTGCCGGCGCGCCTCCAGGCTCAGCTCGCTGTGGACCTTGAGCACCACGCCGATGGCCACCAGGGTCATGATCAGACTGCTGCCGCCGGCGGAAATCAGCGGCAGCGTCAGGCCCTTGGTTGGCAACATGCCGAGGTTCACGCCCATGCTCACCAGCGCTTGCATGCCGATCCACAGGCCGATACCCCACACCAGAAAGGCCGAAAAGGGTCGCTCCTGGCGCTGCGCCTGCGCGCCGATCAGAAAGATGCGCCCCACCAGCAGGGCAAACAAGCCAAGCACGAAAACGATACCGACGAGGCCGAGCTCTTCGGCCAGCACCGCGAAGATGAAATCGGTATGCGCCTCGGGCAGGTAGTAAAGCTTTTGCACGCTTTCGCCCAGACCAACGCCGTTGATCTGGCCCCGCCCCACGGCAATCAGCGCCTGGGTCAGCTGAAACCCGGTGTTGAATGGATCGGCCCAGGGATCAACGAAAGTCATCACGCGTTTGAGGCGATAAGGCTCGAGGGCAGCAAATGTCAGCAGCGGCACGCTGCCCAACCCGAGCACGAACAGATGCTTCCAGGCAGCGCCCGCCAGCCAGATCATGCCGCCGACGATGGCTCCCAGAACCACGGCCGAGCCCATGTCGGGCTGCTTGAGCAGCATGGCTGCCAGCAGCCCCACCAGCAGCAAAGGCTTGAGCGTTTCCAGAAACTTGCCCCGCCCCAGCTCCGGGCGCTTGGCGAGGTAGCCGGCCACGAACATGATCATCAGCAGCTTGACCGCTTCGACCACCTGAAAATTCGACACGCCCAGGTTGATCCAGCGCGTGGAGCCGTTGACCTCATGGCCCAGCCCCGGAACAAACGGCAGCAGAAGCAACACCACCGACAAAGGAAAGGCCAACGGCGCGAGCTGCTGCATCCGGCGCGTGCCGATGGTGGCCACAACGGCAGCAAATGTCAGGCCCAGAATGATGAAGATCATGTGCTTGGCAAGAAAATGCCAGACCGATACCGAATAGCTGTCGGCCACGGCAATCGAGGTGGATGCCACCATGATCACGCCCACCACCAGCAGTCCGATCGTCGACAGAACGACCACCTTGTCGACATCGGTCGGAGGCGTGACATCGGTTGCGCGATATGCTTGTCTGACATGTGCCATCGCAATCACCTGATCTTCATCGTGGCCAGGCCCGCCAGAACGAGCATGACGGAGATGATCCAGAAACGCACGATCACTTTCGGCTCGGGCCAGCCCTTGAGCTCGAAGTGATGATGAATCGGGGCCATGCGGAAGAGCCGGCGCCCGGTCAGCTTGAAGGAAGCGACCTGCAGAATGACCGACAAGGTCTCGATGACGAAAATACCGGCCATGACGAAAAACACGATCTCCTGGCGCACGGCCACGGCAACGACACCCAGCGCAGCACCCACGGCCAGGGCACCGACATCGCCCATGAATACCTGAGCCGGATACGTGTTGAACCACAGAAACCCGAGCCCGCCACCGGCCAGCGCCGCGCAGAAGATCGCCAGCTCGCCGACGCCGGGAATATAGGGCAGGGCCAGATAATCGGCAAAAACGGTGTGCCCGGTGGCGTAGGCAAATATCCCCAGCCCCACCGCCACGAACACCGCCGGCATGATGGCCAGGCCGTCGAGACCGTCGGTGAGGTTGACGGCATTCGACGAGCCGACGATCACGAAATAGCTCAGGGCGATAAAGCCCAACCCCAGCGGCACGGCAACATCCTTGAAGAAGGGCACGAACAGCTGCGTATTGGCCGGCACATCGGCGCTGAGATAGAGAAACATCGCCACCAGCAGGGCCGTCAGCGACTGCAGACTGTACTTCCAGCGCGCCGACAGACCGTCACTGCTCTTGTACTTGAGCTTGCGCCAGTCATCGACGAAGCCGATGGCGCCGAAGGCCGCGGTCACCAGCAGCACCATCCAGACATAGCGATTGGCCAGGTCGGCCCACAGCAGCGTCGAAAGCAGCAACGCCACCAGCACCAGCGTGCCGCCCATCGTCGGTGTACCCGCCTTGGTCAGATGCGACTCGGGCCCGAGCTCGCGAATGGGCTGACCAATCTGGCGCTCGGTCATGTGGCGAATGAACAAGGGGCCCACGACCAGCGACACAACCATCGCCGTGAGCGCGGCCATGATGGTTCTGAAAGTGATGTAGCCAAACAGCGCAACGTCGGCCATCAAAACGTAATCGAGCAGCCAGGTCAGCATGCAATCTCCCCCTCCAGCAACAGCTCAACAATGCGCTCCATGCTCATCGAGCGCGACCCCTTGATCAGGCAGACCACGCCGGGCCGGAGCTGCGCGGCCAGCGATTCGAACAATGCCTCGTGACCCTCGAAGTGCTGCGCCCGACCCTCGAATTCGGAAGAGCTGATCGCGGCCAGCTCACCGATGGTGAACAGGCGGCTGATGCCCAGATCATGCGCCGTACGGGCGATATCGGCATGCAGGCGCTCACCATCGGGGCCCAGCTCGCCCATGTCACCCAGCACCAGCCAGCGTTCCTCTGCCTCCATTTCAGCCAGCACCTGCAGGCCGGCAAGGAGTGAGCCCGGGTTGGCGTTGTAGCTGTCATCAAGAAGCTGCCAGCCCTGCCGGTGGCGGAGAAGCTGCAAGCGCCCGGGTACCGGCTCGATGGTCGACAGCGACTCGGCGATGGCGGCGAGCGCCACGCCTCGCGCGACGGCCACCGCGGTCGCGGCGAGCGCGTTGCAGAAATTGTGCCGGCCCGGCAGCCTCGGCTCGAAACGAAAGTCGCCGGCCGGTGTATTGACCAGGCCGGTACCGTGCGCGAGCACGCCGGAGACATTGGCTGCGCCGCTCATGCCGAAACTGATGATGCGCCGATCGCCGACCAGCTCGCGCCACAGCGGAGCGAATGCATCGTCGGCATTGATCACTGCGATGCCGTCGGCAGGCAGGGCAGAAAACAGTTCACCCTTGGTCCGGGCCACCCCTTCGATACTGCCCAGCCCCTCGAGATGCGCCGGCCCGGCATTGGTGACCACGGCGACGTCGGGCCGGGCCATTTCAGCCAGGATGGCAATGTCGCCCGGCTGATTGGCACCCATTTCGATCACCGCGTGATGGTGCGATGCGTCGAGGCGCGCCAGCGTCAGCGGCACGCCCAGTTCGTTGTTGTAGTTGCCGCGCGTGGCCAGTACCGGGCCCTGGCGACCAAGCATGGCAGCCAGCATTTCCTTGACCGTGGTCTTGCCGTTGCTGCCGGTAATGCCGATCACGCCGACATCCAGCCTTTCACGCCAGGCCCGGGCAAGCCGCGCCATGGCCCGAGGCACGTGTTCGACCAGCAGCTGCGGCAGGCTGGCGCCGATGTCGCGACTGACCAGCGCAGCCGCCGCACCCGCCTGTCGAGCCTGATCCAGAAAGGCATGCCCGTCATGACGTTCGCCTTGCAGCGCACAGAACATCTGGCCGGCCTCGAGCTGCCGGGTGTCGTGGATCATGCCCTGGACTTCGACGTTGTCGCCAAGGACCCGGCCGTGGGCAATGGCCGCCATCTCCTCGAGAGTGAAGCGCATCATGCCGCCACCCCCAGCGCCTGGCGGACGCTGTCGTGGTCATCGCAGGGCAGGCGTTCATCGCCGATGACCTGCTCGGTTTCGTGGCCCTTGCCCGCCACCAGCACGACGTCGCCGGCCTGCCCCTGGCCAAGCGCGTGGGCAATGGCACCGGCGCGATCGCGAATCACGGTCGAGTGCTGCGGTCGCGCCATGCCGGCCTGAATATCGCGAATGATGGCCAGACCATCCTCGTTGCGCGGATTGTCGTCGGTCAGCACGATGTGATCGGCCAGGCGCTCGGCAAGACGCCCCATCTTCGGTCGCTTGGCGCGATCTCGATCGCCACCGCAGCCAAAAACGCACCACAAGCTGCCCTTGGCCAGCTCGCGCGCGCTCACAAGCGCGTTGTCCAGAGCATCGGGCGTGTGCGCATAGTCAATCAGCGCCAGCGGGTGGCCCGATCGTCCGATCGGCTCCATGCGCCCGGGCACCGGCTTGAGCGCCGCCAGCTTTTCGCTGATCGCTGCAGCACCGTGTCCGCGCGCGGCCAGCTCGGCGGCCACGATCAGGAGATTCCACAGATTGAGGCGACCGACAAGCCGTGAGCGGGCGACAAGGCGGGTACTCTCCAGCTGGAAATCGGCTTCCAGGCCGCTGGCATCGGCGCGCAGCAACTTCGCCCGCGCGCAGCCGGCGGCACCATTCGACAGCGAATAGCCGATCACCCGACCATCTGCGGCCAGCCGATCAGCCAGTGAGCGCCCGAAATCGTCGTCCAGGTTGATCAACTGGCGTTCGCTGCGATAGGCAGTAAACAATCGCGTCTTGGCCGCCGCATAAGCCGCCAGGTCGGCGTGGTAGTCCAGGTGGTCATGGCCCAGGCAGGTAAGAATCGTGGTGGTGAACTTCAGGCCTTCGAGCCGGCCCTGATCGAGCGCATGAGAGGACGCCTCCAGCACCACGCTTCGGATGCCCCGCGCCGCCAGCGCGGCCAGCTGGCGGTAAACGCTGAAAATATCCGGCGTGGTCAGGCTGGCGGCTCGCAGCTGCCCGGGCCGGCCCCAGCCCAGCGTGCCGATCATGGCGCCGTCCAGCGCCTGGGCCAGCAGCCAGGCGACCGAGCTCTTGCCGTTGGTGCCGGTCACCGCGACCAGATCGAGCCCCTCGATACGCTCACCCCAGCAGCGGCGCGCCAGCTCGGGCAGATGCGCGGGCAGCTCGGGCAGCTGCGCAACCGGCAACTCCACGCCTGGCGGTACCGCCATGCGGCCATCATGCACGACGGCGACGGCCCCGCGCTCGCGGGCCTGCTGCAAAAACCGCAGGCCGTGGCCGGACGCGCCCCCGAGGGCAACGAACACGTCGCCGGGTTCGAGTACCCGGGAATCCAGGCACAGACCGTTGACCGCAGGATTCCCGCGCGGCAGTGACTCGGCCAGGCCGTCCAGGAGCCGGTGGAGCGAGAGCTCAATCATGCGCTTCCTCCACCCGGGCCATCAGCAGACCGGGATCATCGGGCGGCACGTTGAACAGGCGCAGACCCGCAGCCATCACATCGGCAAACAGTGGCGCGGCAACCTGACCACCATAATAATGATCGCCGGAGGGATCGTTGATGACGACAACTGCCGCCAGTTTCGGATCGGATACTGGCGCAAACCCGGCAAAGCTGGCTACGTAGCGATCACCATAGCCACCGGCTGCCGCCTTGCGCGATGTGCCGGTCTTTCCGGCCACCCGATAACCTTCAACACGGCCGGCCCGGCCGGTGCCCTCGGGACCGGTCACGGTTTCGAGCATGTGCGTCAGCTCGCGAGCCAGGTTGGGGTCGAGCACCGAGTGCGGCGGATTGTTGGCGTCGGCGATGAAAGTCGGCTGGCGAAGTCGCCCCTCGTCGGCAATCGCGGCCATGGCCCGGGCCAGCTGCAGGGGCGTGACCGAAAGGCCGTAGCCGTAGGCCAGCGTGGCCTGTTCGAGCTTGCGCCAGCGCTCATAGTCACGCAGCACTCCGGCCGACTCGCCGGGAAAACCGGTACCGGCCACGGCGCCGAACCCGAAGCGTGAGTACATGCTCCAAAGGTGACGGGCGTCCATCGACAGCACCAGCTGCACCACGCCGACGTTGGAGGACTTGGTCAGGATCCGCTCGACCGTCAGATCACCATAGTCGCGCACGTCGCGAATGTCGTGGCCCGACACGGTGATCACGCCCGGCGAGGTATCGACGACCATCCCGGGGCTGGCGACCCCGGCTTCAAGTGCTGCAGCCACGGCGAAGGGTTTCATCACCGAGCCCGGCTCGAGCACGTCGGTCAGCGCGCGATTGCGCAGGCCTTCGGACGGATGGCGAGCGCTTGCATTGGGGTTGTAGGAGGGGTAGTTGACCATGGCGAGAATCTCGCCGCTGTCGACATCCAGCACCACGACCGAGCCGGAACGCGCCTCGAACTCCATGACCTGGGACTTGAGATCCCGGAAGGCGAGATACTGCAGACGCCGGTCGATGGTCAGCTTCAGATCCCGCCCGGGACTGGCCTCGCGAATCAGATCGACGTTCTGCACGGTGCGACCGAAGCGGTCCTTGATCACGCGCTTGGCCCCGGGCTGCCCCTGAAGCCAGTCGTTGTAGCCCAGCTCCAGCCCCTCCTGGCCGATATCATCGATGTTGGTAAAGCCCAGCACCTGGGCGCTGACTTCACCGGTGGGATAGAAGCGCCGATACTCGCGCTGCAGGAACACGCCGGGAATGGCCAGCTCACGGATCTTTTCAGCCAGATCCGGATTGATCTGACGGCGCAGCCAGACGAACTCGCGGCCGGCGCGCTGGGTCAGGCGTCGCTCCATGTTCTCGGCGTTGGCGTCGAGCAGGCTGGCCAGACGTGGAATCTGATCGGCTGCCTGGAGCAGCTCGCCCGGGTGTGCCCAGACCGACTCGACCGGCGTCGATACGGCCAGCGGCTCGCCGTTGCGATCCAGAATACTGCCGCGAACCGTTGGAATGGATACCTCGCGCAGATAGCGGGCTTCCCCCTGGCTCTGCAGAAACTCGGTTTCCATCACCTGCAGATTGACTGCGCGTGCCACCACCGTCACCGCCGCAAGCAGCATCAGCCCGGCCGTGATCCACACTCTTGTCGTGCTGGAGCTGGCTGACTTGTCGCTCATGGCGAGGTCACCAGAATGCGGACGTTTTCAGGGGTGGCCATGTCGAGCTGCTCACGTGCCTGACTTTCGACTCTTCCGGCATCACCCAGCCAGGCCTGCTCGAGCTGCAGCCGGCTCCATTCAACACGTGCCGCATCGCGTGCGGTTTCGGCGTTCTGCAGGGCAACAAACAGCTGACGCGACTCGTGGCGCAGCACGACCACGCCGATCGCACTGCCCAGTACGGCTGCAGTCAACACCAGCACCAGCAGCCAGCGAATCATGTTGCCTCCCCGGCGGTCTTTTCGGCCACACGCATACGCGAACTGCGAGCGCGTGGGTTGCGTTCGGCTTCGCTCTCGTCGGCCTGAACCATCGAGCCGACCAGCCTCAGCTGGGGGACAAACGCCGGCGCCACCGGCAGACGACGACTGGCCGGCGGCGGCTTGGCGGCCCTGGCAAAGCGGCGCTTGACCAGCCGATCCTCCAGCGAGTGGAAGCTGATGACCACCAGGCGCCCGCCGGGCGCGAGCGCCGCAATGGCGTCGTCGAGCGCCTGTTCGAGCGCGCCGAGCTCGTCGTTGATGAAGATCCGCAGCGCCTGAAAGGTGCGCGTGGCAGGGTGCCGGGGCGAAGGCGGCCCGGGCACGGCCTCGCTGACGATTGCCGCCAGCTGTGCGGTCCGCTCGATGGCCTCGTGCTCGCGCCGTCTGACAATCGCGCGGGCAATACGGCGGGCAAAGCGCTCTTCGCCGTACTCCTTGATGACCCGGGCGATTTCCGTCTCGCCGGCCCGCGCCAGCCACGCGGCCACCGGCTCACCGCTGTCGGGGTCCATGCGCATGTCCAGCGGGCCATCGTGTTGAAAGCTGAAGCCTCGTGCGGGATCATCGAGCTGCGGGGAGGAAACACCGACATCGAGCAGCAGGCCATCGACCCGCCCGCCCAGGTCAAGCGCGTCGATGACAGCTCCGATCTCGGCGAAGTTTGCGCGGCGGATCGTCACTCGAGTATCGTCGGCGTATTTCTCGCGCGCGTCGGCTATCGCCTGTGGGTCGCGGTCAGTCAGCACCAGTCGCCCTTCCTCGCCGAGCAGCTCCAACAGCGCCGCGCTGTGGCCGCCGCGGCCGTATGTGGCGTCGACATAGATGCCATCGGAACGCACCTGCAATGCATCGAGAGCCGGCCCTTGCAGCACCGGTATATGTTGATGTCTGATTGCCATCGGCTTCAGAGAACCAGCTGCGCCATTTCCGGCGACGCCTGATCCTGAATCTCGCGTTCTTCGACGGCCCGGCGCTCATTGAGAATGTCTTCGTTCCAGATCTCGAAGCGCTGCCCCATGCCCATGAACACCGCCCGCTTTTCAAGGCCGGCCACCTGCCGGAGCGTGAGCGGCAACAGAATTCGGGAATTGGAGTCCAGCTCGAACTGGGTGGCCGAGCCCACCAGCCGACGCTGCAGACTGCGGTGGCTGGCGTTGAAAGTGGAAAGACCCATCACCTCGTCGCGGATCCGCTCCCACTCCGGGTAGGGATAAAGCCAGAGGCAACCGGCGTCGAAAGCCGAATAAGTGAGCACCAGGCGATTCCCGCACTCTTCCTCGAGCTCCTCGCGGTACCGTGTTGGCACCGCCAGGCGGCCTTTGGAGTCCAGATTGATGGCGGTTTCACCAAAAAACACGGCTCGGCTCTCGCTTCCACTAAAAAACCACTAAATCCCACAATTTCCCACTTGCCGTCACCTTATCCGGCGCAATACCGGCTGTCAAGCAGTTTCAACGGCGTGGCAGCGAGGTCCGAACGGCCCTGTGGACGGCCAAACCGGCATCGAAAACGGGGATATGGTCAGATGCGCAATGCCGGATCATCGGCAGTGGCGTGGATGCGGGAAGAACCGGGCGCCCTGCTGCGCCGATGGCCAGTCGAGCCTCGGACCACCACGGCACTTTCGGATACTGACGGAAGCGGCATTGGAAACCGGGGCGGGGTGATCCCCCGACCGCGATCCAGTCACTCCGCCCCCGGCCCCCAGAGCATGCGATCGAGCGCGCGTTCCGGGCTGAAACGCTCGAGGTCGATGGCGTCATCTTCGAACTCGACGCCCTCCTCCTCGAGGCGCCGGCGCTGTTCGGCAGCCTTGTCGCTGCCTTCGGGGAAGCTGATTTTTCCCTGGGCGTTGACAACGCGATGCCAGGGCAGCGCCATCCTTTTCGGCGCACGACCGAGCGCCTGACCAACCAGGCGCGCGCGGCCCGGCAGGCCGGCGCGGCGGGCCACCTCGCCATAGTTGAGCACGCAGCCCGGCGGGATGCCGGCAACCGCGTCGCGGATGCGCTGATAGCGGTCCTCGTCGCCGGCCGGCTCAGGGGTCCTGTTTGTCCGTTCGTTCACGCGCAAGACTCAAGATTTGGGAGAGAATACCGTTGAGGATGTTGAGTTCGTTGTCGTCGGGTCGTGCACGCAGGTAGAGTCGGCGCAAGCGCTGCATCAGGCGCTTGGGCTGGTCGGGGTTGAGGAAGCGTATCGCCAGCAGCGACTCTTCCAGCCGCTGGAAGAAGAACTCCAGACGCCCGGGCTCGACCGGGGACCAGTCCGGTGGTGGCGTTTCCCCCGGCCCGCCGCCGATCATCGCCAGATGGACTTCATAGACCAGAATCTGGACCGCCTGAGCGAGGTTGATGGAGGAATAGCTCTCGCTGGTCGGAATATTGACCAACCAGTGGCAGCGCCTGATCTCTTCGTTGTCGAGCCCGCTCTTCTCGCGCCCGAAGACCAGCGCCACCTCGTGGCGACCGGCCTCCTGAACCGCTTTTTCGGCGGCAGTGCGCGGGTCGAACAGCGGCTGCGACAGCGAACGCTTGCGGGCGGTGGTGCCCAGCACCAGCGGGCAACCGGCAATGGCTTCCATGAAACTGTCGACCACGACTGCACGAGCCAGGATATCGTCCGCGCTGGAAGCCATGGCAATGGCTTCCGCCGACGGGAACCGTGACGGCGACACCAGGCAGAGCTGATCGAGCCCCATCACCTTCATCGCACGTGCCGCAGCACCGATATTGCCCGGGTGCGTGGTGCCCACCAGCACAACCCGGATATTGCTCGCTGGGTTTGTCATGCGCGACATTCTACCTTTGCGCCTGTATTCGAGTCTTGCCGCTGATCACCAGGCCCGCACAAGCGGCAGCAATCCTTTATGCTTGTGGTCTCGGCACTTCAACCTGTTTGCAATGTCCAATCCGCATCTCAACATCGCTACGGAAGCGGCGCGTCAGGCCGCTGATATCGCACTTCGCTATCGCTCGCGCCTGGAAGGCATTCCGATCGAGCGCAAGGCCCGGCACGACTACGTCAGCGAGGTCGACCGGGCTTGCGAGCAGGTCATACGCGAGCATATCGGCCGGCACCACCGTGATCACGTCATCCTGGGCGAGGAAGGTGGTCGGACGGGCAAAGGCGATCACGTATGGATCGTCGACCCCATCGACGGCACAAGCAACTACCTGCGCGGCATCCCGCACTTCGCCATTTCCATTGCCTTGCAGATCAGGGGCCGTCTCGAAGCCGGCGTCATCTACGATCCCCTGCGTGAGGAAATGTTCACCGCCAGCCGTGGTCAGGGCGCCTTTCTCAACAGTCAGCGCATGCGCGTGTCGGGCCGCAAGGAGTTGTCCACGGCGGTCGTGGCGACCGCCTTTCCGTTTCGCCAGCGACGCCTGATGACGGCCTATCAGGCGATGTTCGATTCGGTCTTCGACCGCGTCGAAGACATTCGCCGTGCCGGCACCGCTTCGCTGGACCTGGCCTATGTCGCCTGTGGTCGCCTCGATGGCTACTGGGAACTGAACCTCAAGCCCTGGGATATTGCCGCCGGCGCCCTGCTGGTACAGGAAGCCGGAGGCGTGGTCATGGATGTCACCGGCGGCGATCGCTGGCTGCAGTCCGGCCATATCCTGGCGGCCCCGTTCAAGCTGATCACCTCCATGCGCGCCGCGATCGAACCGCACGTGACCGAGAGCATCAAGGCGCGCGTGTCGGGGGCGACTGCGCTGGCCGAGGGCGACGGCGAATCCGGTAGCTGAGGCCGGGCGACCCGCTCAAACCGCCAGGCCGGCAGCATGCCCCGATGCCCAGGCCCACTGAAAGTTGTGGCCGCCGAGATGCCCGGTGACATCGACGACCTCGCCGATGAAATACACTCCGGGATGGTCACGGCAACCCAGGGTCTTTGACGACAATACGCTGGTATCGACACCGCCGATAGTGACCTCGGCGGTGGCGTAACCCTCGGTTCCTGCGGGCCATACCCGCCACGGCTTGAGCCGCATGACGGCATCGTCGATATCCACGTCGGACACCTCGGCCATGGGCTTGTCGGCCAGCCACAGCTGGCACCAGCGCTCGGCGACGCGGCGCGGCAGCAGCTCGGCCAGCGCATTCTTGAGCGTCAGCCTGGGGCGACTGCGCCGCAGTTCGCGTAAACGCCCTGCCAGATCAACATCAGGCAGCAAGTCGATCAAGACGGGCTCGCCGGGGCGCCAGTACGAAGAGGTCTGCAGCATGGCCGGCCCGCTGAGCCCCTGATGCGTGAACAGGATGTTTTCCCGAAACTCCTCGTTACCGGCCCTGCTGCGGCTGTCCATGGACACGCCGGCGAGGTCGCGAATCTGCCCGAGCTTGCGACCTTCGAGTACAAAGGGCACCAGCGCCGCGCGCGTCGGCTGGATTGGCAGCCCCAGCTGGCGGGCAAAGTCGAATCCGAAGCCACTCGCTCCCATGCGCGGAATGGAATAACCGCCGGTGGCGATCACCAGCGATTCGCAGTACAGCGCACCAGCCGGACCGCGGAGCCGATGTGGCGGCCCCAGCTGCTCGATGTGGACCGGCGAATGGGTGCGCACTTCAACGCCGGCGGCCTCACATTCGGCCAGCAGCAGCCGGACGATATCCTTCGAAGAGCGATCGCAGAACAGCTGCCCCAGCTTCTTCTCGTGATACGGAATTTCGTGGCGGTCGACCAGAGCAATGAAGTCAAACGGTGTGTAACGGCTGAGCGCAGACTTGCAGAAGTGCGGATTGGCGGAGAGGAAGTTCTCGGGCCCGGAATGCATGTTGGTGAAATTGCAGCGGCCGCCGCCAGACATCAGTATCTTCTTGCCGACCTTGTTGGCGTGGTCAACCACCCGCACCGAGCGCCCGCGGCGCCCGGCCACCAGCGCACACATCAGGCCGGCTGCACCGGCGCCGATGATGCACACGTCAACGTGATTCGTCTCGCTCCCGGGGCCGCTCATCGCGGCATTCTACTCGAGACGCAGCGGTTTCAATCCGGTTTCTGAAGGATCAGGCGGGCAGCCAGGCCGCCCGGAGCCGGCCGGTTGGCCAGCTCCAGACGCGAGTCGAAACGCTCGCAGACGGCGGCCACGATCGACAGACCCAGGCCGCTGCCCGAACCCGGCTCACCGGCGCGGTGAAAGCGCTGCGTCACCACCGCCAGATTCTCCGGGGCAATACCCGGCCCGCGATCGCGGACATCAATGACAACCGTGTCGTCGCCGGTGCGAATGTCGCAACGCACCTGCGCGCCCCTCGGGCTGTGCTGAATCGCGTTCTCGATGAGATTGCGCACAGCGACATGCAAGAGCCCGACCGGCATGCTGACCGCTATCGAGTCCGCCGCAGCGGATGTTGTCAAGCGCACGTCTCGGGCCTGCATCAGAAATGAGAGTTCGCGCGCGACAGCCGCGATCACTTTCACCGCGTCGGCCCGATGGTCGCCCTCGGCAGGCACCGTGTCTGCATCAACCCGTGCAAGCATCAGCAGTTGCTCGACCAACCTGCTCATGCGGTCGACACCCACCTCGGCCTGTGACAGCGCACGGCTGCGCGCCTCACCTTCGGCCGCCTGTGCCACCTGAAGCTGAGTCTTGACCCCGGCCAGCGGGGTCCTGAGTTCATGCGCGGCGTCGGCGTTGAAGCGGCGCTCGCGCTCGATCGATGATCGCAGTCGCTCGAACAGGCGATTGAGGGCTGCCACCAGCGGCTCGACCTCGGGCGGCGCTCCCCTTTCCGGCAGGGCCTCAAGCGCGTCGGCATGGCGCTGCCGGATCGATTCGCGCAAACGCTCCAGCGGAGCCAGCCCACGGCCCACGCCAGCCCAGACCAGAACCACCATGCCCGGCAGCACCAGCAGGAAAGGCAGTGAAACGGCCAGGGCCGCATCGCGCACCAGCTCGGAGCGCAACGCCTGACGCTCGGCGGTTGCCAGGCGCACGCCGCTGATGCGATCGGTGAGGGTAAAAACCCGCCACCGCTCGCCGTCGACCCGGCGGGTACTGAATCCATCTTCGCGTGGCTGGTCGATCAGCGGCGGGGCATCTCCGGACGTGCTCAATACCTCGCCTTCCAGGCTCCACAGCTGACAGGTCAACTGCGAGGGAAGCGCCCCGGTGCCAGTTTCGGTGTTGATGACCGGACAGGACATGCCGCGTTCGCGCAGCTCGAACTGGCCACGGGCAAGCAGGCCCTGCACCATCCGCGCCGAAGATGCCAGGCGGATATCGAGGACCTGCTGCAGCTCCGCGCGCACGTGCACCAGAAACCAGGCCATTGCGGCGACCCAAAGTACCGTCAGCAGCGCGGCGATGCCGATGACCAGGCGCTTGCGCAGCGACATCAGGAGGCGGCCCCGGGAATGCGGTAGCCCAGACCGCGGACGTTTTCAATCAAATCGCGTCCCAGCTTGCGCCTGAGGTTGTGGATGTGTACCGTCACGGCGTTGCTCTCCACACCCTCGTTCCAGCCATACAACCAGTCCTTGATGCGTTCGAAGCTGACCACCTTGCCGCGGTTTTCCAACAGCAGGTGAAGCAGCGCCGCTTCGCGACGTGACAGGTCGATGCGGCTGCCCTCGAGCATGGCCTGCTGTTCGATCGGATCGAAAGCGAGCCTGCCGTGGCGAATTTCGCTGACGGCCTGGCCGCCGCTGCGGCGCTGGACGGCCCGCAGGCGAGCCGCCAGTTCGTCCAGATCGAACGGTTTGGTCACATAATCATCAGCGCCACAGTCAAGACCGGTGATCCGCTCGCGGACATCATCGAAGGCCGTCAGAATGACGACCGGGCGGTCACCACCCCGTGCCCGGAACCAGCGCAGCAGCTCCAGCCCGGAACATCCGGGCAGCGCCAGATCCAGAATCACGGCATCAAAGCCGGGCTGCTCCAGCCCGTGGCGGCCCTGGTGACCATCGCGCAGCCAGGTCACGGCGAACCCCTTCAGCCCGAGGCCGGCAACGATTCCTTCGCCGACCAGCGGGTCATCTTCAATCAGCAGGACGTGCACGCAGAGACCTTCCTCATCAACATCGCGCCACCGGGCGTTAACTCTGTCTTAATCCTGACCGCGTACGCTGTCAACCAGAGCAATGGTTTGCGCTCCCGGCCAACCACAGCGCTGCGCCTGAAGCGACTGCGGTCCGGCGATGAAGTTCCCGACTGCACCTGCTGCGCTGCCGCACGGCTGAGGCAAATCCTGGACATGAACATGAACAAGGAGTGGATGATGAAATTCCGGACCCGACTATCGCTGCTGGCCATCGGGTCGGCTCTGCTGATGATCAACGTCAGCGCCGCCGCCGAAGATGACTGGCCACAGGCGCTGCAGGCGCTTGAGTCCCGGGGCCTGCAGATCGATGACGAGTTCCCGGCACCGGACGGCCTGCGCGGCTTCGTGGGGCAGGCCAATGGCCAGCAGGTCGCCATTTACGCCACCGGCGACAGCGACCGCGTGATCATCGGGCAGATGATCGACGGGCAGGGCAACAACCTGACCCAGCGCCACCTCCGGGATCACGCGCCAAAACCCGACCTTGAAGCGGCCTGGAAACGACTGGAAAGCGCCGACTGGATTCGGGAAGGCTCGGCCGAGGCTGAACGCGTGGTCTACGTGTTCACCGACCCCAACTGCCCCTACTGCAGCGCGTTCTGGCAAGCCTCTCGCCCATACGTCGGCAAGCAGGCGCAGCTGCGCCACATCATGGTAGGCGTCATCCGCCCCGACAGCACCAACAAGTCGGCAGCCATCCTGGCGTCGGACGACCCCGCGGCCGCACTGACCCGCCACGAAAGGAGCACCAAGCGCGGTGGTGGCGGTGTCGAGCCACTGAACCCCGTTCCCTCCTCGCTGCAGCAGCGCCTGCAGGCACATCGCCAGCTCATGAACGAGTTTGGCGCCCAGGCTACGCCGGCCATTTTCTTCAAGGATGAAAACGGTGAAGTTCGTCGTCTGATGGGCATGCAGTCCATCCAGGTGATCGCCGAACAGATCTTTCAGCAGCCCAAGCAGCCCGTCAACGACCCAAGCCTGAAACGCTACGATCGTTGATCCGGGACAGCTGGTGCGCGCCGGGCCGGTGACCTGAAACTCGCCCGGGGCAGGCTCAGCCGCCGGTAAACAGCCGCACCGGCTTGAGCCGGCCCTGTCCGTCCATCTCGCCGATACCAACAAAGGCGCTCGGCCCATAGATTCGGACCTGCCCTGCGTGTGCCGGGCGCAGCTGGGCCAGACGCTGGCCCTGGGCAATGCGGCGCGCCTGCTGGTCATCGAGCTCGACCGCGGGCAAGTGCGCCAGCGCCTGATCTGGGGGCAGCATCAGCGCATGCGCCTCGGCGCGGGCCAGTGACTCGAGCGCTTCGAGCGCGACGGCATCATCGACGCTGAACGGCGCGCTAGCTGTCCGGCGCAGGCCCGAAAGGTGAGCGCCGCAACCCAGTGCCTGGCCGATATCTCGCGCCAGCGATCGGATGTAAGTGCCTTTCGTGCAGTGCACCCTCAGGCGCAGGGTGTCTTCGTCTCGACCGAGCAGCTCGAGCGCATGGATGACGACAGCGCGCGGCGGTCGTTCCACGCTCTCGCCCCGGCGGGCCAGCTCGTAGAGCCGCCGCCCCTTGTGCTTGAGCGCCGAGTGCATCGGTGGAATCTGTTCGATGGGGCCGCGGAATTGCTGCAGCACGGCGTCGAGGCGCACATCGTCCAGCACCGGTACCGGCCGCCGTTCGAGCACTTCGCCCGTGGCATCCTCGCTGTCGGTCGTCAAGCCCAGGCGCACATCGGCTTCATAAGTCTTGTCGGCTTCGAGCAGAAAGGCGGCCACCTTGGTGGCCTGACCGAAACACAGCGTCAGCAACCCCGAGGCCATCGGATCGAGCGTGCCGGTGTGGCCGGCCTTCTTGATGCCGATGATCCGCTTGGCCCGCCCCAGCGCGGCGTTGGAGGTCATGCCGGTCGGCTTGTCGAGGAGCAGAATCCCGTTTGCGCTCATCGTTTGTTGCTGAATCACCATTGAACTCACTCAACGCGAAGGGCGCGAAGAAGGCATGAGAACCTCGAAGACAGACGTATTCAGGACGTGCGCCGGGCGGCTCCCGTCAGTCGATTGAACTTCAGGATCTTTTCCTCGCCGACGCCAGAAGCTGCTCGATGCGGTCACCGGTTTCCGACGAGGTATCGTGCATGAACTTCAGCGTGGGCGTGTGGCGCAGGTGAACGCGCTTGCCCAGCTGGTGGCGAACCTGGCCGACGTGCTCGTTGAGAAACTCCACGATCTCCGGAGCCTGCTCGACCTCGAGGACAGCAACGAAGATCTTCGCGTGCGAGATATCGCGCGAGACCTCGACGTCGGTGACGCTGATCAGCCCGCTCGGGATATCGTACTCGAACTCGCTGTGCAGCAAGTCGGCGAGCTCGCGCCGCAGCAGTCCGGCGACGCGTTCCGAGCGGGGTGCCGTATTCATCGCCGCGCCCGCCTCAGTCCAGGGTGCGCTGTACTTCAATACGCTCGAAGCACTCGATCTGGTCGCCCGGCTTGACGTCGTTGTACTGCTTGACGCCAATACCGCACTCGGTGCCGGCCTGAACTTCAGCAACGTCGTCCTTGAAACGGCGCAGCGACTCGAGCTCGCCTTCGAAAATGACCACGTTGTCGCGCAGCACACGGATCGGGTTGGCTCGCTTGACCACGCCTTCGACGACCAGACAGCCTGCAATTGCGCCCAGCTTGGACGAGCGGAACACGTCCTTGACCTCGGCCAGGCCGATGATCTGCTCCTTGGTATCGGTACCCAGCAGGCCGGAAATGGCCTTCTTGATATCGTCGATCGCGTCATAGATGACGCTGTAATAGTTCAGGTCCAGGTCGGCTTCCTGGATGATCTTGCGTGCGGCCGCATCTGCGCGCACGTTGAAACCGATGATGATCGCGCTCGAAGCCTGGGCCAGGCTGGCATCGGATTCGGTAATGCCGCCAACGCCGGAGGCGATCACGTTGACCCGGACTTCCTGGTTGGACAGGCGCGTCAGCGCGTCACGTAGCGCCTCCACCGAGCCCTGCACATCGGCCTTGATCACAAGATTGACATCCTGCTGCTCTTCAGGACTTTCACCCATCTGATCGAACAGGCTCTGCAGCTTGGCGGCCTGTTTCTCGGCCAGCCGCCCTTCGCGGGCGGACTGCTTGCGCTGGTCAGCGGCCTCGCGCGCCTTCTTCTCGTCGGCCACGGTGAGCACATCATCGCCAGCGTCGGGGACGCCCGAAAGACCCAGCACCTCGGCTGGAATCGAGGGCCCGGCCTCGTCGATGGGCTGTCCGGCCTCGTTGAACATAGCCCGCACGCGGCCGAATTCCTCTCCGGCCAGAATGGTGTCACCACGCCTGAGCGTACCGTCCTGTACCAGGATGGTGGCCACCGGCCCGCGGCCGCGATCCAGTGAAGACTCCACCACCACGCCCCGGCAGCGCCGCTCGGGATTGGCCTTGAGCTCCAGCACCTCGGCCTGCAACAGAACTGCATCGAGCAGGTTGTCGATACCGTCGCCGGTGATGGCCGACAGCGGCACGAAGATCTCTTCGCCACCCCAGTCTTCCGGAACGACTTCTTCGGCGGCCAGCTCGGACTTGACGCGATCGGGATCGGCCTCGGGCTTGTCCATCTTGTTGACGGCGACGATCAGCGGCACGCCGGCAGCGCGGGCGTGTTGAATGGCCTCCTTGGTCTGTGGCATGACGCCGTCGTCAGCGGCCACCACCAGAATGACGATGTCGGTTGCCTGCGCACCACGCGCCCGCATGGCCGTGAACGCGGCGTGACCCGGCGTATCCAGAAAGGTGACGACGCCGTCATCGGTTTCAACGTGATAGGCGCCGATATGCTGAGTAATGCCGCCCTCTTCTCCGGAGGCCACCTTGGCACGACGAATGTAGTCAAGCAGTGAGGTCTTGCCGTGGTCCACATGGCCCATCACGGTGACCACCGGGGGCCGCGAAACCCGATCAGCGTCATCGACGACTTCGTCTTCCTCGGCCACCAGCTGCTGTTCGATATCCTGTTCCTCGGCTGCCTTGGCCGTATGCCCCATTTCCTCGACCACCAGAATCGCGGTGTCCTGATCAAGCGGCTGGTTGATCGTGACCATCGTGCCCATGTTCATCAGCACCTTGATCAGCTCGCCAGCCTTGACCGCCATCAACTTGGCGAGCTCGCCGACGGTGATCGTCTCGGGCACTTCGATCTCGCGCTTGACCGGAGCGGTCGGCTTCTGGAAACCGTGTTCACCACTGACCGTGCTGGCAACACGTGCGGCGCGAGCGCCGCCCTTGCGCTTGGGCTTGCGGCGCTTGGACTTGGGCGCAATGCGCAGCTCTTCACGGCCGTAGCGCGTGGGCGCATCGCCCTTGCCCTTGGCTGCCTGGCGCTCGGCCTCCTTCTGTCTGGCCTGGCGCGCCACTTTTTCCTCGACTTTCTTGAGCGCTTCGGCTTCGGCGCGCTGACGCGCCTCCTCCTTGAGCCGCTCTTCTTCCTCGGCCTCGCGCTTCTTGCGCTCCTCCTCGTCGAGCCGCGCCTGTTCCGCGGCCTCGCGCTGGCGACGCTCGGCTTCTTCGCGTTCAGCCTGCTCGGCTTCTTCCCGCTGGCGCCGGGCTTCTTCCAGCGCCTTGGCCGCGGCCTCGCGCTCGGGGTCGCCCTGCTCCTGCTCGGAGATGTCGCCACGCTTGACGTACGTGCGGCGCTTGCGCACTTCCACGTTGACCGTCCTTGACGGTGCCGCACCGCGCGACCGGGTTCGACCCGCGCCGCCGGTAGGCACCTTGAGCTCACTCACGCTCTTGCGCGTCAGCGTGACCCGGGTCGGCTGGGTGGCATCATCACCTTCGCTCTTGCCGTGGCTCGAGCGCAGGTGGGTCAGCAACTTGATCTTGTCTTCATTGGTCACCTCGGCCTCGGCGTCCTTGACCTCGATGCCGGCCTCATTGAGCTGAGTGATCAGGCGTTTGACATCAACGCCCAATACATCAGCAAGCTGCGAAACAGTGACCTGAGACATGTGTATTCCTCGAACCTCTTTTATTCCTCGGCAAACCAGTGCGCGCGTGCCTTCATGATCAGATCGGCGGCGAGCTCGGGCTCCAGACTCTCGATCCCGTCGAGCTCGTCGACCGAGCACTCGGCCAGATCGTCACGCGTCCGGATGCCCTTTTCCGCCAGCCGGTAGGCAATGGTGTCGGTCATGCCTTCCAGATCAAGCAGATCCTGCTCCGGCTTGTGCTCTTCGAGCTGTTCCTCGGAGGCGATCATCTGCGTCAACAGGGCATCGCGCGCGCGCTGGCGCAGTTCAGAGACGACGTTCTCGTCGAACTCCTCGATTGCAAGCAGCTCGCTTTCCGGCACATAGGCCACTTCATCGATATTGGTGAAGCCTTCCTGCACCAGAATGCTTGCCACCTCCTCGTCGACATCCAGTTTGGTCTTGAACATCTCGAGAATGGTGCGTGCTTCCGTCTCGCTCTTGTGCTCGGCTTCCTCGACCGTCATCACGTTCAGGTCCCAGCCGGTCAGCTCGGAAGCAAGCCGGACGTTCTGTCCGCCGCGGCCGATCGCCTGTGACAGGCTGTCTTCCTCGACGGCAATATCCATGCTGTGGGTGTCTTCGTGAACCACGATCGAATGCACTTCCGCCGGCGCCATCGCATTGATCACGAACTGGGCGGGGTTTTCATCCCACAGGATGATGTCGATACGCTCGCCGGCGAGTTCATTGGATACCGCCTGAACGCGCGAGCCACGCATGCCCACACAGGCACCGATCGGGTCGGTGCGGTCATCGAGGGCATGCACGGCGATCTTGGCGCGGCGGCCGGCGTCGCGGGCGGCGCCCTTGAGCTCGAGCAACTCCTGGCCAATCTCGGGCACTTCGAGCTTGAACAGCTCGATCAGGAACTCGTTCATCGTGCGGCTGACAAAAAGCTGCGGCCCGCGCACTTCCGAACGCACCTCGTACAAATAGCCACGCACGCGATCATTGATGCGGGCCGTCTCTCCGGGAATGGTGTGGCGCGACGGAATGAAAGCTTCGGCATTCTCTCCCAGATCGAGCATGATGCCGCCCTTTTCCATGCGCTTGATCTGACCGCTGATGAGTTCGCCCACGCGCTCTTCGAAGGCCTCGACCACCTGGGCGCGCTCGGCCTGGCGCACGCGCTGGACGATCACCTGCTTGGCGGCCTGCGCGGCAATGCGCCCGAATTCCGGCGGCTCCATCGGCTCTTCAATCGCGTCGCCCACATCCAGATCGGCATCGTATTCGCGCGCCTCGGTCAGACGGATCTGACGATCCTCGGACTCCAGCTCTGCCTCTTCCTCGTCATCGGAAATCACTTCCCAGCGGCGAAATGCCTCGTAGCCGCCGGTGCGGCGATCGATGGCGACGCGCACTTCGATATCTTCGGGGTGACGACGGCGCGCGGCTGACGCCAGCGCGGCCTCGATGGCCTCGAAGATCGTCTCGTGTGACAGACCCTTCTCGTTGGAGACGGCCTCGACCACCTGCAGGATTTCCTTGCCCTTATCCATCATTGCCAAGTTCCGCAAAATTCACTACGAATTCGTTCCTATTGCCGCTTCGCGGCCAGCAGTGCGTCGACATCAGGCGCCAGGCTGGCGCGCTGAATGTCGGCAACGGTGAGCGTATGCCGTTCGCCGTCGACTTCCAGCGTCACCTGGTCGTCGTCGGCGCTGACGATCACGCCCTTGAATCTGCGCCGCCCCTCAACGGGTGCAGCCAACCTCACTTTTGCCATCTGGCCGGTAAAGCGGGCGAACTGGGCGCCGGTAAACAGCGGTCGTTCGATACCGGGCGAAGACACTTCCAGCGTGTACTGGCCGCTGAGCGGGTCTTCAACGTCAAGCAGGGCCGAAACCTCTCGGCTGACGTGCTCGCAGTCGTCGATGCCGACACCGATTTCCGGTCGATCGATATACAGCCGGATCAACCGATTCTTGGGGTTGGACTGGTACTCGATGCCGACGAACTCGTAGCCGAGGTCGGCGACCAGCGGCGCCAGCATAGCTTCCAGCTTGTCGCTCACTGCCACGTCGGCTTCTCCAACAAAAAAAGCCCCTTGGACCAGGGGCTTTTTTCTTCATCTGAAAACCTGGTAGCGGGGGCAGGATTCGAACCTGCGACCTTCGGGTTATGAGCCCGACGAGCTGCCAGACTGCTCCACCCCGCAATCGAAGTTGATCATTATAGAATCGAGTGCATTCAAATGCAAGCCCGATCCCCGAAAAAAGCCTTGAAAAATGTCAGCCTCCTCGATCTTCCGTCTGACGATCGTCCGCCTGACGACCTCGAGGGCGCGCAAGCGTATCACGAAGTGCGGCCACGATGTAGAGCGAAAAGGCGACGGCCGTGACCTGCCCGACCATGTGCAGGCGCCGCAGCAGCCCGCGCCACCAGCCGAACTTGTGTTCCTTGGTGCGGTGCCGAAGCCCGCTGATCAGTTCGAAACTCATGCCCCGCCCGAAGCGCTTGGCGGTGTAGTTCAGCGCCACCTCGATGCGAAAACCGCGCTTGTGCCGCGCCGGCACCAGCTGCCAGATCCGCCGCTGGACGGCACGCTCACCGCCGATGATCGGAAAGACGTGCAACAGCCGGTTGAGCCACAGCGTTCGCCGAGCACGCAGACCGACGTGCATGTCCACCTTTCCGGCGGCCACCGGCGCAATGAGCCGCGAAATGTCGGCGTGAGTCAGGCCGGTCACGTCGGCGTCGAGAAACAGCAGAATCTCGCTGCGCGCGCGCGCCACTCCCGCCTCGAGCGCAGCCGCCTTGCCGCCGTTGGCCGGCAGCTCGATCACGCTGGCACCCGCGGCCCGGGCGCGCCGGGCGGTCGCATCGCTGGAGCCGTCGTCAACGACAATCACCTCGCAGAGCTGCGGATGACTGACCACAGCCGCAACCACGCAACCCACGGTCGCCGCCTCGTTGTAGGCTGCCATCACGACCGAAACCATTGCTTCCTCACCAGCACACCCACAATCAGATACGCCGCCGCGGCCAGCAGCACGAAAACGAGAAAGGCCAGTTCGACATGGACGATCAGATCTTCGAGGCGCTGGGCCGAATCGACCACGCCGAAAGCCAGCCCGGCCAGCAGCAGGGTGATGCTGGCCACCGCGGCCAGGTTGATCACCAGCCAGCGTGCCGGCGGCATCCGGAAAACTCCGGAGAGCACCTGTGCCGCGATCCGCGTGCCGTAGACGAACTTGGAAAGATAGAGCAACCAACCGCCGTTCTGAACGAACAGCGCTTCGAGACGCAGGAACAAACGGCGAGACTGGCGTCGCCGGACTCGCTCGCGGGCAAACTCGGGGTACCAGCGGCCGAGCATGTACCAGACAAAATCCGACAGCATCGTGGCGGCCACGGCCACTGCCAGCACCGTCAGCCACTCCAGTCTTTCAGTGCCGGCCAGGTACAGCGCCGGCAGAAGAACTGCCTCGCCAACCAGCAGCAGGCCGACAAACAGCATGAGATAAGGGTAGGCCGCAAAAAAGCCCAGCACCGGCTGAAAAACCCCCGCCGCCTCTTCCATCCACGCTCTCCGTTCGTTGATGCGTCTTACATCTTCAGTGCGGATTGTACCTGCAAGCCAAACGGCCGCAGCGCGGCGCATCAATTCTTGCGTGTAGAATCCGAAAGCTGGATCCAACAGACCCTGTGAATAGAATGAAACGACTGATTCCGGCAGCTCTGCTGCTTTTGGCCGGTTCCGCACTGGCCCAGACGCCCGCACTGAAGCAGATCATGGCCGACCCGCAGTGGATTGGCCCGGCGGTCGAACAAGCCTGGTGGCAGCTCGACGGCCAGGCGATTCACTATCGCGTTGCGCGCGCCGACAGCGAACTGCACGACATCCACAGGATTGACCTTGCCAGCGGCGAGGACCGCATCCTCGACCACGCCGCACAGGCGCGAATGGACGGCGCCAACCCGGTTTTCCATCGCGCGACCGGCCGCGTGGTTTTCGTACGCAACGGCAACCTGTTTGCGCGCCTGCCCAGAACAGCCGAACTGCTGCAGCTGACCCGCAGCACCGAGGCCGATGCCCAGCCTGCCTTCGACGCCGACGGCCAGCGCATCGTTTTCCGGCGCGGCAACCAATGGTGGACTTACGACCTGAACCGGCGTCTGGGCTGGCCGGCAGCCGACCTGCGCTTTGAAGACGAGCCCGACACCGAGCCCGAGGATGAGCTCGCGCAGATGCAGCTTCGCCTGTTTCAGAGCCTGCGTGACCAGCTGGACACCAGGCAGGAAGCGCGCGACGAAACCGAGCAGGCGGCCAGCGAGGACCCCAGCCGATCGGTCGCGCCCTGGTACCTGGGTGAGAGCATGCAACCGGGTGCCTCAGCGCTTTCGCCCAACGGACGCTGGCTGCTGCTGGCCGTTGAGCCGGCTGCCCACAACAACGGCCAGACCGGCCAGATGCCGCACTACGTCACCCAGTCGGGCTATATCGATGTCGAAGATGTGCGCACCCGGGTGGGTCGCAATGCACCGGCACCGAGCAAGCTCTGGCTGCTCGACCTCAAGACACGGAAGAAGCACGAGCTCAGCTTCGAGAGCCTGCCGGGGATCGATCAGGACCCGCTGGCCGAACTGAAGAAAGCGCAAGACATCGAGCCTCTGGGCGAAGACGAGCTGCGAGACGTGAGCATCAGCGGCATCGAATGGCACGCCGAAGGCCGGCTGGCTGCCGTCCAGCTGCGCGCTATCGACAACAAGGACCGCTGGCTGGCGGTGATTGACGCCGCCGCCGACGAGCCATCGCTGCACCACCGCCACCGCCTCAGCGACGAGGCCTGGATCAACTGGACTTTCAATGAGTTCGGCTGGATGCCCGATTCCGAAGAGCTCTGGCTGCTGTCGGAAGAGTCCGGTTTCAGCCACTTCTACACCATCGGTGCTCGCAGCGGCTCGGCAAGACAGCGCACCCGCGGCAAGTTCGAAGTCCTGAGTCCGGTCATCATCGCCGGCGGCGAGAACGTGTTGCTGCTCTCGAACCGATCACACCCCACCGAATACGACCTCTACCGCCTCAACCTTGCCGACGACGAACTGGAACGCGTCACCGAGCAGCGCGGTATCGAGTCCTTCACCGTGCGGCCGGGAGACAACAAGCGTGTACTGGTGCGCCATTCCGCATCCTATCTGCCGCCGCAGGCAGCTGTCGTCGATCTCGACTCCGGCAAGCTCGAATCACTGACCGATACGCGCAGTGACGACTACAAAGCCGTCGAATGGCAGCAGCCCGAACTCGTTGCCGTGCCCTCGAGCCATGTCGACCGGCCCGTCTGGTCCAAGTTCTACCCGGCGCGCAACGACCCGCCCCACGGCGGCGACAAGCATCCGGTGGTGATGTTCGTTCACGGCGCCGGCTATCTGCAGAACACCTGGCAGCGTTATCCCAACTACTTCCGCGAGCAGATGTTCCACAACCTGCTCACCGAGCGCGGCTACCACGTGCTCGACATGGACTACCGCGCCAGCGCCGGCTACGGCCGCGACTGGCGAACCGCCATCTATCGCCAGATGGGCACACCCGAACTCGAAGACCTGATCGACGGCGTTGACTGGCTGATCGACAACCACAATGCCGACCCCGAGCGCGTCGGCGTCTACGGTGGCTCCTACGGCGGATTCATGGCATTCATGGCCATGTTCAATGCACCCGAAAGATTCCAGGCCGGCGCAGCGCTGCGACCGGTGACCGACTGGGCACACTACAACCACTTCTACACTTCCAACATTCTCAACACCCCGGAGATCGATCCGGAAGCCTATGCGCGCAGCTCACCGATCGAGTTCGCCGAGGGCCTGCAAGGCCACCTGCTGATCGCCCATGGCATGCTCGACTCCAACGTTTTCTACCAGGATGCCGTGCGCCTGGCGCAGCGCCTGATCGAGCTGGAAAAAAACCACTGGGAAATGGCCTCCTATCCGATGGAAGGCCACGGATTCACCCGGGCCGACAGCTGGCGCGATGAATACTGGCGTATCCTGAACCTGTTCGAAACCACTATCGGGAGGAAATAAAAGACAATGAATGTGTTCATTACGGGCAACAGCGGCGGCCTCGGCCTGGGTCTGAGCGAGGCGCTGCTCGAGCGCGACGCCATTGTCTGGGGCATGAGCCGGCAGGGCTGCCCGCTGGCCGAGCACCAGGAGGACGGCATCCGCGACCGCAAGCAGGACATCAGCAACCTCAATAACCTCGAAGAAGGCCTCGAGCGCCTGCTCTCCGACTGCCTCAGGCTGGACCTGGTGATTCTCAACGCCGGCATGCTGGGTCGTATTCAGGAAATCACGCTTACCGACGTGCACGACCTCGAGCACATCATGCGCGTCAACGTGTGGGCCAACAAGGTGATTCTCGACTGGCTCATCGAGCGCCAGATACCCATCGATCAGATCGTCGCGGTTTCCTCCGGTGCCGCCGTCAACATGAACTACGGCTGGGGTGGCTACTCGATTTCCAAGGCCGCGCTCAACAACCTGATCAAGCTCTACGCCGCCGAGATGCCCGACACGCATCTGATCAGTCTGGCACCCGGACTGGTCGACACCGGCATGCAGGACTACCTCTGTGGCGAGGTCGACAGCGAGGAATTCCCCTCGGTACAGAAACTCAGAGAGGCGCGCGGCACCGACAACATGCCCAAGCCCAGAGAAGCGGCCGATCACATCCTCGACCTGCTGGACCAGCTGAAGGAAAACCACGAGTCAGGTGATTTCGTCGACCTGCGCCATCTGTAAGCCTGCCCTCTGCGGCCCCGGCCACCGCAACGTGGCGAGCCGGGGCCGCACAACCCATCCCGCCAGCAGATCCATTCGACCGCCTGGCACAATTTCCGTCGTTTTCCCGTACTATCAGGCAGAAACCAACCCGGCTGAAAGAGGGATTCTGCAATGATGGATTTCAAGATCGGCGAAGTGCTGGGCCTGATGGCCAGGACACTGCCGTTTCTGGTGTTTCGCTTCCTGATTTACTTCGGGATCACGCTGGCCTACGTACTGGTCACCGGCGTGGGCGCGGGGGTCGGATATTTTATTGGCCATATCGGCGACAATCCCGGCGCGTTCAGCGTCTGGGGCGGTCTCGTCGGTTTCGGCATCACCGCAACGATCATCTACTTCCTGCGCGAGTATCTGCTCTACCTGGTCAAGGCCGGCCACATCGCCGTGCTGGTCGAGCTGCTCGAAGGCAAGGAGCTGCCCGGCGGCAAGGGTCAGATCGACTACGCCCAGAGCATCGTGCGCGAGCGCTTCGCGGAATCATCAGTACTGTTCGGCATCGATCAGCTCATCAAGGCCGTGCTCAAGGCCTTCAATCGGGCGTTTTTCACCATCACTTCGTTTTTGCCGATCCCCGGCGTGCAGGGCCTGGTGAAGTTCGTCAACACCATCATCAACCTGTCGCTGACCTACCTCGACGAAGTGATTCTTGCCCACAACATGCGCACCCGCGCCGACAACCCGTGGCGCTCGAGCCAGACGGCGCTGATTCTCTACGCGCAGAACTACAAGACCTTTTTGAAGAACGCGTTCTGGCTGGCGCTGTTCATCTGGGCCCTGACCTTCATCGTGTTCCTGATCGTGCTGCTGCCGGTCGCCGGCCTGGTCTCGCTGTTCCCCGGTACCGCCGGCATTCTGACCCTCGTCATCGCCCTGGTCTTCGCCTGGGGCATCAAGCAGGCGGTCATCGAGCCGATCGGCATGACCGCCCTGATGCAGGTCTACTTCAAGGTCACCGAAGGCCAACAGCCCAACCCCGAATGGGACGCGCGCCTGAGCAAGGTCACCAAGAAGTTCGGACAGATCAAGGACAAGGCGCTCGACTGGGACCGCGAAAAAGGCACCCGGCCCGAGGCGGGCGACGAACCGCCCCAAGGCGGCACGCCACAGCCCGAGCAAACCTGAGCAAGAAGAACAAGTGATGTACCCGCGGGGCCACACCCTGCGCACAACAACAAAGCGAACTGCCCCGCAACGACTGGTTGCGGGGCTTTTTTATCTTGAGAAGCCGGCTCTCGCCCCGGAAGCCAATCTTGCGCCGGCCGCGGAAAAAGCGGCTGACTTCACTGGGCGAATCGAATGTACTCCAGCGTGGCACGCGGGGTCGACAGCACGAGCCGCTGCGATTCGGCGAGTTCGGGCTGTCGCAGCGCACTCGGGTCGAGCGACTCGAAGGCCTGCCGTTCTCTTCCCGCGCGAGTCGCGTCATGATTCGCTTCTGAGCACTTCCAGCAAGTCCTGCTTTCCGAACGACTCCAGATACTGCCCCGGGCCATTCGCAATTCAAATCCCGCACCGGCAGTTGACTCAGTCGCCGGCCAATAGCGCCTGGATGGTTTCTTCGTCAATCGGCGGCTGGTCTTGTTCACGGCCTTTGCCGTAGACGCTCTGTGCCAATTGTTGCTTGTGCTCTTGCAACGTCAGGATCTTTTCTTCAACGGTGCCTTCGGCGACCAGCTTGTAGACGAACACGGGTTTGTCCTGGCCGATCCGGTGGGCGCGGTCGGTGGCCTGGTGCTCGACGGCGGGATTCCACCACGGATCGTAGTGAATGATGGTGTCAGCCTCGACCAGATTCAGGCCCACGCCGCCGGCCTTGAGGCTGACCAGAAACAGATTGACCTCCCCATCGCGAAAGCGTTGAATGGCGGCATCCCGCTTGCGCGTCTGGCCGGTCAGCTTGGTGTAGGTCAGGCCACGCTTGCCGAGCTCGCGTTCGATCAGACCGAGCATCGTCGTGAACTGCGAAAACAGCAGCACCCGGCGCCCTTCTTCGAGCAGCTCGGGAAGCAACTCGAACAGCAGATTGAATTTGGCCGACGGCACGCCCCGAACGCCGCGAGTGCCTTTGGGAAGCAGGCGCGGGTCGCAGCAAACCTGGCGCAGTTTCAGCAGCGCATCGAGCACAACGATGTGGCTTTTGGCCAGACCCCTGGAGGCGATTGCTTGATGCACCTTCTTCTCCATCGTCAGCCGAATACTCTCGTACAGCGTGGCCTGCTTGCTGTCGAGCCTGGCGTGGCGCAGCAGCTCGGTCTTGGGCGGCAGTTCAGCGGCCACGAGGTCTTTGGTCCGGCGCAACAGAAACGGGGCGATGCGCCGATTGAGGCGCTCGAGGCGCTGGCGGTCATTGTGTTTTTCGATGGGCGTGCGGTAGGTTCGATTGAAGCTTGGGCGGTCGCCCAGAAAACCCGGCATCAGGAAATCGAACTGCGCCCACAGCTCGCCCAGATGGTTTTCCATCGGCGTGCCGGTCAGGCACAGCCGATGCCGGCAATTGAGCTTGCGCGCCACTTGCGCGGCCTGGGCGGCCGGGTTCTTGATCTGCTGGGCTTCGTCCAGAATCAGGTAGTGCCATGGCTGTTCGAGCAAGACCGCGCGGTCGCGCGGCAGCAGTGGATAGGTGGTCAGCACCAGGTTGAATTCGCCCAGACGGTCGAAATAGGCGGTTCGCCCGGGCCCGTGCAAAACCGCCACCTCGAGCCCCGGCGTGAACAGTGCCGCTTCGCGCTGCCAGTTTCCCATCAGGCTGGTCGGCGCAACGATCAGGCTGGGATGGCGCATGCGCCCGGCGCGCTTTTCCACCGCCAGATGGGCCAGCGTCTGGATTGTCTTGCCCAGCCCCATGTCGTCGGCGAGAATGCCGGACATTTCGTGCTCGCGCAGGAACTGCAACCAGTCGAGGCCGTGCTGTTGGTATTCGCGCAGCTTGCCTTTGAAGGTGGTCGGCAGATTGACCTTCTTCAGGCCGGAAAAGTCGGTCAACTTGCGCGCCAGCTTCTTCAGGCTGGTAGCCCCGCGCACCGGAATGCCCTCGAGATCCAAAAGCCGCGTCGCATCGGGCCGGGCCAGTTTCAGCGCATCGTCGTCGAGCCGGTCGTAGAGGTCGAGAATGGTCTCGAGCACCGGCTCGATCTGCTCTGCCGGCACGCTCACATAGTGCCCGTCACCCGTATCCAGGTAGAGTGATTCCGGCAGATCGCCGGGGCGGTAGTTGTGCAGCAACTGATTGACCAGCGGCAACACCGGCATGATCCAGCCGTCGAACGCCAGGTCGAAACGCAGGCTGAACCAGTCGTTGCCTTGCGCTTCGACCGCGGCGTCGATGCTGTCGGATTCGCTTAAGCTGAACCCGTCGACGTCGGCCATTTCGATGCGCCAGCCGGCGTTGCGCAGCTCGGGCGCACGATGTTGCAGCCAGTCAAACCAAGCATCCCGCAGCGCCGTTCCCTCGAGCTCGCCGGCCATGCAGAAACGCTCGGTATCCACGAGCGCCAGCCCGCTTTCGATCAGCGTCTCCTGCAACCGGCTTTCAGCCGCCGTGTCCCGATGGGCGCGGATCAGGCGGTCGTTCGATTCCGACACGATGACCGTCTCCGGCTGATCCATTGGCACAACCAGATCGCCATAGGCTACGCTCAACACAGCCTCTCCCCGCTTGGGGTCAGCCGGGTCGAACGCGACCTGAAGGCAGCCCGATGGCGGCTGGTCGATGTCTTCGTAGTGCACCTCGACCGGTGTCGGCAACGCCGGCATGGCCAGCGCCAGTCGGCGGCTGAGGCGCTGCGCTTCGGTGGCCGGAATGGCCGGCGCATCCCCGAGCCAGTCCAGGGTCTGGGTGTCGAGACCCTGCGGCAGCTCCACCCTTCCGATCACGAGCGCCTCGGGATCGACGTAACACGGCGGCTCAACCGGGGCCAGCAAGCCGCCGTGCTCGACGGTCATCTCGAGTCTGTAGCCCTTGTCCTTGCCCTTGCCCTCGCGCCGCCAGTCCACGTCGAGCCTGCGCGCCTCGCCGGTCCGGAACGGCCCGCGCCGATGCCGGCCCCAGAACGCACGGCCGGACTCCGCAATTTTCATCAGTGCCAGATGACCGGCCGCCCCCGACGCTGCAAATTCGCGCGCCCAGGCTTGCGGTGCGCTGGCGCGGATCAGCGACAGAATCTCCTCGTCGGCTGGGCGCAAATAGACGGGCCGCGTCCAGGAATTGCTGATCGTCGAGGGGTTGACGCTCCGGCCCTTGCCCCAGGTTCCATCCTTCTTTAGCCGCGAAATATGGAAATCGATCGCAATCTCGCCGCCGCGGCCCGGCTGGCCGTCGAGCACGTACAGCAAGGCCTCGCGCGATTGCTCCGCGGGATCGACACTATCTGGCCTATCTGCGAGCCATCCGGCAATTTCATCACGGCTGACCGGCTCGCGGGACGATCGTGCCTGCCAGGTCAGGACCACAGCAACCACGTGCTTGCAGTTGAACGCCACCGGGCAGGAACACTCACCATCCAGCAGCACGTCACCACCATGGCGCTCGATCTCGATCAATTGCCGGTACGGCTCGAATGCCGTGCCCTGGCAACTGCCGATCAGGCGTATGCCACCGTCGGGAAGCCGCTCATGCTGCAACACGACGGCGCGACCCTCGGCAAAGTAGCGATTACCACGGCGCCAGGAACCCGGATCTGTCTCGCTCGACAGCCAGGCGGACGAAAGCTGGTGGGGGTGAATCATAGAAGGCCGTATCGGCTGGGAAAATGCTGCGATAGTTTAGCGTGCGTTGGCAGTCATTGTCAGAGCTTGGCGCCTGTTGACCCCAGCCTGGCCGCAGCCCTTTCTCCGACTCGGGTACGGTTATCAAGGCGCATAATGCCCACCACCGGCGGCAAAGCCGGGGCAAAGCAGAGGTCTTGGCATCCGGTGCATGGCCTGGTCATGCAGCATGTAGCGGCTTGATCCGATCTACCTCTTTCCTGACTGACCGGACTGCCGACCAAAGATCAACAGATCGCTGCGCATTCAACCAGAATTCCGGAGAGTTGCCAAACAAACGAGCAAACCGAAGCGCCATTTCGGGACTGACAGCACGGCGCTCGCGGAGTAATTCATTCACTGACTGGCGAGAGACGCCCAGAGACTCAGCCAATCCCGTAACAGTCAGGCCATAGTCCGGCAAGAAATCTTCTCTCAACATTTCACCAGGATGAGTCGACTTACGCTGCATACCGACGATATTAGGAATACCCCTAATCATCACCTCACTTAGCCCGGACTATTCATGACCCGACCGTCGCGAGACGGCGCCAGGTTCCGTAGCCCAAGGCGTTTCGCGACCGAGCACACCGCAATCGTACTCAGGAGACAGAATCAGGACACCCATGATCTATAGGAAATCTCCTACAGCTCACCGGGACAGTCTCCGGATTGGCGGGCGTCTCTCCCGGCGCCAGAATAGAGACATGACCTATCCACGCAGTCAGTTAGTCAGCGACGAGGAGCCCGGCTTCTTCCATTGTGTCAGCCGATGCGTACGGCGCGCCTTTCTTTGTGGCACTGACCAATACACCGGCAAGAACTTCGAGCACCGACGTCAGTGGATCGAGGACCGCCTTTTCAAGCTCTCCGAAAGCTTCGCTGTTTCGGTCTACGCCTATGCCGTCATGTCGAACCATTTCCACGTAGTTCTGCGCAGCGATCCCCGTGCGCCTTGGCGTTGGTCGGACCGAGAGGTCGCTGAACGATGGTTAGCGGTCTTTCCGGGATCGATCAGTAATCGCGACGACCCGGCCTGCGTGGAGCGCGCCACCCTCGCCCTACTTGGCAACGCCGAGCGGCTTGACGTAATCCGCCAGCGGCTCGGCTCGATCAGTTGGTTCATGCGCGCACTCAACGAACCGATTGCCCGGATGGCCAATCGGGAGGACGGCTGTACGGGGCGCTTCTGGGAGGGGCGGTTCAAGTGCCAGGCACTACTGGATGAGCAGGCCGTTGTGTCGTGCATGGCTTACGTCGACCTGAATCCGGTTCGGGCCGGCATGTGCGAGACGCTTCGCGACTCCGAGCACACCTCCGTCCGGCACCGGCTCGGGTCGACCCGATCGGCCATCGGGACAGCACTCGGCCGGGGATCACAGGACCAGTCCCTCAAGCCCGTAGCCGGGCTCGATAGCGACATGCTCGCCGACCTGACGCAACGAAGCTACATCGAGCTCGTGCGCTGGACAGGACTGCAGACGCGTCCAGACAAGCGCGGCAAACTCTCCGCAACCGAAAAATCGCCGCCCGAAGGGCTCTGGAGCGTCGCCAGCCACCCTCATGAATGGATGCGACGCGTCCAAGGCACAGAAAGCCGCTACTATCGCGCGATCGGCTCGGCTGAAGCGCTGATGCTCAAAGCCGCCGATCTCGGGCAGTGCTGGATGAAGGGCGTTTCGGGAGAGTTCGCCCTCATGAAGCTGCGAGAACAACCACTTCCCTGGTAGGCCCCTCCAGAAGCCACAAACCGGTCAATCCGGGGCCTCCGCAGGAGCGACTGCGGGCAAATTCGGCCCCAGCAAGGATTTTCGATGCGCAGATCGCTAAATCACCTCACCACCATCAACCTTTCCGACTGGTCTACCCATCGGGAAGTCGTGGGCGACGGCTATTCAGCCGTTAGAATCATGGCTGTCCTGGTTTTTGGATCAGAGTCCAATCAGATCAAGCATGCTGGCGGTTCAAGGCTTTGCGAGATCCGGATATAGCCAAAATGATGAGTTAGACGCCACTGTGCGGATACTTTCTGGGTATCCGATGAAAACGGCTGATGCCTGCTCTAACTCTTTCTCTATCTGCCGTTCTAACGATGGGTCAGGAAGGATACAGCGGTATGGATAGACGTCGCTACTCCAAAATCCAAATACCAGAACCAGGGGGATGAGCTGTCTCATAGGAGCCCACTTGCAACTAGTTCAAAAAACAGCGCTTAGTGATCAAGTCGCCCATTGCCCCGGGAATCGGTCTTATGCTGGAGATTGGGCCACTTTCCCCGCCCCCTCGAGCGCACTTATTGCAGTACGCCAGGGCAACAAAGCATTACGTACCCTGGCGGGAAACCCGCTGACGGCTCGCAGGCAATTCATATCGCCCAGATCAGGGCGGTCTGGCAGGTTGGTATCGTCAAGTAGCTGGCAGAATCGCTTGAACTCGATTTTGAGCTCGCCCGACGATCGGCCAGGGAGCCATTCCATCAACATGGAAGCGCTGGCTTTCGTAATGGCGCAGGCTTCGCCCGAGAAGGCAGCTTCCTGGATCGTTCCGTCGGCCACGCGTAACTCGACCAGGATGTCGTCGCCACACAGGGCGTCCTGCCCGCGGGCGCTATGGGTTGCATCCTGCAGGCGGCCTTGGTACCGCGGGGAGCGGTTATGGTCGAGTATGACCTGCTGGTAGAGCTGCTCGAGTGCCATGGCGGAGAATTCTATCAGCCGCCGCTGGCGCGCAATCAGATGGCTCGCTCAGGCGAGCATGTCGCGGGCCTTGCCCAGGGCTTCGATGAAGACGTCGATCTCCTTGTGCAGGTTGTACGGAGCGAACGACACGCGCGCGGTTGCGGGTACGTCGTAGAACTGCATGACGGGCATGGCGCAGTGGTGGCCGGTGCGGATGGCCACGCCGTAGTGATCGACAATCGTGCCGATGTCGTTTGGGTGGGCGCCTTCCAGGGTGAAGGACACGACCGGGCTCTTGTGTTGTGCCGTGCCGATGATGGTCAGGCCGTCGATGGCCTGCATCTTCTTGGTGGCCTCCTCGAGCAGGCGCTCTTCCTGCCAGACGATGCCCTCGTAACCGATCTCTTCGAGGAACTCCACGGCCTTTCCGAAGCCGATGGCGCCGGAGATGTTGGGCGTGCCGGCTTCGAACTTGTGCGGCAGATCACTGTAGCTGGTGCCTTCGAAGCTGACGCGGTTGATCATCTCGCCGCCGCCCTGCCATGGCGGCATGTCTTCAAGAATCGACTCGCGCGCCCACAGCGCGCCGATGCCGGTCGGGCCGTACATCTTGTGCGCGGAGACGCAGTAGAAATCGCAGCCCAGAGCCTGGACGTCGACGGCCATGTGCGGCGTGGCCTGGGCGCCGTCGACAAGCACGGGCACGTCGTGCTTTCTGGCGATGCGGCAGACTTCCTCGACCGGGTTGATTGTGCCCAGGGCGTTGGAGACGTGCACCAAGCCGATGAGCTTTGTGCGCTCGTTGATCATGGCCGCCAGCTCATCGACCAGCAGCTCGCCGCGCTGGTTGATGGGCGCGACCTTGAGCACCGCACCGGTCTGCTCGCACAAAAGCTGCCACGGCACGATATTGGCGTGGTGCTCCATGTGCGTGATCAGGATCTCGTCGCCTTCCGTCAGCCTTGGACGCAGGTAGGCCTGGGCAACGAGATTGATCGCCTCGGTGGTGCCGCGGGTGAAGATGACTTCGCGAATGGAGTCGGCATTGAGCAGGCGGCGAACGGACTCGCGGGCATTTTCGAACTGCTCGGAGGCCTCGACGGAAAGCTGGTGGACACCGCGGTGAACGTTGGCGTTGTAGCGGCGATAGAAGTCATCCATCGCCTCGATGACCTTCAGCGGTCGCTGCGCCGTGGCGGCGTTGTCGAAATAGACCAGCGGCTTGCCGTGTACTTCGCGGGCGAGCACGGGGAACTGCTCGCGCAGGGCGAATACGTCGAGCTGATCTTTTACTTTGGATTCGACTGTTTCCATTGGCGTTTTTCGATACTCAACATGGAACCACGGAAGACACGAAATGCACGGCAATGAGCCCGTTTCAGATCGACTGGTTTAGAAGCGACGCATCATTGGAGAAGAACCTTCCGCGTGCGCTGTCTGTAAAAACATTCCAGTTTCCGTGTCTTCCGTGCCTTCCGTGGTTCCAACAGGTTTTCAAAGTACAGCCTGCAGTTCACTCAACAACCAGTCGCGCACCGCCTCTTCGGCCTGCCCTTCCAGTGGCCCGGCGGCAAAGCCGTATTTCAGAAGGCTGTTGGCCTCTTCGGCCGGCAGGCCACGCGTGCGCAGATAAAACAGGGCGTCTTCGTCAAGCTGCCCGATGGTAGCACCATGGGCTGCCGTGACTTCTTCGGAATAGATCTCCAGTTCCGGCTTGGCGTTGATGCGGGCCATGTCACCCAGCAAGAGGCTGGCGGTACTGAGATCGGAATGGCTGTCGTCGGAATCCTTGTGGATGTGGATGCGGCCGTTGAACACACCCACGCCGCTGCCGTCGGCCAGCAGATGGAAGGTCTCCCGGCTGTGAGTATGGCCGGTGCAGTGGTCGATCGCGGTGTGATAGTCGACGTGCTGCCTTGAATTCAGGATGACGGTGCCGTCGATCTCGGCCTCGGCGCCGGACTCGTTGAGAAAGATGCTGATGTCCTGACGCCCGAGCCGGGTGCCGGTGTCAAGAACGAAGCTCTGGTAGTCGGCATCGCGGGCGACATCGACGTCGGTGCGCGCAATGTGCACGGTATCGCTGCCGGAACGCCGCATCACATGATTGAGCGCCGCCCCCTTGCCCACGTGAACGCTGCTGACGGCGTTGACCATGCCCTCGCCGGCGCCGGTGTGGGTTTCGATGAGCGTGGCGCGGGCATTGCCTGTCAGCTCGATGAACAGCCTCGGATGTACCGCCGCTGCAAAATCGTCGGCCGTGGTGGTGGCCAACACCAGCGGGCGCGCCAGCTCAGTGTCTATCGTCAGCTTCCAGGCCTGGGCAAAGCAGGCCAGATTGAGCCAGGCAAAGGCATCCTCGCGGCCGCCATACTCCAGCCCGTCAAACTCGTCGAGCCCGGCCGGCTCCAGCGTGACGCCTGCGGGAAGCGTGATCGCATCGGCATTCAGGATGCCGTTGTCGAAGTGCAACACATCAGCTGCAAAGGGCAGCTCTGAAGGCGCCGACGGCGATGAACCGCTGGCGGTGAAGTCGCGCTTTTCGAGCAGCTTGATGGGAGTGTACTTCCAGGCTTCGGTCTTGAGGGTCGGAAAGCCGTGCTGCATCAGCGCGCGACGGGCACGCTGGCGCAGGTCGGCAAACTCGCCCGCGACCGGCTCGGCGGGTGCTACCAGTTTTTCAGCCAGTTCACTCATGGTTGCTCAAGCCTCGGCCGCTTCGGCCTGGAGATAGGAGTAACCTTCCCTCTCGAGACGCTGGGCAAGCTGCTTGTCACCCGACTCGATGATGCGGCCTTCCGAGAGCACGTGCACATAATCAGGCGTCAGGTGCTCGAGCAGGCGCTGATAGTGGGTGATGACCATGAAACTGCGCTCGGGGTTCCTGAGGCGGTTGATGCCTTCAGCCACCAGTTTGAGCGCGTCGATATCCAGCCCCGAGTCGGTCTCGTCAAGCACCGCCATGCGCGGCTGGAGCACGGCCATCTGCACGATCTCGTTGCGCTTTTTCTCGCCGCCGGAGAAGTCTTCGTTGACGGCGCGCTTGAGCAGCGTGTCGTCCATCTTGAGCTGGCCGAGCAGCTCGCGCACGGTCTTGAGAAATGTCATCGAGTCGACCGGCTCCTCGCCTCTGACCTTTCTCTGGGCGTTGAGCGCCGAGCGCAGGAAGTAGGCATTGTTCACGCCGGGAATCTCGACCGGATACTGGAAGGCCATGAACAGACCGGCGGCGGCGCGCTCCTCGGGCTCCATGTCGGCCAGATCGGTGCCATCGAACTCGATCGAGCCCTCGGTGATCTCGTAGCCTTCGCGGCCGGCCAGCACATAGCCGAGCGTCGACTTGCCAGAGCCGTTGGGGCCCATGATGGCGTGAAGCTCACCGGGACCGATCTCGAGGTCGAGGCCGTTGAGTATGTTCTTGCCGTCGATGCGGACGTGCAGGTTCTTGATCTTCAGCATTGCTATTCCGTCTGGTTTCTGTTTCGCGGAGGTCGGGGTTGCATCCCCGACGGTATCGGTGTCTGTTTCGCGCAGGCCGAGGTCAGCTCCCCGACGCTGGACTTCAAGGCTCTGTGCACGCGCCGCTGCGCGTGTTCAAACCTGCCATCCCGCCGGTCGCGGAGGTAACCGCAACCTGCGCAATCTTCGATTCTTTCCTAGCCAACGGCTCCTTCGAGGGAAATCTCGAGCAGCGCCTTGGCTTCTACCGCGAACTCCATCGGCAGCTCCCGGAACACTTCCTTGCAGAAGCCGTCGACGATGAGCGCGACCGCGTCTTCCTCGTCCAGGCCGCGAGAACGGCAGTAGAACAGCTGGTCCTCGCCGATACGCGAGGTGGTCGCTTCGTGCTCGACCACGGCCGTGGGGTTGAACGACTCGATGTAGGGGAAGGTATGCGCCCCGCAGGTCTTGCCAATCAACAGGTTGTCGCACTGGGTATAGTTGCGAGCGTTGTCGGCGCGACGCGCCATGCGCACCAGCCCGCGGTAGCTGTTGTTGCTCTTGCTTGCCGAAATGCCCTTGGCGATGATCTTGCTGGTAGTGTTCTTGCCCAGATGAATCATCTTGGTGCCGGTATCGGCCTGCTGGTAGTTACGCGTCAGCGCAACCGAGTAGAACTCGCCGGCGGACCGATCGCCCCTGAGAATGCAGGACGGATATTTCCAGGTGATGGCCGAGCCGGTCTCAACCTGCGTCCAGGTGATGCGCGAGTCGTCCTCGCGGCAGTCGCCGCGCTTGGTCACGAAGTTGTAGATACCGCCCTTGCCTTCCTCGTCGCCCGGGTACCAGTTCTGAACGGTGGAGTACTTGATATGGGCGCCTTCCTTGGCGACCAGCTCGACCACCGCCGCATGCAGCTGGTTCTCGTCGCGCATCGGCGCGGTGCAGCCTTCCAGATAGCTGACGTGGCTGCCGGGTTCTGCAATGATCAGGGTGCGCTCGAACTGACCGGTATCCTCGGCGTTGATGCGGAAGTAGGTCGACAACTCCATCGGGCAGCGCGTGTTCTTCGGAATATAGACGAAGGACCCGTCGGTAAACACCGCCGAGTTGAGCGCGGCGAAGTAGTTGTCGGTATGCGGGACCACCGAGCCCAGGTATTCGCGTACCAGGTCAGGATATTCCTGCACCGCCTCGGAGAAGCTGCAGAAAATCACGCCGGCCTCCTTGAGCTCCTCCTTGAAGGTGGTGCCGACCGACACCGAGTCGAACACGGCATCGACGGCCACGCCGGCCAGACGCTCGCGCTCGTGCAGCGGCACACCCAGCTTGTCGAAGGTTTCGAGCAGTTTGGGATCAACCTCGTCGAGGCTCTTGGGCCGGTTCTTCTGCTTGGGCGCGGCGTAGTAGTGAATCTTCTGGAAGTCGATTTCCGGCAGATTCAGGTGGGCCCAATCGGGGCCTACCATCTTCTTCCACTGATGAAACGCTTTCAGGCGCCACTCCAGGAGCCACTCGGGTTCATCCTTCTTGGCCGAAATCATGGCGATGATCTCTTCATTCAGGCCCGCCGGAATACGATCCATTTCAATGTCGGTGTAGAAACCGGCCTTGTAGCGCTGCTGAATGTAGTCCTGAACTTGTTCGACGGTCTGACTCATGAAATTTCCCTTGGCGGTTCAGCCACCACTTGTGCGCGGATGGCAATGCGGCGCGAAGCGGGTTCGGCGAGGTCGGCCAGGCTCATTGCGGACAGGGCATTTTCAACGGCCTGTCCGATCTTCTGCCAGTTGCCCCGCAGGCTGCAGTCGGGCTCATGCAGACACAGCCCGGACTCGAGACCACACTCGGTCAGTGCGATCGGCCCTTCCATGGCCTGAATGATGCAGGCCACGGAAATGTCCTCGGGCGCGTCGGCCAGCTTGTAGCCGCCGTTGACGCCGCGAACGGAGTTGACCAGGCCGGCGCGCGCCAGCGTCTTGAGCACCTTGGCCACAGTCGGCAGCTCGAGCCGGCTCAGCTCGGCCAGACGACGGGCGGGCAGGCACTCGTGCGGGCGGTGTACCAGCTCGGCCAGAAGCACCGTCGCGTAGTCCGTCAATTTACTGATTCTCAGCATGCATGAAACGCCCGAAACGACCTCGCCCATAATTATGCGGGTCAAAGCCATCTTAAACAAGACCGATTTAGTATTCTTTCCCTAAAAACGCGTGATTTTCAGGCTTCAGCAAGCTTGATTCTGTTGGTGGGCGTTCGCACGCCCGGATGCCGTCAAAGCACACGCCACGCCGATGAACGCCAGCAGTCTGCAAGGTACACTACGCGCTTTGCCAAACGATTCAAGGTGCTTGGGCAGTGTCTGGAACGGACTTCAGCTTTTCCATTTCATCGGGCGGCGGTGCCGCGAAAGCACCGCCTGCGGACCAGTATATTGCACCCCCGTTTGACGCCTACACGGCGAGCGAGTCGCGGGCGCTCCTGCTCGAAAAAGGCAGCGGCAGCGTTGAAGCACTGCCGCTCGAGCTGGCCCAGCTGCTTGGACAATGCGGCCGGCTGAGAACGCTCGATGAGCACACAGGACACATCGTGAAAACCCTGCGGCTGCGCAGCGCGCAATCCGGGGCTGTTCGCCAGTCGCTGGCCAGGCTGGCTGATCTGGGGCTGCTGAAAACCGCGCGCGACCTGTATGGCGAACTGGTACGGTCCAGCGCTGATGCCGACCAGGCAGGCCCGCCGGCAATCGAAACCTTATGGATCCGCACCTGCGACCGACCGGACAGTCTCGAGCGCCTTCTGGCAAGCCTCGCGGCCCAGCCCCTTCCGGCTGAGCTCGTGCACTGCATCGTTTTTGACGACAGCCGCCAGCCCGGCAGCCGGCAAGCCACGCGCCGGGTCATCGCGGACATGCGCCCGCGCTTTGACGGCAGGCTGCAGCTGATCGATCGTGATCGCTGCCGCGCGATGCTCGAACATCTGGCCGCCCACTCCGGCGCCCGACTCGAAGCACTGAGCTGGCACCTGGAGGGAGATGCCGGTGACGAGGCGCGCAGCTTCGGGACCGGCTTCAACTTTGCGCTGCTCGCAAGCGCCGGAACCGGGCTGGCCCTCATGGACGACGACATGAGGATTGAGCCCCACCAGCTGTCGGCATGTCGCGATCAGCCCGCCTTTGTGAGAATGCAGCACGCCCGGCTCGAATTTCCGCCGCCCGATCAAGCGCCTGCCGAATCGCATTTTCCGGCGGTCGACGGCCACCCGCTCGAACTGCACGCACGCTATCTGGGCAAAACTGCCGCGCAGTTTGCAACGTCTGGAAAAGACGAGCCCGCCAAGCTCTTCCACGACCTGGATCCTCAGCTCTGGGCCGAACTGGAGCCGCAGAATCGGGCGCTGCTGGCCACCAGCGGCACGCTGGGTGATCCGGGCACTGGCAACATCCACTGGATTTTCGCCGAAAACGCCGATGCGCTCGCGCCGCTTTGCGAAAGCGAAGCTCGATATCGCGAACTGCTCGGGCGCCGCCAGGTGGCGCGCTGTGCCATTCAGCCCCAGGCCTCGACCGCGTTCGGCCTGATGACCGGCGGAATGACGTCCATTGACAACCGACAGCTGCTGCTGCCGACTCAAGCCCGGCAGCAGGCCGAAGACCTATTGTTCGGCGCGCTGGTCAGCTACCTGCACCCGGGCGCGCTGCAGATCAATCTGCCGCACATGCTCGTTCACTCTCCGCCCGACCCCAGAGCGTGGACCGATCAGGACATCGCCAAGCCGCGAACCATCACCCGCGCCGGCTTTTTGGCAACGCAGCTCGAAACGCTGCAGGCGGTCGCGCCCAAGGGCTCGATCCGGTCGCGTATCGATCTGCTCGCCGATTTTTTCTCGGGCCTGAGCCGCACCAGTCAGAACGAACTGCAGTCAAGGGTTCGCCGCGAGCTGCTGTCCTTGCGTGAGACCACGCTGCAGCACGTGGCTGCAACGCGTGACCAGCTCGCCGCTCCACCGTGGCTCGCGCGCGCCTTCGAAGCCAGCATCGCGGCTCATGGCCAATACGACAACGCCGACGGGCGTCACGTACAACAGCTTGCCGCCGCGCTCCCCGACTTCCTGTCCAGCTATGCTTCGGCCCTTCCCGACTGGGAGCTGGCCTGGCAATACTGCGCCAAGACCGACTTGTCTCAGCTGCTGGAGCGTTTCTCATGACGGCCGCCGAGCCGCGTCGCGAACTTGCCGTTTCCTGGGCCGGGGAGCAGCTAGGCTGGACTGATTTCTCCCAGGAGTCGATTTCCAGCGACGCCAGCTTCCGGAGCTACTTCCGGCTGCGCTCGGGGCAGGACTCACGCGTGGTCATGGATGCCCCGCCGGAGCTCGAAAACAACACCCGGGCCTTCGCTGACGTCGCCGCGCGGCTGGCCGACAGCGGCGTGCATGTGCCCGAGATATTCGCCCACGATGCCGAACGCGGCCTGATGCTGCTGGAAGACCTGGGCTCACAGCCCTATCACCACCTGCTCGACGACGGCAATGCCGACCGGCTGTACGGCAACGCCGTCGAGGCGCTGATCCGCATCCAGGGCCGGGCTGACACCACCGGCCTGCCCGACTACGATGCGGCCCTGCTGCTGAGCGAGCTGGCGCTGTTCACCGACTGGTTTCTGGCGCGCCACTGGCGGGTCGAACCAAGCGAAGGCGAGCTCGATGCCTGGGACCTGCTGTGCGCCACCCTGATTCGCTGGGCCCTCGACCAGCCGCAGGTGTTCTGCCACCGCGACTACATGCCGCGCAATCTGATCCAGGGCCAGGCCGACCCCGGCATCATCGACTTTCAGGACGCGGTACGCGGCCCGATCAGCTACGATCCGGTCTGCCTGTTCCGCGATGCCTTCATCAGCTGGCCGGTCGAACGCACCGACGCCTGGCTGGAAGACTATCGGCGCAGGGCCCTGTCGGCCGGGCTGCCCGTTGCCGAAGACCCGCAACTATGGCGCAGAACCTGTGACTTCATGGGCGTGCAGCGCCACCTCAAGGTGATCGGCATCTTTGCACGCATTCGCCATCGCGACGGCAAGCCGAAGTATCTGGACGATGCTCCGCGGTTTTTCGGCTACCTCAAACACGCCATTGCGCGCAACCCGGAGCTTGCCGAGCTTGACCGCCTGCTGACAGCCTGGCGCCGGCGGGCCGCCTGACGCCGCATTTTCAGGCGCCCTCGACCCGATTGCGGCCGGCTCGCTTGGCCCGATAAAGCGCCTGGTCGGCCTGTCTGATCAGCGCATCGGCCTGGTCGGCATGCAGCGGGAAGCCCGCCACCCCCAGTGATATCGTGACGTGATCGAGCAGCTGACGTTCGTGGTGCAGGGGCCGCTCGGCAACCGTATTGCGCAGCCGCTCGGCCGCCTCCAGCGCCTGTTCGGGCATGGTTCGCGGCAGCACGATGACGAACTCCTCGCCGCCAAGCCGGCAGACCAGATCCATATCACGCGCCTGCTCCTGCATCACGCCGGCGATGGTCACCAGAACTGCATCTCCGGCATCGTGGCCCCAGCTGTCGTTGAAACGCTTGAAGTGGTCGACGTCGAAGATGATCAGCGACAGCGGATGGCCGGTCCGACGGCTGCGCGACAGCTCACGGGCCAGTGTTTCATCCAGAAAGCGGCGGTTGTAGAGCCCGGTCAGCGGGTCACGGATGGATTGCCGGTGCAGTTTCTCACGCAAGCGCAGATTGCCCGTGCTCAACGACAGCGTTTCGGCCAGCACCGCAGCCATCTGTCGCGTCGGTTCGCCCAGGTGCGAGCCTTCCAACGGCGTGAGGCTGAGCACGCCAAGCACCTCACCGCGGTCCATCATGGGAATGCACAAGCCTTCGCTCTGGCCACACAGCGGAAAGTGGCGGCAGCCAGGATCGCCCTGCTGCTTGCAGAAGTGATAGCTGTAGCCCGAACGCAGAGACAGGCAGTCGTCGGGATTGAATACGCCATCCTCCGGAGCCGAATCATTCTCGGTCGCCCAGGTAATGGCCGTGGTCAGGTGGTCACGCGAGGCGCGATAGACGGCAACGGCCCCGCGGGTGCCCAGGAGCATCTTCGAGACATAACCTGAGGCCACTTCAAAGGCTTCGCTTCAAAGGCTTCGTCGATATGCTGACAACCCTGCAATGCCCGCGTCAGCCGATCGAGAAGCATGCCCTGCCGATGGCGCTCGGCCAGACGCTCGGCCATGCGGTTGAAACTGTCGGCCAGCTGGGCCAGCTCGCGGCTGTCTTCCAGGTGGATGCGATGGGCAAGATCACCCTGCGCGACGCGCTCGGAGGCATCGGCCAGGCTTTGCAGGCCGTGACGAACGCGGCCGATGGCGGCCGCCACCAGCAGCAGCCCCAGCAAGACCGCCAGCGGAGCGCCGATGATGCCCACCAGCTGTGCCTGCCGCTGCCGCAGCTCGGCCCGCTCGGTGCGGGTGGCAACCTGATTGCGCGCGTGTTCGATCAACTCGCGGGAACTGCGCTTCATCTCGTCGACCAGCGCCCGGCTGCGCTGGCTGGAAATGATGGCCTCCAGCTCTTCCTGCGCCGACGCGTCACCGCCCTGTTCCCGCGGTGGCAGGCTGCGCTGCAGCGCAATGACGGGCTCGGCGATCTCGTCGCAATAGCTCTGGAAAAGATCGGCAAAGCGCTCCAGCAGCCGGCGCTGCCTCGTGCCCTCTGGCCATGTCTGCCGGCCCTGCGCCAGAATCGCGGCATGGCGGTCGGTGGCCTGCTGATAGGGAGTGAGGGCGTCGCGCTCGCCGGCAATGACAAAGTCGCTTGTACCGGCCTGCAGGTCTAGGATACTGATCAACATCTGCTGTCCCAGAGTCACCCGCTGGCTGCTGCGCTCGACCTGATGCGACAGTTCGGCGTGGTCATGCATCAACTGATAGACCGCCAGGGCGATCAACAGGGCCAGCGCGCAGGGCACCAGGGCGTCAATCGCCACCTGCTGGCCGATGGTGCGGCGCTGGCCGGAGAAGGTACGTTGATAGGCTCGACTGTAGGCTTGACGCATGAGCTGCCGATACGATGGTGATGGCGGTGCAGAGTTCAGTGTAACGCGTGGCCGATGCATTTAGACTATGCAGCCTGCATGCTGACCAGTGGAGACCGCCATTGCGCGCCATGATCCTGGCCGCCGGTCGCGGCGAACGCCTGCGGCCGCTGACCGACACCACGCCCAAGCCGCTGATCGAAGTTGGCGGCAGACCCATGATTGTCCGGCACCTGGAAAGGTTGGCGGGCGCCGGAATCAAGCGGGTCGTGATCAACCTGGCCTGGCTAGGTGATCAGATCGTCGACCAGGTCGGCAGCGGCGATGATTTCGGCCTGCAGATCGACTATTCGCCCGAGCCTCCCGGCGCCCTCGATACCGCCGGTGGCATCGTCCAGGCCCTGCCCCTGCTGGGTCACGACCCGTTCATCGTGGTCAGCGCCGACATCTTGACCAACTACCGCTTCGAGCACCTGCCTGCCCGCCCGCAGGCGCAGGCTCACCTGGTTCTGGTCGACAATCCCGTGCATCATCCCGAAGGCGACTTCAAGCTGAGCGCAGGCCGAGTGCACTCGGGCACGGGGCGCCGCCTGACCTTCAGCGGCATCGCGGTGTTCCACCCCGAACTGTTTGCCGACCTGCCTCCGGGGCCCAAGCCACTGCGTCCCGTTCTGGAACAGGCCATCGTCGCCGGGCGCGTCAGCGGCGAGCACTTTGCCGGTTGCTGGGCTGATATCGGCACGCCACAGCGGCTCGCGCGGGCTCAGCAGTCCGGCCTCGCAGCCTCCTGAGCAAGACAGCGCGCACGCTCTAAGTCCGGCCGGCCGTCGTCGCCGGCGAGCGTCGCAGCCGCTTTCCTCAGCGGCGCCGTGGCCTCGACGATGGCGTGGAAGATGGCATTCTGCTCGATCACACCATGAATGGCCGCGGCGCCCGGCCCCCGGGCGTATACCGGAACGTCTTCGCCCGAGTGCCCGCCTGACCACAGCCCCACCGCTGACTCCTGCAGGTAGTCGGGGTTGCGGGGATCGACTTCGCTGAAGTCCGGCCGCTTTCCGGCGCGATAGCCCGGACCGCTGGCATAGCCCAGCACGGTGATCGGTCTGTCTTCCTCGTCTCGCATCAGGCGCGGCTCACCGCCCTCCAGACCCGGCCTTTCTGCCAGCCCGGCGATCGGGTTGCCGCGCCTGCCGTAGCCGCCAAAAGTCAGGGCATGACCGTGATCGGCGGTCACGATGATCAGGGTGTCTTCGCCGGTCATGGCGTCGGCGCGGCCGACCGCCTCGGCAAAGGCGATGGCGTCGGTCAGTGCGCGCCAGGCGTTGTTGGCATGATGTGCATGATCGATGCGACCGCCCTCGACCATCATGAAAAACCCCTGCTCTGAGTCGGACAGCAGGTCGACGGTTCTGGCCGTCATGTCGGCCAGGGAAGGTTCGCCGGCAATATCGTCGGCGCGGTCGTGCTCGTAGTGCATGTGGCTGGGCTGAAACAGCCCGAGAACCGGACCCTCGGCAGGTGCCTGCAGCGCCTCGAATCCGTCCAGATTCCACACGTAGCGCCCGGTTTCGTGGATGGCCTGCCATTCCTCGATCAGGTTGCGGCCGTCGCCGCGGTGGCCTCGCTGATCGGCGTCTTCCGGATCGCTCACGCTGGCAGGCAGAAAGGCCCGACGCCCGCCACCGAAGACCACGTCGATGCGGCCCAGTGGATACTCGATCAGCTGGCGCGCGATGTCATGGCAGCCGAGCTCGCGCTGCGAAGAGGGAATGCCGCGGTCGGTTTCCCACTGGCGATCCACTGCGCGGGCATACAGCGCGGCCGGAGTGGCGTGGGTGATGCGGGTGGTGGTCACGATGCCGGCCTTCATCCCGCCCAGCTTGGCGAGATCAAGCAGGGTCACCAGCTCACTGCCGCGCATCGAATCGCAGTCGGCGCGCGTGGCGTTCTGATCAACGGCAATGGCACCGGCAAAGCTCTTCACGCCAGTGGTCATGGCCGTCATCGTGCCGGCCGAGTCGGGCGTCTGCTGATTGGTGTTGTAGGTCTTGGCCAGGGCGGTATGGCGAAAATGCTCGAAGTGAAGGAGGTTCTCCTCCCCCGATTCACCACGCAGCTGGCCTTCGAGAATGCGCGCCGCCGCTACCGTGGCCAGGCTCATACCGTCGCCGACAAACAAAATCACGTTGCGCGCCTCGCCCGGAGCATCCAGCGCCGAGCGGCGTTCGGCAATCAGGGTCTGGCCGTCGCGGTACCAGCGCGCCGGGCTTTCTCCGGCCGCGGCCACGCCAGGCGACAGCCACATCCACGAGATGGCAACAAGCAAGAAACAAATCAGTCTGTTCATGCGCTCGAGTCTAAGGCATCCTGCAAATATAATGGCGGGCCGGGTTCGCGCTTGACGTGTTTGACGCCCAACGCAATTGAACAGCGCCGCTGTGACCGGCTACACTTTGCACCTGCCAGTCTTTCTGGGCAGCGTTGGCGCTCGAGATCGATATTGCTCGGGATACCGTACCCGCTTGGGCCACGAGCATGCCCGAAGGTGAACGCAGCTGCCGTGTTCGACGGGGCCAGGGCGCCCGGACAGCAGGCCGGGAGCACTGCAAGACCCGGCCGGAGAACCAAGGCCACCGGGCACTAGCCAATCGCAGTACCAGAATCGTGGCGACGGGACGAATTGACGCTGCCTCTTGACAGGTGTGTTGGTGACGTACAACACTAGCACCAGATTTCGATAACCGAACATCCCCCGGAGGGAATTGAACCATGATCCGCAAGCTTGCCGTTCTCGGCTTTTCCACTCTGCTCGTCGTCGGCTGCGGCCAGGACGAAGCAGACAGCTCGGCATCGGACCGCCCGTTCGACGCCGATTCCGATCAATCCGACATCGCCGCGACGCTGTTCGATCGCGTCGATGCCGATACCGCCCTGCTGCTGGCCAACCTCGAGCCGATTCCTGAAGATCTCAGCGAGAAGCTCTGGGCGCCGCTGCAGTCCATGTCGGACTTTCACAGCAAGAACTACAACGAACTTGCCGACGAGCTCGATGACGCCCCGGTGGCCGCCGCGATTCTGCGCGAGTTCTCGAAAATCGACGGTGCCGCCGCCTTTGCCGAGCGTGGCCTCGACCCCAACGGGCACTGGGCCATGCACGCCGTGAGCCTGTATCCCTTCATTCACTGGCAGCTGTCCGATGCGCAAGCCTTTCGCGCCACGCTCGAGCGCATTGCGGCCGATGCCGAGACCGAGCTGAACTGGCGCAAGATCGAGGATCGCGAGGTGCTGTGGGCCGAGCTGGAAGATGTCGGCGTCGCGCTTTCCTACGACGACCGCTTTGCCACCCTGGCGCTGGTGCCCGAAAACGACACCCTGCTGCGGCGCGTGGCCAACCTGGACCAGCCGACCCGGGCGTATGATCCAACCGACCTGGAGAGTTTTTCCGACGAACGCGGCTATACGCCCTACGGCAGCGGCTTCATGGACTTTGGCCGGCTGATCAATCAGCTGCTCGACAGCGACGAAGAGATGCTGGCCGCGGTTCGCGAGTCCACCGAGCTGGGCCAGATCGCCGGCAACCCGGCCTGTCGCAGCGAGTTGAACGCGCTGGTGGCGCTGTTCCCGCGCGCCAGCCTGGGCTATACGGAAGTCAGTGACAATCGAATGGCCTTCGACATGACCGTCGAAGCCGACCCGACTTTTGCTCAGCGCATGCAGACCATTGCCGACACGCCGATCGACCTTGGCGGTGAAAATGCCGGCGTCATCGAGTTCGGGCTGGCACTCAACATCGTGGGCACACGTGATTTTGCCCGCGAAGTGGTCGGTGGCTGGGTGGAGAACCCGCCCCAGTGCCCGCTGTTTTCCAGCATTGGCGCCAAGGCCGGTGAATGGCAGACCACCCTCAACCAGCCCATTCCGCCGGTCGTCACCAACTTTCACGGCCTGCGACTGAACCTCGACAGCCTCAGCCTCGACGATCAGTTCAACGTCGAATCCGCCAACGGCTCGCTGGCGCTGTTCATGCGCAACCCGCAGATGATGCTGGGCATGGCGCAGATGTTTTCGCCGGAGCTGGCCGCCATTCAGCTCGAGCCGGGTGGCGAGCCCCAGCCGGTACCGGCCGAGGTGATCCCGAACCTGCCCGAGGGCATCGCTGCCTTCATCGGCATGAGCGACGGGGCACTTGGTCTGGCGGTGGGCGAGCAGCAGAAGGATGCGCTCAACGAGGCCATGGAGCCGGGCGAGAGCGATGGCGCCGTGTTCAGCTACGGCATCAACTTTGCCGGCTATGCCGACGCCCTAGGCGACCTGATGGCCGGCATGCAGGAAAAACTGCAGACCGAGGATGACGAAGCGCTCAACGACAGCCCCGCCGCGGCCCTGGACGCCATGGCCGAGCTGTACGACTACACCGAAGCGAGCATGCACCTGACCGAGCGCGGCATCGAGTTCCGCAGCACGGTCACGCTCAAGGACTGAAGCCGTGTGTTCCATTCTCGGCCTCTTTGATATCCCCGCAGGCCGCACCGGCCTGCGGGGCCTTGCCCTGGAGGCCTCGAAAAGACAGCGTCACCGCGGCCCCGACTGGAGCGGCATTCACGTCCACGAGCGCGCGATCATCGCCCACGAGCGCCTGGCAATCGTTGACATCGAATCCGGCGCGCAGCCCCTCGTGTCCACCGACGGAAACCTGGCGCTGGGCGTCAACGGCGAGATCTACAATCATCGCGAACTGCGCGCTGAGTGCGCGGACCACGATTTCCAGACCGGCTCGGACTGTGAGGTCATCCTCGCCCTCTACCGCAGGTACGGCAGCGAATTCCTGAATCGCCTCAACGGCATTTTCGCCTTCGTGCTCTTCGACAAGGCAGAGGATCGCTACCTGATTGCGCGCGATCCGGTCGGCGTCATGCCGCTCTACCACGGGCGCGACGACGACGGCATGCTCTGGGTTGCCTCCGAGCTGAAGGCCATCGAGCCCTGGTGCCGGCAAGTCGACATCTTTCCGCCCGGCCACCTGCTCGACTCGCACGAGGGCGAGATCCGTCGCTGGCATCAGCCGGTCTGGCGCGAGTTCGACAACGTCACCCGGCCCGCTGACCGGGGCCTGCTCAGGCAGGCGCTGGAAGATGCCGTGCACCGTCAGATGATGTGCGACGTACCCTACGGTGTACTGCTCTCCGGCGGCCTGGACTCGTCGCTGATTGCCGCCATCACCCGGCGCTACTCCGACCACCGCATCGAGTCGGGCGATACCGAAACGGCCTGGTGGCCGCGTCTGCACTCCTTTGCCATCGGCCTGGAAGGATCACCCGATCTGGCGGCGGCGCGCATTGCCGCCGAAGCCATCGGTACGCAACACCACGAGTTCCACTTCACCATTCAGGAAGGCCTCGACGCGCTCGACGACGTGATTGCCCATATCGAGACCTTCGATGTCACGACCGTACGCGCGGCAACGCCGATGTTCCTGCTCGCCCGGCGCATCAAGGCCATGGGCATCAAGATGGTGCTCTCCGGCGAGGGGGCAGACGAAATCTTCGGCGGCTATCTGTATTTTCACAAGGCGCCCGATGCGCGTGCCTTTCACGAGGAAACCGTGCGCAAGCTCGACAAACTGCACCAGTTCGACTGCCTGCGCGCCAACAAGGCGATGGCGGCCTGGGGAGTTGAAGCCCGGGTCCCGTTTCTCGATCTGGCGTTTCTCGATACCGCCATGTCGATCGACCCGGCCGCCAAGATGGCCGGTGCCGGCCGGCCCGAAAAGGCCATCCTGCGCGAAGCCGGGGAAGGCCTGCTGCCCGACGAGATCCTGTGGCGCCAGAAGGAGCAGTTTTCCGACGGTGTCGGCTACGGCTGGATCGATGCCCTGAAAGAGCATGCCGAGGCGCGGGTAAGCGATCGGGAGCTGGCCGAAGCGGCGCAGCGCTTCCCGGTCAACCCGCCGACCTCCAGGGAGGCCTGCCTGTACCGCCGGATGTTCGAGCGGCATTTCCCTTCTCCGGCAGCCGCCACCACCGTACCCGATGGGCCGTCGGTGGCCTGCTCCACGCCCGAAGCGCTGGCCTGGGATGCAGCCCTGATGAACTTGAGCGACCCGTCCGGCCGCGCCGTGCGCGGGGTGCACAAACAGGCGTATTGAGCCGATCAGAGCGCGTTTGATCGACGCTGCGCAACTCCCTCGTTGAGCAAGTCGCGCACCAGCGGCACCGATAACGTGCGCCGCTCCACCAGCGCCCGCTGGGCACCGGTCTGGATCAGCTCGGCCAGGCAGCCGGGGTTGCGGGGCGCACGGCTGAGCGCATACTCGACCACGCCCCGACCCAGCACGACTTCGTGTTCGGCGGCCAGCTTGCGAACCAGCTCGCCCAGCTCGGGTTCCTCGAGCGGCTTGAGCGTCAAACGGGTAGCCTGACCCAGGCGGGAACGCAGGTCGGGCAGCGCGAACGCCGCACGCCCCGCCCCCGACATCAGCACCCCCGTGCGCTCGGCACGCCAGCGGTTGAGCGCATTGAAAAGCGCCTGCTCGCCTTCCGGATCGCCGGCCAGCTGGTCGATATCATCAAGCACCACCCAGTGGCCCGTGGCGTGTTCCAGCAGCAGATGCTGACGCGGTTTTTTCAAGGCGACAAAATGCGCCTGCTCGCCCTGCCGGCAACGCTCGGCAAAAAAGGCGGCCAGCAGATGCGAACGCCCCGAGCCCGGCGGCCCGGCCAGAAAACACCACTCGCCAACGGCCACGCCCCCGTTGAGGGTGGCCACCACCACCCGGTTGGGCCCGGCAACAAAGTTGTCAAAGCTCGGCCGACGCGGCGGATTGAGCGCAAGTGGAAGCTGAAGACGGGTCATGCAGGCAGAAACCTCAGGGCCCGGGGTCACTCTCGCCGCGGCGCCGCGAGCGACTGACCACGATCGCCCGCCCGACCCATATCCAGAGATACTGGGTGAGCGTGATGACCGCCAGCAGACCCACCAGCCAGACCAGCCCGATCTGCGCTTCTCTGGGCAGCGGCAGCCCGGCCAGGCGAACGAGAACGAACCACATCAGAAACACCTGACAGAAGGTGTTGAAGCGCGACAGCTGGGTAGGCTCGGCGTCGAACCGTTCGAAACGGGTGTAGTAGACATAGCCGCCGATCACGATCACCAGGTCGCGAAAAATGACCAGCCCGATCAGCCACCAGGGCAACTCGGCCAGCCAGCCCAACGTCAGATAGCCGGCCATCATCAGCATCTTGTCGGCCAGCGGATCAAAAACACTTCCCCAGCGCGACTGCCAGGAAAAGCGACGCGCCAGCCAGCCGTCCAGCAGATCGGACACGCCGGCGAATACCGCCAGCGCCAGCGCCCACTGATACTGGCCCACAAGCAGCAGCCAGACCAGGGGCGGCACCACGACCATGCGCCCGATCGTCAGCAGATTGGGAATGAAGCTCAGATTCAAGGGACCAGCCTGAGGTGAAGGCTGCGGTCGCTCCGGCGGCGCGCCATTTCCAGCAAGCCCGACAGCGTCAGATAGGTTTCCAGATCCTGCCCGCTGGCGAGGACCTCGAAAGTGATCTGCCGGTCTTGCGCCGCGACCACGCGCAGCTCCTCGACCACGCTGAGATTGTCGATATGGCGCAGCACCTCAGCGTATTGCACCTCATCGACAATGCCGTTTACGGTGACCTGCCAGCGCGCCGGTTCGCCGTCAAGGTCGAGCACGGCATAGCGCGATGCCAGCGCCGATGCGATCCGCTGCAGACCGCTGCGAATCAACGCTTCGGGATGCTCTGCGCTGTGACTGTAGGAGGCATCCTGTTGCTCGATTCGCCAGCGCCAGCGGCCCGACCAGTGCGGCTGCTCGGGGTCCGGATCGGCCAGCCGGAGATCGAGCATGGCGATGACGCCGGCGCCATAACGGCGGGCGCTGGCCGTGGCCGAACCGAGAAACCCGCCGCGCACGTCCTGCAGCGACATCTCGGTCAGATCCATGGCATCACGCAGCGGGCGCACCAACTCCAGGCCCAGCCGTCGCGCTTGATCGGCCATGACCCACTCCAGCCGGGGGTCAGCGACAAAGCGGGTGTCCTGTTCATCCTCGACCACGGCCCAGAGCAACACCGCCGGGCGCTCCGCGCCCCAGTGCGGCAGACGATTGCGCCGCAGCAGCTGGTTGATCGAAGGCTGATCAAAGTCCACCTGCAGACGCAGCGAATCCTCGCGCTCCCCCTCTTGATTGACGACGCTGCGCTGCACCCGCTGCTGCGACAGAATCAGGCCGGTCACATCACTTGCCGTCAGACCAAGCTCGCTGACCAGAGACCGATTGAAGTCCCCCGTCAAACGCGCCAGCACCACGTCGAGCGCCGCAAGCTGTTCGGTCGCACCAACCTGTGCTTCGCGTTCTACCGGCACCTCACCGGTATAAAGAGAAGCAGCCGCAGCCGGAGTGACAAGCAGGCCGAGCAGAAAAAGACTGAGGAAAATTCGAAGCATGACGCGAGCAAAGATAGCACAGGGTGAACCAATCCAAGCCGCCGCTGAAAGCCGGCGACAGGAAGCGCTTCCAGCGGGCGAAGGCAAGCCGCGCCGATGGCCCATGGGGGCTCGCGATCGCGCTGCAGCCAGCGCCGGAGAGCGCAATACGTCATAATACCCGGTCACTCAATGACAGGCCGCCGACAAGCGATGAACAAGCGCACGTCACCGCCCCTGAGCTACCGCGACGCCGGTGTCGACATCGACGCCGGAAATGCCCTGGTCGACCGAATCAAGCCGCTGGTCAAGGCCACCAGCCGACCCGAAGTACTTGGCGGCCTGGGCGGATTCGGCGGACTGTTTCACCTCGGACAGCGGTTTCGCGATCCGGTGCTTGTTTCCGGTACCGACGGGGTAGGCACCAAACTGCTGCTCGCGCGCGAATTGGGCCGGCACGACACCATCGGAGTCGACCTGGTCGCCATGTGCGTCAACGATATTCTGGTCTGTGGAGCCGAGCCACTGTTCTTTCTCGACTACTTCGGCTGCGGCCGCCTTGATGTCGACGCGGCAACCGAGGTGGTATCGGGCATTGCCGAAGGCTGTCGGCAGGCCGGCTGCGCCCTCATCGGCGGCGAGACCGCGGAAATGCCGGGCATGTACGGCGACGGGGAGTATGACCTGGCCGGCTTTGCCGTCGGCGCCATCGAGCGTGACGACATCATCGACGGGGCCGGCATCGACACCGATTGCGTGCTGCTCGGCCTGGCGGCCAGCGGGCCGCACAGCAATGGCTACTCGCTCATTCGAAAAGTGATCGAGCGCAGCGGCGAGTCGCTCGACTCGCCTTTTGGCCAAACCACCCTCGGTGATGCTCTGCTCGCGCCGACCCGCATTTATGTGCCGCAGATCCAGAGCCTGATCGGGCACCATGAAATCCGGGGCATGGCGCATATTACCGGCGGCGGACTGACCGAAAACATCGTGCGTATCCTGCCCGAAGGCCTCGGACTGGAGATCGACACCAGCGCTTGGACGCCGCCACCGGTATTTGACTGGCTGCAGCGCTCGGGCGCCATCGCGGATGGCGAAATGCGGCGCACCTTCAACATGGGCATCGGCTTTGTTCTGGTCGTGCCTGCCAGCCGCGCCGGAGCCATTGCCGACGCCCTCGGTGAGCCGGCGCCCATCATCGGCCGCGTCGTGCGTCACCGTGACGGCGAACGCCTGCGGTACTGCTGAAGCATGTCCACCGGCGAGCGACCGCGCCTGGTGGTGTTGCTGTCCGGGCGCGGCAGCAATTTTCAGGCGATCCAGCGAGCAATCGAAGCTGGCTGGCTGAAGGCCGAGATCGCTGCGGTCATTTCCGACCGCGCGCAGGCGGCCGGCCTGGAGCGGGCGGCGGCGGCCGGCATCGACACCGTGGCGCTGGAGCGCGCAACCTTCCCCGACCGTGCCGCGTTCGAGGCCGCGCTCACAACCGCCATTGCCGGCTTCGACGCAAGCTATATCGTGCTGGCCGGTTTCATGCGCGTTCTCGGGGCGGAGTTCGTCACCCGCCACCTGGGGCGACTGGTCAACATCCACCCCTCGCTGCTGCCGCGCCACCGTGGCCTGCAGACGCACCAACGCGTGCTCGACGCCGGTGAGCGCGAACACGGCGCCAGCGTTCACTTCGTTACCCCCGCGCTCGACGCCGGCCCGGTGATCAGCCGCGTGACGCTCGCCGTCGACAACGCCGATACCGCCGACACACTTGCCGAGCGCTTGCTGCCGATGGAACACCGGCTTTACCCGGCCACGCTGGCACTTTTGCTCCAATACCGAGTCGAACTACGCCATGACTGCATTCATATCGATGATCAACCGCTCGACCACCCGCTGGAGTTTGGCCGCGACCTGGCTCCTGATGGCTGTCTGCTCGTGCGCGGCAATGGCCGCTGACACCGCCCCGATCCCCGCTCACGACGCCCGCTACGAGGTTCTGCGCCACGGCAAGAAGATCGGCGAACTCACCGCCAGCCTCGAACGGCTCGACAACGGCGTCTGGCACTACCGCTCCGACACCCATGCCACGGCGTGGTGGGTCAAGGCGCTGAACGTGTCGGCCGACGAAGCCGCCCATTTCGTCTGGCGCGGCGACCGCATCCAGATGCTGACCTATCATCACGCTCAGCACGCACCAGCCAACAACCGCTTCTTCCAGCACCGCACGGATTGGGAGGCCGGCACCACTGAAGTGCGCACCGAAGACGGTACAGAGACGATCGAGCTGGTCGACAACATGGTCGACCCCCTGAGCCTGCGCCTGCAGCTGGCGGCCAACCTGGCCGACGAATCGCAGCGCCGGGTCACCCACGATTTCACCCTGCTCGACCGCAATAGAGTCAAGCACAAGCAGTATGCCTTCGATGGCGAAGAGACCCTGAAGGTGCCCGCCGGCTGCTTCGACACCGTGCGCATCCGACGCATCGAAAAACCCGGCGCGGACAAGACCAACCTGTCATGGCACGCCGGTGACTTCAACTGGATGCCGGTGCGCATTCTCCGCCGGGAAGGCGGCAAGGACAAACTGGACATCCGTCTGGTGAGCACGAACCTGCCTCTGGACGGCTGCCAAGGCCAGCCCGGAACGGAAGACTGATCAGCCGTATAATTCGTCCCATACTCACCGTGGAGATCACCGATGCAACGACTGCTCAGCACCATCGCCGTTCTTCTCCTGGTCGCCGGCTGCGCCACCAACCCGGTCACCGGCGAACGTGAGTTCAGCCTCTATGGCGAGGACTGGGAGCGCCAGGTCGGACAGCAGCAATATGCGCCAATGCGCCAGGCCCAGGGTGGCGATCTGGTGGTCGATCAATCCGTGGTCGACTACGTCCAGTCGGTCGGTCAGCGCGTGGCGCAGCAGTCCGACCGCGAACTGCCCTATGAATTTCATGTCATCAACAGCTCAGTACCCAACGCCTGGGCCCTGCCGGCCGGCAAGATCGCGGTCAACCGCGGGCTGCTGACCGAGCTGGGCTCGGAGGCCGAGCTGGCTGCGGTGCTCGGCCACGAGGCCGTTCACGCCGCTGCCAGCCATAGCGCCCAGTCTGCTTCACGCGCGGCCCTGGCCCAGGGCGCGGTCATGCTCGGCAGCGTCGCCGTTGGAGCCGCCACTGAAGATGGCCAATACGCCCAGGTCGCACAGCTGGGCGGCATGCTCGGCGCGCAGCTCATTCAGCAGCGCTACTCGCGTGATGCCGAGCGCGAAGCCGACTACTACGGCATGAGCTACATGAAACGCGCCGGCTACGATCCCGCCGCCGCGGTGGATCTTCAGGAAACCTTCGTGCGGCTGTCGGAAAACCGCGAGCAGGGCTGGGTCGACGGCTTGTTTGCCTCGCACCCGCCCTCGCAGGAACGGGTCGTGAACAACCGCAAGCGAGCCGATGAGCTGGGCCGTGGCGGGCGCATAGGGCGTGCGGAGTATCAGCAACAAGTAGCCCGCCTCAAGCGGATGCAGCCCGCCTACGAGGCCCACGACGCCGGCCGCAAGGCGCTTCAGGAAGGCAATTTCGACGAGGCCCTGCGCCGGGCCGATGAGGCCATTGCCATCGCCGACGATGAAGCCCTGTTCCACGCCTTGCGCGGAGATGCTCTGGCCGGCCGCAAGGACTTCGATGCCGCCGAACAGGCGTTTTCGGCTGCGCTGGCGCGCGATTCAGGCTGGTTCTACCATCACCTGCGCCGCGGGATAGTGCGCGAACAGCGCCGTCAATGGTCAGGCGCCCGTACCGATCTGCAGGCCAGCCTGGAGCTGCTGCAGACCGCCGACGGCCACCTCCACCTGGGCAACGTCGAGCGCGCCTTCGACAACCGCAAGCAGGCCATCGAGCACTACAAGGTGGCTGCCCAGTCCGACACCCCGGCCGGGCAGCGCGCCCGCAAGCACCTTGTCGACATGGGCGCCATCCAGCCACAGGGGTAACCCCCTGGCCGATCGTGGCGATCGTGGCTCAAGCGCGCCGAGCTACCGCGCGCCAGGGAATGAGCAGCGTCAGGGCAATCGTGACCTTGACGCCGTAATCTCCCACGGCCAGGGTGGCCCAGGGCAGTCCGGTGCCGACAAATGCCAGACAGAAGAACAGCGCGGTGTCGACGGCCGACCCGATCACGCTCGAAAACAGCGGCGGCTGCCACCAGGCACGTTTTCGCAGGCGGTTGAAGATCGCCACGTCCATCAGCTGGGATACCAGAAAGGCTGCCCCCGAAGCGATGGCGATACGCGGGCTGGCCAACCAGATCGACACCAACACCCCCACCGAGAAGCCGACGTAAACCACCTTGCGGGCCGGCGCGGGCCCGAAGCGCCGGTTGGTCAGGTCGGTAACGAAGTAGGAAACCGGATAGGTCAGCGCCCCCCAGGTCAACCAATCGTTGAGCGGAAACTGGACAAGGTAGTTGGAGCTGGCGACCACCAGCACCATGGCGATAATCTGCAGGGGCATGGCGCTCAACCCACGGTAAACCGACAGGCGGCCATTCTACCGGGCGCAGCGGCTGTTCAGCGCGCTGAATTTTCGCCAATATGGGTTATCCTCGAATCTCAGTGTCGAAAGAGGGTCGCATACTGCCATGATGATCTGGATCATCGCATTGCTGATCGGGCTGGCGGCCTGGGCGTCGTTCTGGCTGCTGTGGCCAAAGCCACTGGCGCATCTGCTGCTGGCCGCCGAGCGCCGAAGAGGACATCTCAAGGCCCGCCGCTTGCGCTGCGGCAACATCGACTGGCAGCTTCTCGAAGGCGGCCACGGCGAGCCACTTGTGCTGCTGCACGGTTTCAACGGCGACGGCTATCACTTCACGCGCGTGTCGCGCCGCCTGGGCCAGCACTTTCGCGTCATCGTGCCCGACCTGCCCGGCTTTGGTCAGACCCTTTTCGAGGGTGAGCTCGCCTATCACATCGAAGCCCAGGCCGAACGCGTGCAGCGGCTTCTCGACGAGCTCGGCATCGAGCGTTTTTTTCTGGGCGGCAGCTCGATGGGTGGCTACCTGGCCTGCGCGCTGGCCAGACGTATGCCGGGGCGGGTCCGGGCGCTGTGGCTGCTCAACCCCGGCGGCCTGCAAACCGCCACGCTGTCGCCGCTGCTCGAACAGGTGGCACAGGGCGGTGACAATGCCCTGGTGATACGCAACCGCCAGGACTTTCACCGGCTCATGGACTACTGCTTCGTCCGCCCGCCGTGGATTCCCGCACCCCTGGCGCGCCAGCTGGCTGACCGCGCCGGTGCCCACGCGCAACGCGCGCAGGCAATCTTCGACGCCCTGCGCTTTGGCTCCACCGCGCTGGAGACGCTCGCCGACGGCTTGAACGTGCCGGCGTTGATTGTCTGGGGACAGGCCGATCAGGTGCTGCACCCCGACGGCCTCAGGCTGCTGGCAGAGCGCATGCCGCAGGCCCAGGCCCTGCTGTTGCCCGACATCGGCCACCTGCCGATGATCGAACAGCCGGCCAGAACCGCCGAGGCCTGGATCAGCTTTGCCGAGTCCACGGCGCGCCGACAAACTTATCAGGCTGCGCCCGTGTAATATGGCCTACCGGGTGGGGATGACATGAACGCTGGAGGCATCATGCAAGCAGACCGGGAAGGATTCTGACGTGGTTCGGCGTGCAATTCCGCCGGAACGGCTGCGCTGGCAGCCCGATGAGGACGATATTCCGGGTGACTCGACCCGCGAGATCCCGGTGCTCGAAGGCACCCTTGGCCAGGACGCGGCACAGGAAGCGCTTCATTACGGCATCGCGAACCCGGGGCACAACCAGCACATTTTTCTGCGTGGGCCCCGCGGCAGCGGTCGCCAGCGGTTGCTCGACAGTGTGTTCCACACGCTTGGACCGAAGACAAGGCAGCGCCGAGACTTCTGTTTTGTACACAATTTCTCCAACCCCGATCGCCCGCGGCTGATCACCCTGCCGCGGGGACAAGGGCGACCATTCCAGAAGCAGATGCATCGCATTGCCCTGTTCGTGCGCGAACGCCTGCCCGAGATTCTGGCCAACGATCCCATACGCGGCCGGCGCGAGGCACGGCGGGAAGCAGCCGAACGCGATGTTCGCATGCTGATTCGACCGCTGGAGAAGGAACTCGAAGCCGAAGGCCTGGCGCTGATTCGCAGTCAGGCCGGCCCCAACGCTCGCCTGCAGGTTTCGGTGCGCATCATGGGCAAGCCGGTCTCTCAGGAAGAGTTTCGCAACATGGTGGCGCGCAAGCAGGCCACCGAGGAAGACCGCAAGAAATTCGAGGAACGCATCGGCTCCTACGAAGACGAGCTTGAGAGAATCTCGCGCCAGATCCGTCAGAAGTGGCAGCAGGCGCAACAGCACATCGAGCAGATCGATGTCACCGAAACCGCGCGCATCATGGGTGAGATGACCGGCGAAGTCTCACAGCGCTTCAAGGCCGACGGCGTCGAAACCTTTCTGCGCGAGGTCATTGACGATGTGCTGGAAAAGCGCATCGGTCACGAGACCCGTCACCTGGCCGATCCCAGCGTGCTCTACGGCGTCAACGTGCTCAACATGGGCCGCGACGGCAGCGACGGTGCTCCGGTGGTCGCAGCCAGCTCAACGTCATCTGCCGCGCTGTTCGGCACCGTCGACCCGGCCTGGCGCAGAGGTGACCGGGCGGTGGCGTCTTTCCAGGGCATCCGCTCGGGCGCGCTGATTCAGGCCGACGGCGGCTTTCTGGTGCTCGATGCCGAAGACCTGGCCGACGAACCCGATGTGTTCCGCCAGCTTTTGAGAATACTCAGAACAGGGACAGTGGCGATCGCTGCACCCACCGTCGACTGGAGTCAGGCGGCGCAGTCGCTGCGCCCCGAAGCGGTGCCCGTCGATATTGGCGTGATCCTGGTAGGTGACGCCGTCGCCTACCACCAGCTTGCATCGGGCAGTCGTGAGTTTGCCCGGCGCTTTCGTCTGCTGGCTGATCTGGCGCCCAGCATCGCGCGCGACGCCGAAGGCATCGACCGAACCTGTCGCTTCCTCGCGGCTGTGGTTCAGCACGAAAACCTGTCGCCACTCAACCGCCCCGCCCTGGCGGCGGCGGTGGAAATCAGCGCGCGCATGTCGGATCAGGCGGCCCGCCTGACCACGCATACCGGTCGGCTCGCCGAAATCATTCGCGAAGCCGCCTACCTGACGACCAACGAAGGCGAGAGCGAGATCGGTCGAGAACAGATCCTCACCGCCTACGGCAGGATTCGGCGCCGGGCCGCCCTGCCTTCGGCCCTGATCCGGCAGCAGCTGGCCGACAGCGGCGCCATCCGCCTGCGTGGCCGCTCTACCGGACAACTCAACGTGATCGGTCGCGAACGACTGGCCGAAGAGGTGTTCGGCACACCCGCCCAGCTCAGTATCAGCATTGCGCGTGCCGGCGAGGGAAGCCTGTCGCTGGAGAGCAGTGGCCAGACCCTGCCCGTGCGGCAGTTCCTGCTGCCGATGATTGCCGAGCTGCTGCACTTGCAGCGGCTGCCCGATCTGCACGCCGCGATGACCATCGAACCGGCGATTGATACAGCCGACATCGCCAGCAGCCTGCTGGGCCAGGCCTGCGGTCTGCTCATTACCCTGTCGGGCCTTTCGATCAGGCAGGAGGTGGCAGTGATCGGCCGAGTGGATGCACGCGGACAGCCTGGCGGCGCAGACCAGATCAACGAACGCATCGAGGCATTCTTCGATGCCTGCGATCACGTCGGCCTTAACGGGAAGCAGGGCGTCATCATCCCGGCGACCGAGCGCGACCGCCTCAACCTCGACAGACGGGTGATCAAGGCGGCCATCAACGACCAGTTTCACATCATGGCTGTCGCCAGCATCGCCGAGGCGCTCGAGCGCCTGACCGGCAAGGCTGCCGGCATGTGGACCCCGAACGGCTTCCCGGAAGACTCCGTTCTTGGCCTGGCGCGCAGTGCGCTTGCGGAAAGCAAGCCTTGAATCAGGCCGATGACGCAGCCTTTCGAAGCAGCTGGCGTTGGCCGCGAATGCCCAGCTTGTCGAGCGAACGTTCCAGGCGTGCGAGCATGGCTTCGGGATCAACCGGCTGGCTGTCGATCCGGGCGCGGTCGAAGTCGATGACGTGCCAGCGGCAGTCGCCGTCGATCAACAGGTTGGTTGCATTGAGATCAGGATGCACTACGCCGGCGCGGAAAAAACTGCCCAGTGTTTTGCCGAGCCGCTCCCAGTGCTCCGCTTCCAGGAGATCTGCAGCCTGCGGCAGGCTGATGGCGTTGGGGATCAGGCGGGTCAGAAGAGCAGCGCGTGCGGTCAGCCCGCGGCGCTCGCATCCGGCCAGCAGCGGTCTGGGCACCGGCAGGCCGCTGTGGTGAAGCCGGGCCAGCACCCGAAACTCCCGGAAGCTGCGGCTGCGGGCGTAGCCGGTGAACAGATAGCGATCGCGGCTGATGCGGGCAATCAAACCGCCGCGCAGACAGCGTCGCAGCACCGCGGGCCCGGCGTCGCTGGCAACGGCCAGTGCCTGCCCGCGGCCGCCGAACTCATCGAGCACCGCGCCGCGCAGACGCCAGAATTCCGGTTCCAGCCATTCGGGGCTGACCACGTCCAGCACCGACGGGTCATATAGAATACGTACCGAGCCTGCTTGCAGTTCCTTTTCCGGCATAGCGCCCCTGTCACCCTTGTAATTCGATTACCTCATCGTGCCCGATTCCCGAACGAACGAGCCGCCTGCATCCATCTGCCTGCTGCGCCTTTCGGCGCTGGGTGATGTATGCAACACCGTCCCGCTGGTGCGGGCGCTGCAGCGAGCCTGGCCGGACACGGTGCTGACCTGGATTGTGGGCAAGCCCGAGTACCGGCTGGTGCACGACCTGCCGGGTGTGGATTTCATTGTATTCGACAAGGGCAGTGGGCTTGCCGGGTTTCGTGCCCTGCGGCAGCAGCTCCGCGGTCGCCGCTTCGACACGCTGCTTCTGGCACAGGTCTCGCAGCGGGCCTCGCTCGTCTCGGGTCTGGTTCGGGCACGTCGCCGGATCGGTTTCGACTGGGCTCGCGCCCGGCTCGGCCATGGCCTGGCGATTTCCGAACGCATCGCGGCCGTGCCGTTTCAGCACCAGGTGAACGCACTGCTGCAGTTCGCCCGACATCTGGGCGTGGACTGTACCAACGTCGATCGACGGCTGCCTGTTCCCGCCGAAGCCCGAGCGTTCGCGCGGCAACAACAACCGGAGGAGAAGCACGCTGTCGTCATCAGCCCGTCATCGAGTCATCCCGGCCGCAACTGGTCGGCGCGGCACTATGCAACGGTGGCGGACTGGGTGATTGAACACACCGGGCGGGACGTCATTCTCATGGGCGGGCCCAACGAGCGCGAGCGGGCACTGGGCGAGGCGATCGAGCAGGCCATGAACAACGCGGTCAACAATCTCGTGGGTCAGGACACGCTCAAACAGGCGCTGGCCATGCTCGAACGCGCGGCCTGCGTGATTGCGCCGGACTCCGGCCCGGCGCACTTCGCCGATGCCATGGGTACGCCGGTGGTCGGCCTGTATGCGGCCACCTGGGCCCGGCGTTCGGGGCCGTTTGCCAGCCTCGATCATACGGTGGATCAATTCGCCGAGGCGGCCAGAACCTTCAAGAAGAAATCTCCCGAGCGCCTGCGCTGGGGCAGACGCCTGGAATACCCCGGGGTAATGGAGCTCATTACCCCGGCGATGGTGATCGAAAAACTTGCGGCGGTACTGAAAGAAAAAGCCTGATCAATCCCGCTCGGGACTGATCAGGCTCAGCCGTTCAAACTATCGGTCAAACGGGCTATCGGTCAAACGGGCACTCGATACCGCTGCCGGCCCGCTCGGAGCGAGTGGCGGCATCATCCACGCGGACGATGGTGATGTTGGCACTGTCCTGTTCACCGTGGATATCTTCAATGGTGTAACTGAAGTGATGCCGGCCATCACAGCTCAACGAGAGCTCGACCACGACACTGCCGTCGGAGTTCACGGTGTAGTTTGCCGGTGGGCCATACCACTGCTCCATGCCGACGATTCTTATGGAATCACCCGAGTCATTTTCCATTGGATGGATGGTGATGGTGGTCTGGCCCGGCTCGGTCATGTAGCCGTCAGGGACGGCCTCGAGGCCACCGCCCGGCTCCCCATCCGGCCTTACGGTCACGTTGACGCTCGCGCTGGCTTCGCCGCCACGCCCGTCGCTGACGGTGTACTCGAAGCTGTCGCTGCCGACAAAGTCGTTTTCAGGCTGGTAGCGCAGCATCTCGCCAATCTGCGTGACCGTGCCGCTGTCGGGCTGAGTGAAGGCGGCGACTGACAATTGGTCGCCGTCCGGATCGCTCGCCGAGCCCAGCACATCGATATCGACCGACTGGTTCCGCCCGGTCGCCACCGAAATGTTCTCGGCGACCGGCGGCTGGTTGCCCGACTGGACGTTGACGGTTACCGTTGCGCTGGCCTCGCCACCAAAGCCATCCTCGATGGTGTAGCCAAAATGGTCGCTGCCGATAAAACCAGCGGCTGGCGTATACAGCAGCTGATTGCCGCTGATCGAGACCTGGCCATTGCCGGCTTCGGAGACGCTGATGATGGTCAGCGCATCGCCATCGGGGTCGCTGTCGTTGGCGAGAACATCCAGAATGTTATCCGTCGAGTCGGCTTCCACGCTGAATTCGCTGTCGACGGCCTGCGGAGGACGGTTATCGAATTGGATCTCGCCTTCGGTCACGCTGGCGCTGCTTTCCTGATAACGATAGTAGTCGACAATGCGCTTGTGACGGACCGGGTTGCGCAGCCCGCGGCGGATCCACGGCGCCTCGACCGGCACTTCGATCTGGCGGATTTCGGTTGCCGGCTCGTCCGGGCCCACGGTCACGGTCTCGGTACTGGTACGCTCGGTCACGAAACTGATTTCCACCCGGCGGTTGCGGCTGCGATTTTCCTCGCTGTCGTTGGGGAAGCGCGGATCGGTTTCGCCCTTGCCCTGCCAGTCGATGCGCTCGGCGTCAATGCCCTGGCCGGTCAGGTAATCCACCACCGAGCGCGCGCGTCGCTCGCTCAGGCCCTGGTTGTAGGCTTCGGTGCCGATATTGCAGGTGTGGCCGACAATCTGGATATCGCCAACCAGGCCGCCGTCGGCCATCACTGAGAGGACTTCGTCGAGCGTCCTTTCTGCCGCCGGCTTGAGCGCCGAGCTGTCGAAAGCAAATGTGGTGCGATCGCTCAACGTGACCTCATTGGCCACGACGCGCTCTTCGGTGCGCGGCTCGCCGGGGACCTCGACCTCCACCTCACGGTACTGTCGAGCGGGGGCGTATGAGCCGTTGCCGCCGCCAAAGCTGAAGCTGTAGACGATGCTGCCGCGCAGGTCGTTACTGTCAAGCACGAAGTCGCCGCTCTTGTGCGCGTAGCTGGTGCGCAGGCTCAGGCTGTGTGGTGAACGATAAAAATGCTTGTCCAGCGACAGCGAGGCCGTCAGCTGAGAAGAGCTGAAGTCCCCTTCTTCGTAGTCCAGACCGCCCCGCAGCCGGACCAGGGGATTGTCGAAAAAGCGCTCCGCGCGCAGGCCCAGACCCCAATCGTAGGGCTCTTCGAACCAGTCGGTGACGGTCTCGATACTGTCCACGCGCGAAAATGCCCGGCCATCGATCTCACCGGTGACCAGCTTTTCCTCGATGGTGCTCACGCGATCGACCAGGCGCTCGTCGGTCAGCGCCGTCATGCCGTAGCCGGAGAATGCCCAGTTGCGCCCTTCCCAACCACCGCCAAAGGTCAGCTTGCGGTCGTCGAGCTGGTTCTGGTCGGCGGCAACGAACAGCTTGGCCACGTTGCCGTCGGTGTAGACCGGCCCGTCGGGACCCTCTTCGGCAGTTGCGTTGATCAGCCAGTGATAGTTGAGCTTGACGCCACCGGCACCCTGGCTGCCCAGCCAGCCGTCGCCGATGAAACTTGAACGCTGCGACTCGTAAAAGGCCGCCTGAAGCTCACCGACCACATCGAACTCGCTGTCGAGCCCGACGCCAAGACGGTAGCGATCACCTACGAAATGAAAGGTTGGTGTGCCGGCCTGGGTGCGGGGCTCCCCGCTGTCATCGACCTGGGCGACGGCTACGGTAACAACGCTCTGGGCAAGCACCAGAGCAAGTATCATTTTGCGAAACATCGCAGCGCCTCTGCTGTTCTTGTTTGGGGGACGAAGGCAATTCTACTACCCAAACGTGCATAAGGCCACGAAAACCATCGGAAACTTCGGGAAGGTATAGTTGTCAGCGATGATTAGTCAGCGGTAATCGCGGTACGACTTTTCTTCGACGATTTCCGACCCCAGCCGTTCATTGATCTGTTTCTTGAACGCGGCGCGTTCATCATTGCGGACATAAACCGATCGCGCAAGCTCGATGAAGCGGTCGCCGAAGCGCCTGCCGCGCTCCTCGTCGCGAATTGCATCTTCGATGTCCCAGAGGGCTTCGTTGACCTTGCGCAGCCGATCGCGCAGCACAACGACTTCATCGTCATCGACCGCTGCCTTCGCCCAGGCGCTTGAGAGCAGCTCGTATTCGCGCCGCACATTCGCCACTTTGCCATCGTCGTCGATGCGGTCGAGCTTGATTTCGAGGATGGTGAGCTTGTCGAGCAGCTCGCCGGGAGATACGGGAATCAGCAGTTCCATGTGTCATTCACCCTGTCAGGGCCGCCGGGGCCGCAGTTCAACCCCTGGCGGCGGTTTTCCGTAACAAGCAAGCGCCAGGCTCACGGCGGGGCGCGAAGCGCAAAGAAAACAGCCCTTGTTGGTGAACCTTTCGTCCTTCTTGGTTACAAGCAAGGCGGCGGCCCGGAGACCGGGCAGCCGCCATCTTGCCATCAGGAAGCCTTTTCGTCTTCCTTGAGCGCTTTCATGCTCAGACGGATGCGCCCCTGCTTGTCGACCTCGAGCACCTTGACCTTGACCTTGTCGCCCTCGGCCAGTTCGTCGGTGACATTCTCGACGCGCTGATCGGAGATCTGCGAGATGTGGACCAGGCCATCCTTGCCGGGCAGGATGGTCACGAAGGCGCCGAAGTTCATGATCTTGGTCACCGTACCTTCGTAGACTGCCCCCACCTCGACGTCGGCGGTGATCTGCTCGATGCGCTTGCGCGCGTCGTCTGCCGCGGCCTGGTTGACCGAAGCGATGGTGACCGTTCCGTCGTCCTGGATGTCGATGGTGGTTCCCGTCTCCTCGGTGATCTGGCGGATGGTGCTGCCGCCCTTGCCGATGACGTCACGGATCTTGTCGGGGTGCACCTTCATGGTGAACAGGCGTGGCGCGTACTCGCTCATTTCCTCACGCGGCTTGCCGATGACCGCGTTCATCTCTTCGAGAATGTGGTTGCGCCCGGCATGCGCCTGCTTGAGGGCAACCTCCATGATCTCGCTGGTGATGCCGGTAATCTTGATGTCCATCTGCAGGGCGGTCACGCCCTCGGCCGAGCCGGCCACCTTGAAGTCCATGTCACCGAGATGGTCTTCGTCGCCGAGGATGTCGGTGAGCACGGCAAAGCGATCACCGTCCTTGATCAGGCCCATGGCAATGCCGGCCACCGGCGCCTTGATCGGCACACCGGCATCCATCATCGCCAGCGAGGAGCCGCAAACCGTGGCCATCGAGCTCGAACCGTTGGACTCGGTGACTTCCGACACCAGGCGCAGCACGTAGGGAAACTCCTCACCCGTGGGCACCACGGCGGACAGCGCGCGCTTGGCGAGCTTGCCGTGCCCGATCTCGCGACGTTTCGGCGCCAGCATGTGATTGGTCTCGCCCACGCAATACGGCGGGAAGTTGTAGTGGAGCATGAACGGCTCCTTGTACTCGCCCTCGATGGCGTCGATGATCTGCGCATCGCGACCGGTACCCAGCGTTACCACACACATCGCCTGCGTCTCGCCACGGGTAAAGATGGACGAGCCGTGGGTGCGCGGCAGGAAACCGACCGACATATCGAGCGGACGCACCGTCGTCAGATCACGGCCGTCGATCCGGGCCTGACCGGAGAGAATCCGCTCGCGAACCAGATTCTTCTCCATCGCGCCGAACACATCCGCAACCTCGTCGACAGCAGGTGCGGACTCGTCGTCTTCGCTGCACAGCTGTTCGACCACACGATTCTTGACCTCGGAGATGGCGTCACGACGCTGCATCTTGTCGGTCAGATCGTAGGCCTTTTCAAGCCCATCGCCGATGGCGCTCTTGACCTTCTCTTCGAGGCCCGCCGGCGCCTCCGGCGCCTGCCAGTCCCATTTCGGCTTGCCGGCTTCAGCGGTCAGCTCGCTGATGGCCTGGATGGCAACCTGCATCTGCTCATGGCCAAAAGTGATCGCGCCCAGCATCTGCTCTTCGCTGAGCTGCTCGGCCTCGGATTCGACCATCAGCACGGCATCCGCGGTGCCGGCCACCACCAGATTCAGCCGGGAGTCCTCAAGCTGCGTGGCCGTCGGGTTGATGACATACTCGTCGTCAACGAAACCAACGCGGGCACCACCGATGGGGCCCTGAAACGGGCAGCCCGACAGCGACAGCGCCGCCGAGGCACCAATCATCGCCGGAATATCGGCATCGATTTCCGGATTCGACGACATCACCGTGGCAATCACCTGGGTTTCGTTGAGAAAGCCTTTCGGAAACAGCGGGCGGATCGGGCGGTCAATCAGGCGCGAGGTCAGGGTTTCCTTCTCGGTAGGACGCCCTTCGCGCTTGAAGAAGCCACCGGGAATGCGGCCAGCGGAATAGAATTTTTCCTGATAGTTGACGGTCAGGGGAAAGAACGCCTGACCGGGCTTGGCTTCCTTGCGGGCCACGGCAGTCACCAGAACCACGGTGTCGGCCATGGTCACCAGCACGGCACCATCGGCCTGACGCGCGACGTGCCCGGTTTCGAGCGTGACGTCATGCTCGCCGAATCTGAAAGTCTTGCTGAACTTCTTCACTTCACTCACTCCACTTTGCACTTGCAATAGAAAACACCCCGGAACAGCTCGAGAGCTGCCGGGGTGTTGATAGCGATCGGATCAATCCGCTTCTTAGCGACGCAGGCCAAGGCGCTCAATCAGGTCGCGGTAACGCTGGATATCCTTTTTCTTGACGTAATCCAGCAACGAGCGACGCTGATTGACCAGCTTGAGCAGGCCTCGACGGGAGTGATGGTCTTTCTTGTGATCGGCAAAATGCCCGGTCAGGTTCTGAATGCGCGCGGTCAGCAGCGCAACCTGCACTTCCGGGGATCCGGTGTCACCCTCGGCGAGCTGGTAGTCCTTGACAACCTGGCTCTTTTCTTCAGCGGTCAGAGTCATTTTCAACCTACTCCAAAAAATGGGTTCTTCGGGCGACCGGGCTTTTCCAGAAAACCCCCTGGGCTGACCCCAGGTCGGGCTTTGTGCAAAAGCCCCAGTCGCCGGTTTTCATCAAGCCCGGCATTATACCCGCCCTTGAGAGGCTGCGACAAGCCGTTTTATCCCGAAAAATGCAGCCGGCGTGCTTGCGCTGAATGCGGGCCTGTTTTCCGACTGGCTGGCTGAGCCTGCTCTCCCGGGTTTGCGGGGTGGCTGCGCCGCAACACTCAAGGCGAAAACGGCTGTCAGCCGGCGACACGCATTTTCCGGGCGCAGCCTCACCGACCCAAGCCGACCAGCCGACCAGCCGACCAGCCGACCAGCCGACCAGCCGACCAGCCGACCAGCCAACCAGCCAACCAGCCGACCAGCCGACCAGCCGACCAGCCGACCAGCCGACCAGCCAACCAGCCAACCAGCCAACCAGCCAACCAGCCAACCAGCCAACCAGCCAACCAGCCAACCAGCCAACCAGCCAACCAGCCAACCAGCCAACCAGCCAACCAGCCAACCAGCCAACCAGCCAACCAGCCA
>NZ_JBJNIO010000091.1:0-5880 GCF_056324145.1 Wenzhouxiangella sp. YN1
CGCGCAAGGAAAAGGCGCTGGCCGAGACGGCGGCCTTGCTCACCTTGTCAAAAAAAGCCCGGGCGATCTGGGGGGACGGAGAGGACGAATGATCAGCACCCCGGATCGCCATAAAGCTGTTGAGCTGATCGACGAGGCCCGCGCCGCCGGCGCGCGCCTGAAGCCCGCTTGCCGCGCACTGGGTATCACGGCCCGTACCTACCAGCGCTGGACGGTGGGCGGCGGCGTGCGCGCAGACCGGCGACCGGAGGCGGTCCGCCCGCGGCCGTCTCATGCCTTGAGTGCTGAGGAGCGGCAGGCTATCGTGACGGTCTGCAACGAGCCTGAGCACGCATCCATGCCGCCAGGCCAGATCGTGCCGAAGCTGGCCGACGAGGGCCGCTACCTGGCCTCGGAGTCGACTTACTATCGAGTCCTGAACGATACCGACCAGCAGCACCATCGTGGACGTGCCAAAAATCCTGCTGCGAGCCGGCCGCCGGCCACTCATGGCGCCGATGCACCCAACACCGTTTGGTGTTGGGACATCACTTGGCTGCCAAGCGAAATCCGCGGCCGCTTCTTCTTCCTGTACCTGATCCTGGACTTGTTCAGCCGCAAGATCGTGGGCTGGGAAGTGCATGAACGCGAGAGCGCTGTGCACTCCAGTGACCTGGTCCAGCAGACGGTCTGGAAGGAGGGCTGCATCGATCAGCCGCTCGTGCTGCACGGCGATAACGGGAGCCCGTTCAAGGGCCAGACCGTGCAGGCCATGCTCGGCAAGCTCGGTATTACGGCCTCGTTCAGCCGTCCGCGAGTCAGTGACGACAACGCCTTCGTCGAGTCGCTGTTCCGCACCTGCAAGTACGTGCCGCACTTCCCGAAGGCCGGCTTTGCTTCGCTGGAGGCGGCGCGCGAGTGGGTCCGCGGCTTTGTCCAGTGGTACAACCATCAGCACAGGCACCGCGGCATCAACTACGTCACCCCGCATCAGCGCCATAGCGAGCAGGATGTCGAAATTCTGGCCAGGCGCCATGCGGTCTATCAGGCCGCGCGAGACAGGCATCCACAGCGCTGGAGTGGTGACACCCGGGACTGGTCGCCGGTCGGAACCGTGTGGCTGAACCCGGAGAAGGAAAAGCAGCCGGAAAATCAGGTTGCGTGAACATGGATAAGGCGACAAGTAGCTTGACAACCACCACTTCGTCGCGACCACAGAGAAAGGCGCGCCGGACGCATCGGCTGACACAATGGAAGAAGCCGGGCTCCTCGTCGCTGACTAACTGACTGCGTGGATAGGTCATGTCTCTATTCTGGCGCCGGGAGAGACGCCCGCCAATCCGGAGACTGTCGTGTCAATCTGTAGGAGATTTCCTATAGATCGTGGGTGTCCTGGAGATGACCATTGGGCAACCTGATCGCCGGTGTAGCCTGGCGATTGCCTTTCGCCGACACCATCTGCGTACCTTCATGGCGCATGACAAAACTGGCTGGTTTGCTGTCTGGGTCATTGCCCTGAATGATCAGTTTCAGTAGATCACCCCTGAGAGATGCTTTGGTGAGCTGGGCTTTCTCGCCGTCAATCCAGGCAGCGCCCGTCACCTCCTGGTATTTCTGATTCAATTCAGCACGGTAGGTTTTGCCGCTGGTGGTTTGCCATTCCCAGAAAGCGGCAACTTTGGCCGGCACAATCCATTTGTACAGCTGAGTGCTGCCGTGGCGCCTGGTGGTATCAGGGATCCAGCCCCCCATGTCAAACGCATGCGAGACGATGCGTGTGCCCGGGCGCAGCTCATCAAGCAAACGTGGGCGGAGTTGAACATTCACCGAGTCGAGCAGGTACAGCGCGACCACGGTGGCATCGCTGAAATCGGCATCGAGCAGGTCGCCTTCAAAGAAGTCGACGAGGAATTCAACGCCGGTATTTCCCGCATATTCCATGGCTTCTGAAATACGTTCAGGGTCCATGTCGATGCCGAAGCCGCGCGTGTTTCTCTCCAGTGCGGCAGCCACCACGATACGGCCGTCACCGCAGCCCAGGTCATACAGCACATCCTTGCTGGTGACTCTGGCCAGATCCAGCATGGCATGCACGATGTCTTCGCTGGTTGGTACATAGGGTACATCCAGAATGAGCTCGGGCTCATCGATGGAGTAGTCGTTGAAATTCAGTTCACTGAAATCCGGGTCTGACAGGACGTGATCTTCATAGCCGTAATCGGTTTCATTGATCTCATCAATAAAGTAGTCGTTGTAATTAAAATCCAGTTCGTTATCCAAGGATTGCACCTGAGTAGTAGAAGTCCAGTCACTGATTGCCGTGCCCCGCATCCATTTCCGGACGACCTGTGGGTAGAGACAAGGCTGCCCGGGTGAAAATGGATTGCGGCCTTGAGGCGCTGTCTTCAGCAGAGTTACAGGGCGTCGCGCATGATCATGTGGATCATGCTGCTTGGGCTCTCGGCACGGGCAATGTTCGCGCCGGTAGCCATGGAAGCTGGCTTTCTGTCTGCGGCTCTATCGATTGTTTCCACGAGGTGGATTCATGCAACAGAGCCGACAGCTAAAGAACAGATGGTTTGTTGGCGCTCGAGCTGACCAGCAACCGCAGGATAAGCCGCGCGAACTCCTGGCTCTTTTCGGGGCTGTCGAGCACCTGAACGGCCAGCTTTTCATGGTCGGTCATGGCGTCGAGCACGGTATCGGTAACGCGCTTGGGAAACAGGCCGTGCATGACCTGGTCAGGGGCATGATTGTTGACTTGCTCCATGACGGCCTCATCGCGGCGTATGCGATCGGCCACGCCATTGGCAAAATACAGTTTATCATCATCGCTGACTTCGGCGCCAAACAGATCGTTGAGCCGGTCGATGATTTCCGACAGCTGCTTTTTCTCCGGATCATGGGGTTTGCCCGAGCCGACGTCTGATATCGGCTTCAAACCCTCGTAATCGCCTTCGCCTTCGGCCAGGTTCAGACGGTGCTCGGCGCGCTTGTTGAGCCGATAGTGGCTCAGCTCCAGTTCGGAGACGTCGATTTCGTCTTCTTCAAGGTTTTCGGCACGCAGCAGAGGGTGCAAATGGCGGGCATAGATGTTGAGCTGCTCCAGCTCGATGTCGTCGTAGTCGATGATCTGAGAAAGGAATTCGTAGCTGCGGCAAAAGTCCTTCAGGCTCTTGCGGAACAGATCGAGCTCGTCGCGAGTGGTGTGCGCTTCCTTGAGCTCTTGCTCAGCGCGCTTGAGGCCGGCGTCATTGCCCTCCCGCTCGGCTTCGTTGCGGGCCTGCTTCCAGGTACGGATCTGCTCCGTCACCGCCTGGTAGCGCTTCTTGAAGCGCTCACGCGCCGGCCCGCTGTAGAAGCCGAGCTGGCTGGCGCTGGCCTTGTCATCCAGGAAGGCCCGGGCAAAGTTCTCCACCTCGTCCCAGTGATAGATGCCGGCGGCGTTCAGGCTTGCCTGCAGGTCGTAGACCACATTGGGGTCGGACACGTCGGCCAGCTCGGCCTTGTTGTAGTAGGGCCTGAAGGCTTGGAGAATGTCGTCGGCGTCATTGAAGAAGTCGAGCACATAGGTTTCTTCCTTGCCGGGAAATTTCCGATTCAGACGCGAGAGCGTCTGCACGCAATCCACGGCCTGAAGCTTCTTGTCCACATACATGGCCACCAGCCGCGGCTGGTCGAATCCGGTCTGGAACTTGTTGGCCACGATCATGACGTTGTATTCGGGCGTGTCGAAGGCGTTGGCCAGGTCGCGCCCCTTGAGATCGGGGTTGAGCAGGGCGCTGCGCTCGGTGACCTCTTCGGGAATCACCTCGTCGGCCGCCACGCTGCCGGAAAACGCTACCATCGGGTGTACGTCGGCGTAACTTTTCTCACGCACGTATTCGCGCAGCGCCAGTGCGTAGCGCACCGCCTCCTGGCGGCTGCTGGTGACCACCATCGCCTTGGCCTGGCCGTCGAGCAGGTGGCGCACGTTCATGCGGAAGTGCTCGACAATCACCTCCACCTTCTGGCTGATGTTGTAGGGGTGCAGCCGCACCCAGCGCGCCAGCCGGGCCGAGGCCTTGCGTGATTCCACCTCCTGCTCGTCGCCGTGCGGATGCGCCAGCTTCCAGGCCGTGCTGTAGGTGGTGTAGTTCTTCAGTACATCCAGTATGAAGCCTTCCTCGATGGCCTGGCGCATGGTGTAGAGGTGAAAGGCTTCGGGCTTGTTGTCGGTCGACGGCGGCCGATCGGGATCGGGCAGGCGGCCGAACAGTTCCAGGGTGCGGGCCTTGGGCGTGGCGGTAAAGGCGTAGTAGCTGATGCGCCGGGATGATCGGCGGGCGGCTACGGCCGCGTTCAACAGCTCTTCGGCGCTCACCTCTTCGCCCTCGGGCGCATCGGCGCCCAGAATGGCCTTGAGCTTGCTGGCCGCCAGGCCGGTCTGCGATGAATGCGCTTCGTCGGCAATCACGGCGTAGCGCCCGCCGGCCAGGTCCGGGCGAGCGTCGAGCGCATCGAACAGCGCCGGAAAGGTCTGGATGGTGACGATGATGATGCGGGTATTGGCCGCCAGCGCCGCGGCCAGCTGCTGCGACTTGCTCTCGCTGCCCACATCGCGGCTGATCGGCTGAACCACGCCGTGGGCGTGTTCAAACTGGTAGATGGTGTCCTGCAGCTGGCTGTCGAGCACGGTGCGGTCGGTGACCACCACAATGGAATTGAACAGCTTGTTGCCGTCGCCGTCGTACAGGGCGGCGAGCTGGTGGGCCAGCCAGGCGATGGAATTGGATTTGCCCGAGCCGGCACTGTGCTGAATCAGATAGCGCTGGCCAACGCCTTCCTCGGCGGTGGCCGCGATCAGCTTGTTGACCACATCCCACTGCTGAAAGCGCGGAAAGATCAGCGTTTCCGTGCGCTTGCGCCGGCCGTGGAAGTCTTCTTCGGTTTTGCGCTCCAGGTGCAGAAAGCGGCCCAGAATCTTCAGCCAGGCGTCGGGCGCAAACACCTGCCGCCACAGATAATCGGTGGCGTAGGGAGTGTTTTCGTCGGCGAGCGGGTTGCCGGCACCGCCGTCGGGCGTGCCGCGGTTGAACGGCAAAAAGGTGGTTTCCCTGCCGGCCAGCCGGGTGGTCATCGACACGCGATCCTGGCTGGCGGCAAAGTGCACCAGCGCGCCGCGGCCGAAGGTCAGCAGCGGCTCGGCCTTGCGCGTGAGCGGGTCCTTTACCGGCCGGTCGCGCCGATACTGGCGCTCGGCATTCTTGACCGACTGCTTGAACTCGCTCTTGAGCTCCAGCGTGGCGGTGGGAATGCCGTTGACGAACAGCACCAGATCCAGCCGCGGGTCGTATTCGCCGGGTCGTGCGTGGGGTGAATACGATACTTCCGGCACCACCCGCAGGCGGTTGGCGCGATAGCGCGCCAGGGTCTCGGGGTTCATGCCGTGGTCGGGCCGAAAGCTGCACAGCTCCAGCTTGACGCCGGGCAGCTTGATGCCGTGGCGCAGCACCTCCAGCGTGCCGCCGCGCTCCAGCTGGCGGGTTACCGCCCGCACCAGCGCACGCTGCGGGTCCTGGGGGTTGCGCGCAACAAGCCTCTCCCAGCGCTTCGGCCAGGCCTCCTGCAGATAGCCGACCAGGTCTTCGACATACAGCGCGCTGGCGCGGTCATAGCCGCTGGCCGGGCCGGTCAGCCAGCCGTTGGCGGTCATCTGCGCGATGATGTCTTGCTGAAATCGTCCTTCGCCGCTTTTTGACATGTCTGGCCCCTACCTTAACCCCCCCTTATTCTTCAATGCGGGCTAGAAAGAGGTATGGCGTGTCAATTTCTGTCGTATAATCAGAGTGTTAAGGCACTAATCCCACGACAGAAAGAGAACACGCCATGGGTGAAACACTACCCCTTTTCAAAGCCTCG
>NZ_JBJNIO010000092.1:0-1126 GCF_056324145.1 Wenzhouxiangella sp. YN1
CGCGCAAGGAAAAGGCGCTGGCCGAGACGGCGGCCTTGCTCACCTTGTCAAAAAAAGCCCGGGCGATCTGGGGGGACGGAGAGGACGAATGATCAGCACCCCGGATCGCCATAAAGCTGTTGAGCTGATCGACGAGGCCCGAGCCGCCGGCGCGCGCCTGAAGCCCGCTTGCCGCGCACTGGGTATCACGGCCCGTACCTATCAGCGCTGGACGACGGGTGGCAGTGTCCGCGCCGACCGGCGGCCGGAAGCGGCTCGTCCGCTGCCGTCCCATGCGCTGACTGAGGAGGAGCGGCAGGCCATCGTGGCCGCCTGCAACGAGCCCGAACACGCCTCCATGCCGCCGGGCCAGATCGTGCCGAAGCTGGCGGACGAAGGCCGCTACCTGGCCTCGGAGTCGAGCTTTTACCGTGTGTTGAATGACGAGAACCAGCAGCATCATCGCGGGCGCGCCAAGCCAGCCCGAGTGCCCCGGCCGCCGGCGACGCATCGCGCCGATGCATCCAACACCGTTTGGTGCTGGGACATCACCTGGTTGCCAGCCGCCGTCCGCGGCCGCTTCTTCTTCCTGTATCTGGTCATGGACCTGTTCAGTCGCAAGATCGTGGGCTGGGAAGTACACGAGAACGAGAGCGCCGTGCACTCCAGCGACCTGGTCCAGCGCACCGTCTGGAAGGAGGGCTGTACCGGAAAGACGCTGGTGCTGCACGGTGACAACGGCAGCCCAATCAAAGGCCAGACGGTGCAGGTCATGCTCGGCAAGCTCGGGATCACCGCTTCGTTCAGCCGACCGCGGGTCAGCGACGACAACGCGTTCGTCGAATCGCTGTTCAGGACCTGCAAATACGTGCCGCACTTCCCCAAGACTGGCTTTGCCTCGCTCGAGGCCGCGCGCGAGTGGGTGCGTGAGTTCGTCGACTGGTACAACCATCAGCACAAGCATCGCGGCATCAACTATGTCACCCCGCACCAGCGCCACACTGGACAGGACATCGAGATCCTGGCCAAGCGGCACGCCGTCTACCAGGCGGCACGAGACCAGCACCCACAGCGCTGGAGCGGAGATACTCGGAACTGGTCACCGGTCGGAACCGTCTGGCTGAACCCGGAGAAGGCAGAGCAGCCG
>NZ_JBJNIO010000093.1:0-124180 GCF_056324145.1 Wenzhouxiangella sp. YN1
GTAAGCGTTCATTCCCGACCGTTACTGGTCGATCCACTGCACGTCTGATACAAGCGGCTTGCTGGCGAAGTGCTCTTTCCACAGCCTGGGCGTGAGCTGCTCGACTTTGCTGGCCGGGTGCTGACCTACGCGCTGGAGCACATCGACCAGATAAGTGTAGGGGTTGATGCCGTGGATTCGGCAGGTCACCAGCAGGCTCTGGATGGTGCCGATGTCCCTGGCCCCGAGCTCGGTCCAGCTAAAGAGCCAGTTTTTCTTGCCCATCGGGATGGGCCGAAGGGCGCGCTCGAGGTGGTTGGTGTCGATCGGCACCTCCGGATCGGACAGGAACACCTCCAGTGACGCCTTGCGCGAGAGCGCATAGTTCGCCGCCCGGCGCAGCAGGCTGGTCTTGGGCCGATCCATGCGCCGCATGTGCTGCTCACACCAGGCCCAGAAGGCCTGAACGACCGGCAGGGCGTGCTGGCTGCGATATCCGAGCTTGTTTCGGCCCGTCAGCGCCTGGTCGGTGATCTGCGCCTCGATCCGGTAGAGCTGGCCGATCAACTCCAGGGCCTGATCAGCCGCCTTGGGCTCATCGCCCAGGGCCGCATCGAACTTGCGCCGGGCATGGGCCCAGCAGTTGGCATGGGTGATCTCCGGGCGTGCCTGGGCATAGCGGGCATAGGCCGCATAGCCATCGGTGATGAGCGTGCCCGAGAAGTGCTTGCCCAGCGTGTCGGTAACGACCCGGCTCGCGCGGGTTGGCGAGAACACAAAGCAGACTTCATCATCCTGACCATAGACCGGCCAGAACCAGGCCTGTTTCATCTTGCCTTTCCGGCCCGGCGTCTTCGAACGCCCGGCCTTGATCGGGGTTTCGTCCATGGCCAGCACTTTCGATTGAAGTACTTGCTCAAGCTGGGCGTCATAGACCGGCTCGAGTAGCTGGACGGCGCGCTTGACCAGGTTGGTCAGCGTGCTGCGGCTAACGGTAATGCCGTTGGTGGCCAGGCGCTGGTGCTGGCGATACAGTGGCAGGTGATAGCAGAACTTGTCGACCATCAGACCGGCCAGCAAGCTGACATCAGCCAGACTACCTTCGAGCACGTTGGCCGGGGCCGGCGTGGTATGGACGTGATCATCCCTCAAGTCCTTGATGACCGGACGGACATACTGCAAAATCACATAACTGCCCGGCCGCTGGGCCAGGCGGTGGGTCACCTTCTCGCCGATGACGATCCGGTGTTGTTCCGGGATGGCTTCGATCTCAGGATCGGCGACCCGGATGACTTCGACCGGCACATCCTCGCTGAAGCGAAGGCCCGAGTCAGTTACCGCATTGCCGCGCTCCTTGACTGCCTTCTTGCGCGTATAGCTGATCGACTCGGTTGGTGCCACTTCGGCGGATTCGCCCGCCGTCTCGAACAGCGCCTTCTGGTCCACTGCCTCATCGATCAGACGCTTCTCGGACTTCGGTCCGAACAGCTGGCGCTTGAGCCAGGCGAGCTGCTGCTTGAGCGAGGCAAGCTCGTGGTCATGCTGTCGCTTGAGCGCTGCATGGTCTCGTTGCAGTGCGTCATAATCGCCTTGCAGCCGAGCGTATTGCTGCGGGCTGATCGGGGTTTTCGTGCGAGCCTGTGGCATGGTCTTCATTATACTTCAGCCGGTGTGGCACCTGCCGGTCAAAGCGCTTGAACTGACGCGATTTTTCGACCTTGATGCCATCGAGCAGCAGCCTCAGATCGGTCCAACTCAGCGCCTGCTTGTCACCGCGATGCACGTTGTAGTTGAACTGCCCTTGCTCCAGGCGCTTGCACCACAGGCAATAGCCGCCTCGGTCGAAGTAGAGCACCTTCATGTAGGTCCGCCTGCGGTTGATGAACACGAACAGGTGGCCGCTCATGGGATCCTCTTCGAGCTGGTTGCGCGCCAGGGCCGCCAGACCATCGAACTGTTTGCGCATGTCGGTGGGCCGGGCATACAGCCAGACCCGGACGCGATCTTCAGGGAAAAACATCAGCGCCGCCGCAGCCGCAGGCAGAGGCCACCGCCAAGATCCAGCTCAATGTCCCAGCCCGGCTCCGAACCCGTCATGGCACCCAGATCAATCCACGGCGACGTTGCCGACTCCGGTTCGTCACAGGTGGCCGCTGGACTCTTACCGGCCAGGCGCCGCTTCCAGTTGGCAAAGGTGCTCAGTGCAAGCCTCTCTTGCCTGCAAAACGCCACCTGGCTCAGGCCGCTGCCGGCCTGCTCGTCAATCAGGTTCTGCCACTGCTTTGCCGAGCGGCGAATGCGATAGGTCGAAGACATGATCTGCTCCTTGAGTTGAGTTTGGGAGCAGATTACCGGAACATGTCAACCTGTTTCGGACACTTATTTCAAAGTTAACGTAGATTCTCTTGCTGTATGACGGGCTGACGGTAAGGTCGGGAAGTTCACGGCACTTGATTCGCCACGTTCGATGGCCTCAAGCGCGATCGGATTGATCGTGACGACGGCCGGCGGCAGTGAGGTGGCCGGTGGCCCTGCGACAAAACGCTCCGGGTGTTTCCGGTACATTTCATCAAGCGCCGCTTGTCGGGTTCCAGCCAGCTCGCGATAGCGGCCGGTAAAGACCTGTTCTGGCGTGAACCCGGCCAAGCCACTGTGGTGATGGTGGAAGTTGTACCACTCGAAGTAACGCTCGAACCATCGTCGAGCATGGGCGATGCTCTCGAAGCGCCCCGGATAGTCCGGCTGATACTTGGCCGTCTTGAACTGTGATTCGCTGAACGGATTGTCGTTGCTGACCCGAGGCCGACTGTGGCTTCCAGTAATACCGTGCTCGCCGAGCAGGTCCAGGAAGCTGTGCGCAATCATCGGTGAGCCGCGATCCTGATGCAGCGTCAGTTGTCCGCTCTCGATCCGGTAGCGGCTGCTGGCTTCTGTCACCAGCTGCTGGGCCAAGGCACTGTTTTCCTTCCGCGAGACCATCCAGGCCAGCGCAAAGCGGCTGAACAGGTCGAGAATGACGTACAGTGACAGGTAAGTGCCGCGCGTGTGAACGGGCAATTTTGATATATCCCACGTCCAGACCTGGTTCGGTGCCGTCGCCTTGAGTCTCGGGATAGCGTGGTGCTGAGCGGGTCGCTGGTTGCGTCGCTCGCCGGCACACCCCTCAGCGCGCAAATAGCGATGCATGCTGCTGGTCGAGCACAGGTAGCGGCCTTGCTCCAGTAACTCGGAATAGACCTCGAACGGTGGTTGATCGCAGAATTCCTCGCTGTGGAGCACATCCAGGACCTCCTGACGCTGAGCCGGCGTCAAGGCTCTGGGCTGGATACTGTCGTGCCGAGCGGTCCGGGCAGGCTGACCGTCGCGCTGGCGTTTTCGGTGCGCGTAAACGGTGCTGCGGTTCAGGCCCAGCGATCGACGTTAGTGCACCATCTGTTCTGTAATTTCGGTGGCCTTGGTTTGAGGTAGGTCACCGGCTTATCCTTTTGTCGGAGTTTTCGACGACACAGACGAAAAGGAATCAACCGATGACCTACCAAGTAGAGGATACCGCGCTGGAACGGGTTTTTGAACTGTTGGCCGAGGAAGGATTTGACGGCATGAGTCAAGCGCTGGAAGTGCTGCTCAACGAGATGATGAAAGTAGAGCGCAGCCGGCACCTTCAGGCCAGCCCCTACGAGCGTTCCGAGCAGCGCCGGGGCTATGCCAACGGGTTCAAGCCGAAACGGGTTCGAACACGCGTTGGCGAGCTGGATCTAGCAGTTCCGCAGACTCGCGCCAGCGACTTCTACCCGAACTGCCTGGAGAAGGGCCTGAAGTCCGAGCGTGCGTTGCGCCTGGCGCTGGCCGAGGCCTACGTTCAGGGTGTCTCGACTAGGAAGATGGCCAAGCTGACTCAGGAGTTGTGCGGCATAGACGTCAGCTCCAGCGAGGTCAGCCGGGCAGCCCAGGCGCTCGATGAGACGCTCTCAGCGTGGCGCGAGCGCCCGATCGAGGCCATGCCCTACGTCTACCTCGACGCGCGCTACGAGAAGGTCCGCCACGGCGGCCAGGTGCTGGACAGTGCGGTCCAGCTGGCTATCGGGATCGATCGCCAGGGCCAGCGCAGTGTGCTGGGTGTCTCCGTAGCCCTGTCCGAGCAGGAGGTCCACTGGCGCGAATTTCTGACCAGCCTCAAGGATCGAGGCCTGCACGGTACCGAGCTGTTTATCTCGGACGCTCACGAAGGCCTAAAGGCCGCTCGCAAGGCGGTCTTCCCGGCCGTGCCATGGCAGCGTTGCCAGTTCCATGTTCAGCAGAACGCCCAGAAGTACGTGCCTCGCCAGAGCATGAAGCGGGAAGTGGCACAAGCCATCCGGGGCGTGTTCAACGCACTCAACCGGGAAGAAGCCGAACGACAGCTTGACCGGCTGATCCAGGCCTATCAGGACAAAGCCCCCAAGCTGGCCGCCTGGGCCGCCGAGGCGATCCCGGAAGCCTTGACCGTCTTCGCCTTCCCCGAGGGCCATCGCCGACGCATCCGGACCAGCAACATGGTCGAGCGTTTGAACAAAGAACTCAAGCGGCGGACACGGGTGGCGACACTGTTCCCGAATGAAGACAGCTGCCTGAGACTGGTCTCAGCCGTTGCCATGGAAATCTCCGACGAGTGGGAGACCGGACGGGTCTACCTCACAATGGAGCAATAGTGCCGATGGAAGGATAAGAGAATTTACAGAACAGGTGTTGCTTTATCCGATCGACAGGCCATTGCCAGGGGAAGACGGTCCGGGCGCTGTTCGAGGACAGCCTTCATTCGGCTTCCCCATTGCGCGCCCGATCCAGCATCGACAAGGCTTTTTTTTGGAGCTCAACGCAGTCCTGGGTAATTTCGAGCTTGCATTGCAGCCCGGAAAGCTGTTTTTCCAGTTGTCGGATGCGGCGTTGATCGGGCGTCAGCGCGGATTGAGGCCCCGGCCTGGTCTTGCCCAGCCCGGTTTCTCCATCGGCGGCCAGGTCCTTGCGCCACTGCTGCAATTGGCTGCTGTAGAGGCCTTCGGAGCGGAGCAGTTCACCGACTTCACCATACTGGCAGGCGTCGGCCCGGGCAATCACTCGGAGCTTGTATTCTGTTGAGAACCGGCGCCGGGAGCGCTTTTCCAGCGCAGGCTCGGGGATAACTTCTGTATCTCGCTGTTCGGGGGCTGGCTTAGGCATTGCATTGATTCCTCGTTCCGAGAGCCCTGAAGAATTACACTAACTCAAAGCAGAAGTGTATGGGACGAGGTTGACACACAGGGAGGGCAGCACCACCCCGCCCTGGGGCTGGCCGGTGAGGGGGTCGACATCGAAGGTCACCCGCAAGCTGTCGGGCAAGCTGGCCCAGTCGGCACCGCGCAGCACAATCCGGTTGTCGGGCCGTTCGGTCAGCTCGCCGCTCTGCTGGACGATCGCCTTGCGACCGCCCAGTACATCATCCGTGGTCGTATCGCTCATCTACGCTTTAAGTAGGTTTACCAGGAGATCCAAGACCAGTACGCAAAAATACCCATGTACGAAAATGACATAGCGATATCTAGATACCTCACTCCAGTAAACCTTAGATGTGGAAAGCGACCATGGAACCTATCCCCCCTGGCTTCTTTGGGATCAAGTATCGTTATGGCAAGGCAGAAAACAAAAAGTACAATAAAGAAAGAGAGCGTAGACAATGTGTCATAGAAGGCTGAAACCTTATCCATCCCGGAAAGAACATGCAGCTCAAAAATATATAGCCAAGAAATCATGAGCAGAAAGCTAGCCACATATAAAGACTTCGCCATTCTGAATGAAGCCAATAAACTTGCCATCAGAACCATGGCAATAAAACGATACTCAAAAGTTACAGTGACTAGCAACTTAGGAATGCTCATCGACAATATCCTGCATATGTAGATACCAAGCTTGCAAGGGCGTTCGTCACCAAGCCAACCATTGCTGCCACAGCTGCACTAACACCTGGAATTAGAAGAGAAACCATAACGGCAATGGTACCCATAGCAAATGATACTAATGCGTTGCACAGTTTCACGTTATCCTCAAGAAGCGCGAACCCGGCAGCGATCAGGGTTGTTGAAACCACAAGGGCAAGCGCGAAGAAGACAAGCCCTACCCCGGACGCTAGGAGTAGCGGGAAGGCAAGAAAAGCGACCATCAGAATCAGCAATCCAGAGACAATCAACTTAAAAGCCCCATTCTTCCCCCCATCGATCATATAGGACCCGGCCCCTGTCTCCGGATCGGTCAGGATATACCCACTCCCCTGCCACCCGGGCACAGTGATCGGCGCTTCATGCACGATGGCCTCGTAGCCGAACTTACTCACCGCCCGCCTGATATCACTGCGCGACGCGCTGCTGATCGCAACTTCCCCCAATGCCTCATCCAGATTGTCCTGCGTGATATGAAACACCCGCTGCCCCTCAGCCTGCGCCTTGGCGATGGCGGAGACTGCACTCACCCCCTCAGCCTGCTCGTCTTCGGTACTGAACTGCTGCTCGGGCACCGAGCTCTCCAGAATACTCTTGAGCATCCCCAACGGCTGCGCTGACTCAAGACGCTTGCTTTCGCTGCCATTGTGTGTGGTCAGCTGACTTGGCACGGAGTCAAGGTCCATATTCACCCCACCAGCATCGAGCGCCATGGGCATACCGTAGACGTATCTGACCCAGGGCTGGTAGCGGTAGGTGCCCACGCTCAGGCCGGGGCGGTAATGGGCGTTCGTCTGGGCCACCATCAATCCGCCCGGTGAACCGGCCCCCAATGCGTATCCGCCGAGAGTTCGCCGCTGACTGTCAGCCCAAAGGCGTAACCGCAGCCTAGACAAGCAATCGCTGCCACAAACAACCGCTGGAAGAAGGTGCGAACACGCTGGCCACCAGGCGGCTTGGAGCCTCTGTCATGAAACAGGAAAGCAGCTGGTGCGGGCTGTGAAAAAAGCGCTGGTATGCGCAGAAGTGCAATCATCGGTCCCACCGACAGGTAAATCCATCCCTGAGCCGCTCGTCACGGCCCCCGTCCGGTGGCGCTTTGGCAGGTTGTGACTACTTGCCGATCATGAGGTGGTCACAGATCCTCCCCGATCTGAAACCATAGATTTGTCCACCAGCCTAGCCCCCAACTAGACGGCGCAGATATTACACAGCTTCGTGACAGGCCGCAAGTTCTTGCTTCTGTAAATTGATGCCGTGATGATATATCTCGGCCCGGTGAGACATGATCGGCCGGGTATCTGCTGCCCACGGACTCTGTCGGTTCACGGGAATCAGCTTAGGTGACTCCACTGGTCATCGCTACCCGATTCCAATAAGATTGGGCCCTTGCAAGTGCGGGCGCATGTGATGGAGTGGCTTAGCTGGGAACTATTGATCTGGCCGGTTTGGGCACTGGCTCTGGCCCTCGTTCTCGTCGGGTTGGCAGGGACGATTTTGCCGATATTGCCCGGCGTGCCGATCGTCCTGCTGGGCCTTGTGCTGCTGGCCTGGCTCGACGGTTTCGAGCGCGTTGGCTGGTGGACGCTGCTGTGGATGACGGCGCTGACGGCGCTGTCGATGGTGATCGACTTCGTCGCCACTGCTGAGGGTGCGCGGCGCTTTGGTGCCGGGCGTCACGCCATAGTGGGCGCGACTCTGGGGCTGTTGATTGGCCTGTTTTTTGGGATACCCGGCATTCTCTTCGGTCCCTTTCTGGGAGCCGTACTCGGCCACATGGCCAGCCGCGCCAGGCTCGATGCGTCGCTGCGCGCCGGTGTCGGCGCCAGTGTCGGCGTCGTGGTCGGCACGCTTGCCGGCGCTGTCATTGGTGTGCTGATGGTCGTCTGGTTCGCCCTGGCCTGGTGGCTTTGACAAAGGCGTCTGCCTGTGCTTGCTAGCCCTGCGCGAATGCCGACAGGCACAGGGCAATCAGACCTCCGGAGAAAATCCCGAGTCCAATCATGGCCATGCCATTGACCGTCAGCACCGCGCCAAAGTCTACCGGAGCCGTCATTGGCTCGCTGTCTTCGGGCTCGTCGAAGTACATCAGTTTGACCACGCGCAGGTAGTAGAAAGCACCAATGACCGCCGTAATCACGGCCAGAATGCCCAACCAGGTGTAGCCCGCCGAAAGAGCAGCGACAATCACCTGCCATTTGGCAAAGAAGCCGGCAAAGACCGGAATCCCCGCCAGCGAGAACATCAGAACCAGCATCATCAGTGCATGCCAGGGGTTGCGGCGTGCCAGACCCTTGAGGTCATCGAGCTGATCGGCTTCCCGGCCATCCCGCGACAGCAGGATCAGCACCGCGAAACTGCCGGCTGACATGATGCCGTAAATGATGGCGTAGTACATCGCTGCCGCATAGCCTTCGGGAGTGGCCGGAAGCAGGCCAAGCAGCACAAAACCCATATGCGCAATGGTTGAATAGGCCAGCATGCGCTTGATGTTGGTCTGGGCAATCGCGACGACATTGCCGAGCACCATTGACAGCGCTGCGAGCACAATCAGCATGCCCTGCCAGTCTCCGTGCAGCTGTATCATGCCGTTATCGAGCAGGCGGATGGCCAAAGCAACTGCGGCCAGTTTGGGTACTGAACTGAGCAGCAGCGTGATCGGCAGCGGCGCACCGTCGTAGACGTCCGGAATCCACATATGCAGCGGGACGGCGCCAAACTCGAAGGCAATGCCGAGCACGATGAACACCAGGCCGACAGTCAGGAGCATGTCGTCGCCCATTCCGGCCGTCAGGGCGGCACTCACAGCAGACAGATCAAGCGAACCGGTCGCGCCGAAGATCAGGCTCATGCCGAAAAGGAGAAACCCCGAGGCCATTGCGCTCAGGACGAAAAACTTCATCGCCGCCTCGGAACCCGGAAGCGATTTACGGTTGAGCGCCACCAGCGGGTAGCTTGCCAGCACCATCACCTCGAGACCCAGATAGACGGTCAGCAAGGAGCCAGCCGAGATCAGCACCATCATGCCCAGCAGGGCGAACAGGCTGAGCGTGTAGAACTCGCCCTTGAACAGATTGAACTCGCGCAGATAGTGCTTTGCGTAAACAAACACGCCGATGAAGATCAGATAACTGAACACCTTGAGCACGTCACCAAAGCGATCGCGCACGAAGGTGTCGGAAAAGGCGTGCTCCACCTGGCCCGGCGCCATCATCGAGCCCAGACTCAGGATGGTGGCAAACACCAGAGTGACCAGGGCCAGAGTGTGGGTCAGGCCGCGGCGCCCATCGGAAATGAACAAGTCGGCAAGCAGGACCACGCAGGTCATGCCGAGCACGAATATTTCAGGCAGCGCCAGTTGCAGTTCGCTAATCGTCATGGTTGAAGTCTGTTGTCATTGTCCGGTTTGAAACCAACGGCCAGCCGCAGCGGCTCTCTGTTGTCGGTTCACTAAACGCCCGCATGGTTTTCCTGTCAGCCCAGCTTCGACTGCATGATGTGCTCGACCAGGTTTTCCACCGACGGCTGCATGAGTTCAATGAGTGGGAACGGATAAACGCCCACCGCGATCACAAGAATGGCCAGCGCCGCCATCACGATCCACTCACGCTTGTCGAGATCTTTCAGTGACGCGATCTTGTCATTGCCCACCTCACCGTAGATCACTCGCTTGACGAGCCACAGGCTGTAGCTTGCGCCGAGCAACAACATGAGCGCCACGCCCAGAGAAATCCAGATATTGGCGTGGAACGCGGCCAGAATGACCATGAATTCGCCGACAAACCCGGAAGTGCCCGGAAGCCCCGAGTTGGCCATGAAAAACAGGATGGTGAACATGGCAAACCACGGCATGGTATGGGCCACGCCACCGTAATCCGCGATCTGGCGGCTGTGAACCCGATCGTAGAGCACGCCCACAAACAGGAACAACGCTGCCGAGATGAAGCCGTGCGAAATCATCTGGACCATGGCACCAGTCATGCCCAGCGTCGCACCCGTCAACTCGCCGGTGTTGCGAGCAATGGCAAAGCCCAGGAATATGCCCAGCGTGACAAAGCCCATGTGCGAAATCGAGCTATAGGCGATCAACTTCTTCATGTCGCGCTGGACAATCGCTACCAGGCCGATATAGATGATGGCGATCAGTGAGAGCGCAATGATGAGCCAGTCGAACTGACCGGCAGCATCGGGCACTATCGGCAGCAGGTAGCGCAGCATGGCGTAGGTGCCGATCTTGAGCATGACCGCGGCCAGCACAACCGAGCCGCCGGTGGGCGCTTCAACGTGCGCGTCGGGCAACCACGTGTGGACCGGCCACATCGGCACTTTGACAGCAAAGGCAATCAGCATGCCGAAGAACAGCCACATCTGCGCCGTCATCGACAGGCCATGTTCCTGCAGCGTGGCAACATCGAAGCTGCCGGAATCCAGGTACAGCCACAGCATTGAGATCAGCAAGAAGACCGAGCCCAGAAAGGTGTACAGAAAGAACTTGATCGTTGCGTAGATGCGGTTGGGCCCACCCCACATGCCGATGATCAGATACATCGGGATCAGGCTGAACTCGAAAAAGACATAGAACAGCAGAATATCGAGCGCAGCAAATGTGCCGGTGATCAACGCATGCAGCACAAGGAACGTGGCCATGTACTGGTGCGGTCGATCACTGACATGCCAGCTGCTGATCACGATGACAAGGCTGGTCAGCGTGTTGAGAAGAATCAGCGGCAGAGAGATACCGTCGATACCCAGGTGGTAATGGATATTGAATGCTTCGATCCAAACCAGCTTCTCGACAAACTGCATGTCCGCCGATCCGGTATCGAAGCCGACATACAACAGCAACGACAGTCCGAATGTCACCAGGGCGACGATCAAGGCGAGCACGCGCGCCACATCCGGCGAGCGGCGGCCAAGAGTCGCCACGGCGACTGCACCGACCGCCGGTATCCAGATCAGAAGGCTGAGCAGGGGCCAATCCAGCATGGGTCAAATTCCTTATCGGAGCAGCATGAACGTCGCCAGCATGGCTACCAGCGCGACGGCCATGACGAAAGCGTAGTGAAACAGAAAGCCGGACTGGGCGGTACGAAGAACGGCTGACATGCGGCCGATCAACCGAGCCGAGCCGTTGACCAACCAGCCGTCGATCACGGTCTGGTCGCCACCTTTGGACAGGCCAGAGGCCACTCCGAGCCCGCCGCGAGCCAGGACGTTCTGCCACAGCTCGTCGAATCCGTACTTGCGGTCGAGGATGGTCCAGATCAGGCGGAAGCGCTCTCTGAGGCTGTCGGCCATACCCGGGTTGATCAGGTAGATATAGCTGGCAAGAGCGACGCCCAGCATGGCGAGCCAGAAGACCGGAGTGACAAACCCGTGCAGCGACATCGCCAGCGGGCCATTGAAGTGCTCGCCCAGCGCGGCAACCACATCGTTTTCCGGCCGCACCGAAATGGCATCGGCCAATGCGCCCCCGAACAGCAGTGGCTCGACCGTGAAATAGCCAAAGCCAAGTGACGCGATGGCCAGGAGCACCAACGGCACGGTCACTACGGGGCGGCTTTCACGCGCCTGGGAGCGCGTCTCCTCGTCCATGCGCGTCGGGCCGTGGAAAGTCAGATACAGCATGCGGAAGGTATACAAAGCAGTCACCAGCACGCCGGCATAGACGGCGAAATGAGCAAAGCCCGCGCCCGGACGCTCGGCCAGGCCGACGGCCTCGATGATCATTTCCTTGGAGAAGAATCCGGAAAGAAAGGGGAAGCCGATCAACGCCAGGCTACCTACCCAGGCAGTGATGGCAGTAATGGACATGTATTTTTTCAAGCCGCCCATCTTGCGCATGTCCTGCTCATGATGAAGCGCAATGATGACCGATCCGGCTGCCAGGAACAGCAGGGCCTTGAAAAAGGCATGGGTCGCAAGGTGAAACACCGCTGCTGAATAAGCGGAAGCGCCCAGAGCTACCGTCATGTAGCCCAATTGCGAAACCGTGGAATAGGCGATCACGCGTTTGATGTCATTCTGGACAATGCCCACCAGGCCCATGAACAGGGCGGTGACGCCACCAATCACCAGAATGAAGCTCAAAGCAACCTCGGAGGTCTCGAAGATGGGCGACAGGCGCGCCACCATGAAGATTCCAGCGGTAACCATCGTGGCCGCGTGGATCAATGCCGAAATCGGCGTTGGGCCTTCCATGGAGTCCGGCAACCACACGTGCAGCGGCACCTGAGCCGATTTGGCCATGGCGCCAAAGAACAGCGCCAGACAGATCACCGTCGTGGCCAGCACTTCTGTCTGGCCGAAGAGTCGGATGGTGGTGCCCTCCACCTCCGGGACGCCGGCAAAAACCGTGGCGTAGTCCAGCGAGCCGAAGAACAACAGCACCGCGCCGATGCCGACAACAAAGGTAACGTCACCGACGCGGTTGACCAGAAATGCCTTGAGGTTGGCTTTCACCGCGGACTCGCGCCCGAACCAGAAACCGATCAGCAGATAGGAAACCAGCCCCACCGCTTCCCAGCCGAAGAACAGCTGCATGAAGTTGTTGGCCATCACCAGCATCAGCATGGCGAAGGTGAACAGATTGATATACGAGAAGAACCGTTGGTAGCCGGGGTCGTCATGCATGTAGCCAATGGTGTAGATGTGCACCATCAGCGAGACCGAGGTCACGACCACCATCATCAGGGCAGTCAGGCTGTCGAGCAGGAATCCGACCTGAAAACGAATGCCGTCAGTCACCGCCCAGGTGTAGACGGTGTAATCCATATTCGGCAGGCCATTGAAGAAAACCTGCCAGGCCACGTAGATGGAGAGCGCCGTTGACCCACCAACCGCCAGGATGGTGACCCAATGGGCACCGGCACGGCCCACCTGGTGACGCAACAATCCGGCCACGGCGCTGCCGATCAGTGGCAGCAGCGGCATCAACAGCAGTACGGTCTCTATATTCACAACCAGTTATTCCCGTTACTCGTTGCCGATCCAACGGCTTTTGAATTCAACCACGAAGCGCACGAAGACCACGAAAGCATCCGATGTTCTTCATTTGTCGTTTCCTCGTGACGTTCGTCAATTGGCAGCAGTCATGCTGCCTGCACTCGCGCCGCATCACCCCTTAAGGTCGGCCATGTCTTCGACGCTGATCGAGCGGCGGTTACGGAACAACACCACCAGCAGCGCCAGGCCGATTGCTGCCTCCGCGGCGGCAACAGTCAGGATGAAGAAAACAAACACCTGACCGTCAAGCACGTCAAGGAAGCGGGCAAAGGCGATGAAATTCATATTGACTGCCAACAGCATCAGCTCGATGCACATCAGCAGAATCAGTACGTTCTTCCGGTTCAGGAATATCCCGGCCAGGGCAATGCTGAACAGCACCGCGCCCAGGGTAATGAAATGCGCCAGTGTCAGCATCAGGCGTCCTCTCCTTCGCTTTTCATCTTGACGATGCGCAGTCGGTCCTCGCGCTTGACCCGGATCTGGCGGCCGACATCCTGGTACTTCGTGCCCGGCCGGCGGCGATGAGTCAGCGCAATCGCGGCAACGATCGCCACCAACAGAACCACGCCGGCAATCTCGAACGGGTACAGATAGTCGGTATACAACAGCTCACCGATCATGCTGGTGTTGCTGTAGCCGGCGCCCTCGGCGGACGGCAGCGGCACCTTTTCCATTCCCCGCGTCCAGATGACGAGAAACAGCTGGGCCGCCATGGCCAGCGATACCAGTGCTCCGGCCGGCAGATAGCGCGCAAACCCTTCCTTGATGGAGGTCACGTTGATGTCGAGCATCATGACCACAAACAGGAACAGCACCATGACCGCGCCAACATAGACCAGCACCAGCGTGATGGCCAGGAACTCCGCCTGCAGCAACACCCAGATGCATGCGGCCGAGAAGAAGCTCAGAATCAAGAACAACACCGCGTGAATCGGGTTGCCGACCGTAATGACGCTCAGGGCCGAGAGCACGAGGATGGTGCTGAACAGATAGAAAACGATTTCGATGATTGGCATTCCAGACAGACCCTTAGCGGTAGCGTGCGTCTTGCGCGCGGTTGGCGGCAATGCTCTGTTCGAACCGATCCCCGATGGCCAGCAGCTGCTGCTTGTCGACGACCTTCTCCGACGCGTTTTCCATGTGGTACTCGCCGATATCGGTCAGCACAATCGAATCGACCGGGCAGGACTCTTCGCAGAAACCGCAGTAGATGCATTTGAACAGGTCGATATCGTAACGCGTCGTGCGTCGGGTGTTGTCCTCGCGGTTGTGCGACTCGATGGTGATCGCCAGTGCCGGACACACCGCCTCGCAAAGCTTGCAGGCAATGCAGCGTTCCTCGCCATTGGGATAGCGGCGGAGCGCATGCAGCCCGCGAAAGCGCGGAGACGTCGGCGTGTGTTCGTCCGGGTAATTGAGCGTGGTCTTCGGAGCCACACCAAAGCGCCAGGTCACGGCCATGCCGCGGAACAGTTCCAGCAGCATCAGAGAGCGAAGATAGCGTGCGATAGCTTGCATAATTACCTCGATCAGCCTCCGAACCAGCCCATCACGCGGAATCCGCCGGCGACCATGATCCAGACGATGGTAATCGGGATGAAGACCTTCCAGCCCAGGCGCATGATCTGGTCATAGCGATAACGCGGAAAGGTGGCCCGGAACCACAGAAACAGGAAACAGAACACCACGGTCTTGGCCAGGAACCAGTGCACGCCGCCGGCACCCAGAATGGTGTCACCAATGACGGGGATGCCGGAAAACGGCGACAGCCAGCCACCCATGAACAGCAGCGAGGCAAGCGCCGAGACCAGAATCATGTTGGCATACTCGGCCAGGAAGAAGACCGCAAAGCCGGCGCCGGAGTATTCAACGTGGAAGCCAGCCACCAGCTCTGACTCGCCTTCGGCCATGTCAAAGGGCAGGCGGTTGGTTTCAGCCACGCCGGAGACAAAATAGATGACGAACAGCGGCATCAGCGGCAGCCAGTACCAGGTCAGAATGCTGCCGGTCTGCGCCTCGACGATGGCGGTCAGATTCAATGAACCGGCCAGCACGATGACCCCTACCAGCGCAAAACCCATCGCGATCTCGTAGGAGACGGCCTGCGCGGCCGCACGCAAGCCGCCAAGCAGCGCGTACTTCGAGTTCGAAGCCCAGCCACCGAGCAGAATGCCGTACACGCCCATCGAGGTCAGCGCCAGCACCAGCAGCAAGCCGGCGTCGATATCGGCCAGCACCAGCCAGTCGTCGAATGGCACCACCGCCCAGGCCGCGAGCGCCGGCCCCAGCGACAGCACAGGCGCCAGCAGGAACAGGAACTTGTTCGCATTGCTGGGAATGATCAGTTCCTTGAACAGCATCTTGAACACGTCGGCAAAAGGCTGCAGCAGCCCCAGCGGGCCAATGCGGTTGGGCCCGCGCCGCGAGTGCATGTAGCCAAGCACCTTGCGTTCGAAGTAGGTGTAGTAGGCCACGGCAATGGTGACCGGCAGAATGATCGCCAGCACCTTGGCGATGGTCCACAACAGGGTCAGGAGCTGATCGATCATGACAGCACCTCCACGCTGATGTCGCCGCCGCCCGCACCCATGGTGGTTACCGGGCAGGTAGCTACCGGCAGGCCGATGGCGCCGGGCGCCACACGCGCGTCGAGTTCCAGATCAAGCTCCGCGCTGGCCTCGCCCTGGCGAACCCGAACCCGGCTGGCCTGCTCAAGGCCATGACGACGAGCCGTGGCCGGGTGAACGGCACACACGGTCGCCGCAGCCTGAGTGGTCTGTTGTAACGCCGGGGCCCTTCTGAGCAGGCTGTCGCCTGAATACATCGGCACCTCGCCGGTGCGCCAAAGGGTGTCGCCCTCGGCGACGAAAGGGGCCGCGGGCGCATCATGGTCTGCCGCGTCGATGTCGCCGGCAAGCGCCTGTTCGGTCACGGTCTCGAGAGTGGCAAAGTCAAAACCTTGCGCTCCAACCAGCTCTCCGAGCTTGCGCAGGATCTTCCAGCCGGCCTGAGCCTGCTCCGGGGCGCGGCCCACGGCCTGCAGGGTTTCACGATGACCGTCCGCGTTGATCCAGGTGCCGTCGACTTCCGGCGCGGGTGAAAGCGGCAGCAAGACATCGGCCGTTTCGCGCAGCAGCGAGTTGTCAAAGACGGTTGCCGCAACGACCGAAGCGGCACCGTCAAGCGCGCGCCGGGCGGCAGCCGGATCAGCCAGGTCGAAGTCGGGCTCGATATCCCAGAGCAGGTAGGCCTGGCGCCCTTTCGCGATCATGCTGCGAGCGTTCAGGCCACCGCGTTGCGGCACGCTGCCGGCCGCCCAGGCACCCTGGCTGTTGGCTGGCCCGGGCAGCGCCACCAGTGCCACTTCAACCGCCTCGGCGAGCCATTCAGCCAGGCGGCGCAGCCAGCCCGCTTCGGGGTGGTTGAGCGCCTGGTCGCCCAGCAACAGCACGCCGGAGTCGGCGTCCTTGAGCATGGCGGCAATCCGTTGCGCTTCCTGCTCCGGATGACGCTCACCGATATATTCGCCCAGCTTGCCTTCAGGCAGACTCTTGCCAGTGAGATCGGCAGCCGCCTTCGCTACCCGTGCCAGGGTGTCGACCATGGCCTGTGGCGGCACGATCATGCGCTCGGCCAGATCGAAGTGGAAATCCCAGGCCACGCTGTTGATGTCGGCAATCTTGGCGCCACCCTGGCGCCAGGCAGTGCGTACCCGGTGCCCCAGAATCGGCTGTTCGTGGCGAACGTTGCTGCCCACCAGCACAATCGCGTCGGACTCGGCCACGCTGGCGGTGGACACATCCAGATGGCCGCGACCGGCCTGCGGATGCGAGAAGTCGAGCAGGCGCAGACGATGATCAACGTTTTCGCTGCCCAGAGCGCGCGCCATCGACGCCGCCAGGTAGTGCTCCTCAACGGTTGCCCGCGGGGAAACCAGCACGCCCAGCTCCTTGCCGCCATGGGTGTCGACCGCTCCCTTGATTGCGCGCGCGGCAGCATCGAGGGCGTCTTCCCAGCTTGCCTCCTGCCATTGGCCGTTGACCTTGATTTGTGGTGTGGTCAGGCGATCTTCGACGTACAGGCCAAAGTGGCTGTAGCGGTCGCGGTCGGCCAGCCAGCACTCGTTGATTGCCTCGTTGCTGCGCGGCACTGCGCGCATGATCTTCTTGCCGCGCGTGTGATAGAACAAGTTCGAACCGAGGCAGTCATGAGTACCAATGTACTTGCGCGCACGCATTTCCCAGGGTCGCGCGGTGTGGCGAAATGGCTTGTTGGTCAGCGCGCCGACCGGGCACAGGTCGATGATGTTGCCCGACAGCTCGGAGTTGATATTGCGCTCGACGAAAGTACTGATTTCCAGATGCTCACCGCGGTTCATGCCGCCCAGCTCGCTGGTTCCGGCAATCTCCTCGAGGAAACGCACGCAGCGCGTGCAGTGAATACAGCGCGTCATGTCGGTTTCGATCAGCGGCCCGACGTTCTTGTCGCGCACCACGCGCTTGCGTTCGGTAAAGCGCGACACCGAGCGCCCATAGCCCATGGACAGATCCTGCAGCTCGCATTCACCACCCTGGTCACAGATCGGGCAGTCAAGCGGGTGATTGATCAGCAGAAACTCCATCACCCCACGCTGGGCATCCACCGTTCGCCGTGACTCGGTGAACACCTTCATGCCGTCAGCTACCGGTGTGGCGCAGGCCGGCAGTGGCTTGGGTGCTTTCTCGACATCGACCAGACACATGCGGCAGTTGGCCGCGATCGAGAGCTTGCTGTGATAGCAGAAGCGGGGAATATGGATGCCGGCACGGTCGGTCACCCGGATGATCATTTCGCCCTTCTTCGCCTCGAGCGCGCGCCCGTCGACTTCGATCGTGACGATATCGTCCTGTTTGTTCTCAGCAGTCGCCATTAGTCAGTCCAGCTCAATTCTGGCGGTCAATAACGCTTGACCATGAAACGCACGCAGGCAGGTCAATGGAGGCACTCATGCCAACTCCCCGCCCTTGGTGGTTCAGATACCCGGCAGCCCGGAAACACGTAATCATCGATTGGCGCCGGCTCATGCCGCCGCTCCCACACCGCCGCTCACCATCGAGCGGCCGTGCTCGACGTAGTGCTCGAACTCCTCGCGGAAGTGCCTGAGGAAACCCTGCACCGGCCAGGCTGCTGCCTCACCGAAGGCGCAAATGGTGTGACCTTCGATCTGGGTCGTCACCGACGCCAGGGTATCGAGGTCTTCTTTCTTGCCCTGACCCGCCATGATGCGATGGATCATGCGGTGCATCCAACCGGTGCCCTCGCGGCAGGGCGTGCACTGTCCACAGGACTCGGCATAGTAAAAGCGCGCGATGCGCAGGCATGCCGCGACCATGTCGGTGGTCTCGTCCATGACGATGACCGCACCCGAGCCCAGACCCGATCCGGCCTTCTGGATGGCGTCGTAGTCCATGGTCAGGTCCATCATCACGTCGCCGGGCAGCACCGGCATCGACGACCCGCCCGGAATCACGCCCTTGATCCGGTTGCCGTCGCGCATGCCGCCGGCCAGCTCCAAGAGCTCGGAAAAGGGCGTACCCAGCGGCACTTCGTAGTTGCCCGGCTTGTTGACGTGGCCGGACACCGAGAAGATCTTCGAGCCACCGTTGTTGGGCTTGCCCAGCTCCAGAAACCAGTCGGCGCCGTTACGCAGAATTGCCGGCACCGAGGCCAGGGTTTCGGTGTTGTTGATCGTCGTGGGCTTGCCGTAGATGCCGAAATTGGCCGGGAACGGCGGCTTGAAGCGCGGCATGCCCTTCTTGCCTTCAACCGACTCCATCAGCGCGGTTTCCTCACCGCAGATGTAGGCACCGGCGCCGAGCAGGTTGTGGATATCCACATCAATACCCGAGCCCATGATGTTCTTGCCCAGATAGCCGGCCTCGTAAGCCTCCTTCAGGGCGCCCTCGATACGCTCGAACGGCTCGTGGCGAAACTCGCCCCGAAGATAGTTGTAGCCGACCGTCGCACCCATGGAATAGGCCGCGATGGCCATACCTTCGAGCAATGCATGCGGGTTATAGCGCAGGATATCGCGGTCGTGACAGGTGCCCGGCTCGGACTCATCGGAATTGCACGCCAGGTACTTCTGTCCGGGGGCCGAGCGCGGCATGAACGACCATTTCAGGCCGCTGGGAAAGCCGGCGCCGCCGCGGCCGCGCAGGGCCGACTTCTTGACCGTCTCGATGATGTCTTCCTGAGGCGTTTTTTCCTTGAGGATCCGCTCCCAGGCCTGCCAGCCGCCGTGCTTTCGATAAGCCTCGAGCGTCCAGCAGTTGTCTTCATCGAGATGGGTAAAGCAAACGTTGTGTTCAGCCATAATCAATGCCCGCAAATCCTTGAATCACGCAGAACCGCTGAGCAGCCGAGAGCGCACAGGCCAATCGAATTGACATGCGAAGACCTGCACTCTGCGGCCTCTGTCCGGCGGTGTTGCTGCGCGCTGTTCATTGCATGATCCCTATGCGACACCGAATGTCGCTACTCCAGCCCATCGAGAATCTCATCAACCTTTTCCGGCGTGAGCTTCTCGTGATACTGGCCGTCGACAAGCATCATCGGCGCGCCGACGCAGCCGGCCAGGCACTCTTCCTCGCGCTTGAGGAAAATCCGCCCGTCCGCCGTCGTCTCACCGCTGCGTATCTCCAGCTTTTTCTCGATGTGGTCGACAATTTCGTCGGAGCCGCAGAGCATGCAGGAGATGTTGGTACAGACCGAAATCGAGTGTCGGCCGACCGGCTCGGTCTCGATCGCCGAATAAAACGTCGCCACCTCGTAGACCCAGACCGGCGGCACTTGAAGATAATCGGCCACGCCGTCCATCAGATCGGCGCTCACCCAGCCACCGTTCTGCTCCTGAGCGGCGACAAGCGCCTGAATGATCGCTGACCGCCGGCCTTCGGGCGTTTCGGGAAACTTGCTGACCCAGTGATCGATCTGGCGACGCGTTTCCTCGCTCAGAAGCTCGGCCTTGCCGGCCACGACGCTGGCAGTGGATTTGTCGGTCATCGGTCGATCTCTCCAAACACAATATCCTGAGTCGCGATCAGGGCAGCGATATCGGCCAGCATGTGCCCCTTGGCCATCTCGTGCATCGACGCCAGATGGGCATAACCCGGCGCACGCAAGTGCACCCGGAATGGCTTGTTGGCACCATCGGAGACGAGGTAGCAGCCGAACTCACCCTTGGGTGCCTCGACGGCGGAATAGGTTTCGCCCTCGGGCACGCAGTAGCCTTCGGTAAACAGCTTGAAGTGATGAATGAGCGCTTCCATGTCGTCCTTCATCTCTTCGCGTGTGGGCGGGGCAACCTTGAAGTTGCGCACGATCACCGGGCCCGGATTCTCGCGCAACCAGGCGATGCACTGCTGAATGATCCTGCTCGACTGGCGCATCTCTTCGACGCGAACCAGGTAGCGGTCGTAGCAGTCACCATTGGTGCCGACCGGGACATCGAAGTCAACTTCAGAATACTTGGCGTAGGGCTGTTTCTTGCGCAGATCCCACTCCACGCCGCTGCCGCGCAGCATCGGGCCGGTAAAGCCCAGCTGCAGGGCACGCTCAGCGCTGACCGAGCCGATGCCGACCGTGCGCTGTTTCCAGATGCGGTTGTCGGTCAGCAGGGTCTCGTAATCATCGACGCGGTCGAAGAAGTCTTCGACAAAGGCCTCGATGAAGTCCAGCAGAGAGCCCTGACGCCAGGCGTTCATGTACTCCAGGTCCTTGCCCTTGCGCCAGCGCGTTTCGGCCACCTTGGGCATCTCATCGGGCAAATCGCGATAAACGCCGCCGGGGCGGTAATAAGTGGCGTGCATGCGCGTACCCGAGACCGCCTCGTAGACATCCATCAGGTTTTCACGTTCGCGGAAGGCATACAGGAACACCGCCATGGCGCCCAGGTCGAGCGCGTTCGAACCGATCCACATCAGATGGTTGAGGATGCGCGTGATCTCGTCGAACATCGTCCGGATCCACTGCGCGCGCTCGGGCGGCTCGATATTGAGCAGCTTCTCGATGGCGCGCACATAAGCGTGCTCATTGCACATCATCGAGACATAGTCGAGGCGATCCATGTAGCCGATCGAGTGGTTGAACGGCTTGGACTCGGCCAGCTTTTCGGTCGCGCGATGCAGCAGCCCGACATGCGGATCAACGCGCACGACCGTCTCGCCCTCGAGCTCGAGAATCAGGCGCAGCACGCCGTGGGCCGATGGATGCTGCGGCCCGAAGTTCATGGTGAAGTTGCGAATCTCGCTCATGACCCGGCTCCTTCAAGCTTGTCGTCAACGTAGCGACTGTCACGGCGTACAACGCGGGCCACGGTCACGCGCGGCTCGATTTCGACCGGCTCGTACACCACCCGACCCTTGTCTTCGTCGTAGCGGACGGTCACGTTGCCGATCAGCGGGAAGTCCTTGCGGAACGGATGACCGATAAAGCCGTAGTCGGTCAGGATCCGGCGCAGATCCGGATGCCCCTCGAAGATCAGACCAAAAAGGTCGAACGCCTCGCGCTCGTACCAGTTGACCGAGTTCCATACCTCGATCAGGGACGGCAGCACCGGAAACTCGTTGTCGGGCGCATAGCAGCGCAGGGTCAGCCGACGGTTGTGCTTGATCGACAGCAGCTGGACAACCACGGCAAAGCGATTCTGGATCTCTTCCGCCTCGGGGCGATTCTCCCAGGCAAAGCGTCCGGGACCGAGCTCGTCAGCTGCGCGCGAAAAGCCCTGACCCGTGGCCTCGGCGGTTTCCCACTCGTCGTCACCATAGCCCAGGTAGTCGATACCGCACAGGTCGATGAGCTGCTCGAACGCCAGATCGGGCTCGTCGCGCAAGAGCCAGGCGGCATCCAGCCAGTGGTCGCGCGGGATCTCCACCGCCAGCTGGCCGCGGTGCTCGGTCATCGAGGCAATGCGCTCGCCCAGCTTGTCGCTCAGCGACTCGGCCAGCGCCTGATTACGTGAAGAAAACTGGGTCATGAGCGGGCAATGGTATTGGTGCGACGAATCTTCTTGTAGAGCTGCAGCACGCCGTAGACCAGCGCCTCGGCCGTGGGCGGACAGCCCGGCACGTAGATATCGGTCGGCACGATGCGGTCGCAGCCGCGGGTAACGGCATACGAGTAGTGATAATAGCCGCCGCCGTTGGAGCAAGAGCCCATGGAAATCACCCACTTGGGGTCGGGCATCTGGTCATAGACCTTCCGGAGCGCCGGCGCCATCTTGTTGACCAGCGTACCGGCCACGATCATGACGTCGGACTGACGCGGACTGGGCCGGAAGATCATGCCGAAGCGGTCGAGGTCGTAGCGCGAGGCGGCCGAGTGCATCATTTCCACCGCGCAGCAGGCCAGGCCGAAAGTGACCGGCCACATCGAGCCGGTACGCGCCCAGTTGATCAGCGCATCGGCACTGGTGGTCACGAAGCCCTTGTCGAGCAGCGGATTGTCGCCGCCGGGGCGCAGAATATCTTCAACCGGGCTCTCGGGAACCGGGTTGTGCATGATGTTGCTTATTCCCATTCCAGCGCTCCCTTTTTCCATTCATAGATGAAGCCGATCACCAGGATCAGCAGGAAGATGCCCATCGCCACCAGACCGGTCAGGCCGACGCTGTCGAGCGCCACCGCCCAGGGAAAGAGGAAGGCAATTTCCAGGTCGAAGATGATGAACAGGATGGCCACCAGGTAGAAGCGCACGTCGAACTTCATGCGCGAGTCCTCGAAGGCCTCGAAGCCGCACTCGTAGGGCGAGAGCTTTTCGCTGGACGGGCGCCGGGGCCCGAGGATGCCGCCAGCCAGCAGCAGCGCCACACCCATGCCCAGGGCGATGACCAGAAACAGCAGAATCGAAAAATAGTCAGCGAGCATTCAGTCTACCCTTAGCCTGTGCGCCGTTTGCCGCAAGACTCTCGCAGCAACCGCTTGCATATACCTGTTACGCCCCGCGGGCGGGGCGCAACATTGTCGCATATTGGTGCCGAAGGCCGGACTCGAACCGGCACAGCCGCTAGGCCACTGCCCCCTCAAGACAGCGTGTCTACCAATTCCACCACTTCGGCATTGTTCATGACCCGAAACCCCTTCTGATTGACGTCAGTCAACCGCGGGTGGCTCCGGTGACTCTTCTCCGGTTGCATCTTCCTCAACCGGCACCTCCAGGAACTCCGGCTCTGACGCCTCGGACTCGGGCGCCTGCGCCTCATCCGCCGAAGCGGGCGCTGCGTCGGCCGGCTGTTCGGCGGCTGGCGGCACCAGCTGCTCGGCCACGCCGAGATCCTGAACCTGCTCGCCAACATCGGCGCTGCGCGCGGCCAGAACCGCCATGGCCAGACTGGCTCCAAAGAACGCCACGCCCAACCAGCTGGTCAGCTTGGTCAGAAAGCCGGTCGCACCGCGCGAACCGAACACCGTGCCCGAGGCACCGGAACCAAAAGCCGCACCCATGGTGGCACCCGGACCCCGCTGCACCAGCACGACGGCAATCAGGGCGGCGGCCAGCAGAACCTGAAAAACGATCAGAATCGTATACATCAAAAATCTCTTTGCGAAACCGTTGGAATCAGACCGCCTGGTAGATCCCCATGAAGGACTCGGCCTGCAGTGACGCACCACCAATCAGACCACCGTCGATGTCTTCACAGGCAAACAGGTCAGCGGCGTTGTCTGGCTTGACGCTGCCACCGTACAGGACCCTGACTCGGCCGGCTATTGTAGCATCCTCTTCAGCGAGCTGCGCCCTGATTGCAGCATGAACTTCCTGCGCCTGTTCCGGCGCAGCCGACTGGCCCGTACCGATGGCCCAGACCGGCTCGTAGGCCACGACAGCCCGCGAAAACGCCTGAATGCCGGCCGCTTCGAGCACCGCGCCGAGCTGCGCGCGAATGACCTCGCGAGTGCGCCCGGCCTCGCGCTGCTCCAGCGCTTCACCAACACACAGGATCGGCTGCAGGCCCGCCTCCTGGGCGGCCACGAATTTTGTCGCCACCAGCGCGTCGTCTTCATTGTGCCGGGCACGGCGCTCGGAGTGGCCCACAAGGACGTGCGAACAGCCCCAGTCGGCCAGCATGGCGCCAGAAACCTCGCCAGTGTGGGCGCCGCCGGCGTGGGCGCTGAGATCCTGGGCGCCCAGCATCACCGGGGTCGAATCGATCAGGGAGTCGACCAGAGGCAGATAAGGAAACGGAGGCAAGATCATGACCTCGGCGCTTCGATTGGGATCGAGGCGGGCAAGAATGCCGCCGATAAGGCGCCGAACCTCGGGCTTGTTGCCGTGCATCTTCCAGTTGCCGGCAATCAGCTTGGTACGCATGATTCCACCATTGGGGGTCAACGAAGGACGCAGATTCTACTGCGTTCGGGCGGGCCGGACAAAGCGGCCGATGAAAACCGCTCGGACGAAGCCCGCGCAGGGCGTATCAGAGCGGAGAAATCTGCCGCAACCGGCCGTTCAGAAAGCGCACTTCCCGAGCCTGCTGTCGCGGCCCGAAGCGATAGGTCCACACCTGGTGCCGGCCAGCCGGACCGCCGCCATGATAACCAAAAGCGGGCAGCTCGTAGCGGTGATCGGGCGCACCGCAGCGAGCGAAGATCTCGGCGATGGTGTCGCCCGCACGAGTCAACTCATAGGGGCCGCAGCCGCGGCTGCCGGGTGTGTATTCGGTGCCGTATCCCAGATTCCTGATGCGTGAAAGCCGCCCGTTGACGAACTCCAGCTGGCGCATGAAACGGCTCGCGCCGAAGTTGATCGTCCACCGCTCGACCCGATCAACTCCAAAAATGCGTCCGTGCCGGCTCACCGCCCGGGGCCGATCGTAGCTCTCCTGCCAGAAGGGCTCGGGGCAGCGGTCGGCCACTCGCCAGATCGGATCACCGGCCTTGACGAGGCGCTGCCCGCAGCGCATGGCGTCATCAACCGCCGGCGCCAGACCGGGCGCGGACAGAAGCAGGGCCAGCAACAGAATCTGGCTGATTCGCATCGGATTCATGCCAGCAGCTTAACCGTCGGCAATGAACCATGACTGAATTGCCGCAGCCCGCGCCGACGCCCCGAACGCCAGATGTAATAATGCGCGGCTTGTGTACTGTCCATCGGAGATCAAGACAAATGAAGATTCGCCTGATCACGGCGCTGTGTGCGCTGGCCCTGGCTTTGCCGCTGCAGGCCGCTGAACGCTACCTGATCGACACCGGGGGCATGCATGCCTTCGTGCAGTTCAGGATCTCGCACCTGGGCTATTCCTGGCTCTACGGTCGTTTCAACGATTTCGAAGGCGAGTTCACCTTCGACCCTGACCAGCCCGAAAACTCCGCCGTGCAGGCAACGATCCGCACCGCCAGCGTTGACAGCAACCACGCGCGCCGCGACCGACACCTGAGGAGCGATGACTTCCTCGACGTCGAAAACCATCCCGAAGCCCGCTTCGAATCCACCGGTTTCGAGCCCCTGGGCGAAGACCGCTATCGCGTGACCGGCGACTTCACGCTGCGGGGCAAGACCCGGGAAATCGAAATCGAACTGACGCAGATCGGCGCCGGCGAGGACCCCTGGGGCGGCTTCCGCCGCGGCTTTGAGGGGCGCACGACTTTCGCGCCCGAAAACTTCGGCATTGACTACGATCTCGGCCCCGCCTCGCAGAACGTCGAGATCATCCTCTCGATCGAAGGCGTTCGTCAGGACGATGCCGGCATGGCGGAGGGTTGAGCGCTCGGCACCCTCTGCAAGCGCGATCCGGAGGGCGCGAAGCAGGCCCGCTGAAAGTCACTGCGTCAGTACGCCGTGACTTCTGTTCGCGTGCTTCGCGCCCTTCTTTGCAGCGTTGACGCTGTCGGGTTGGCGAGTGCTTACTGATCCTGCCCGGCGACGGTCATCCAATCGACCAGCAGTGAGCCGGTGCGGACGTTGTGGCGGGCATCCACGTCGGTGCCCGCGGCAACCAGATTGGCGAACATCTCGCGCAGGTTGCCGGCGATGGTGATTTCCTCGACCGGCCCGGCAAGCTGGCCGTTGCGAACGCGAAAGCCGCTGGCGCCGCGAGAATAGTCGCCGGTAACGATATTAACGCCCTGCCCCATCAGCTCGGTGACCAGCACGCCATCCCCCATTTCGGCCAGCAGCGCATCAAAATCATGCGTGCCCCCGACCAGCTCCAGATTATGCACACCGCCGGCGTTGGCCGTCGTCTCCAGCCCCAGACGCCGCGCCGAGTAACTGCTCAGGACATAGCGTGAAAGCACGCCGTCGGCGACCAGCGGCGATTCACGCGTGGCCACCCCGTCGGCGTCGAAAGCAGCCGAACGGGCAGCCCGGGGCAGCCGCGGACGCTCGATCAGTGATGCCCAGGCCGGCAGCACGCGCTCGCCCATTGCATCGAGCAGGAAGCTGCTGCGCCGATACAGGCTGCCACCGGACACGGCGGCGATCAGGTGGCCTATCAGGCCACGCGCAACCTCGGGGGCAAACAGCACCGGCATGCGGCCGGTGGTAACGCGCCCGGCGCCCAACCGCCGCAGCGCTCGACGGGCGGCTTCAGCGCCGGTTGCCTGCGGCGCATTCAAATCCTGCCAGCAGCGCCGGGTGTCAAAATCATAATCGCGCTGCATGCCCGAATCGTCCCGGGCGATCAGTACGCAGCTTTGTGAAAAGCTGGTGCCGCGCATGCGGCCCACAAAACCGTGGCTGTTGGCATAGACCGCCAGGTTGGCTTCGGTCGCCACGCCCGCGCCTTCGGAGTTGTCGATGCGCTCATCGGCGTCCCGACCGGCCTGTTCGATGGCCAGCGCGCGCTCGACGAGATCGTCCAGGGCAATGTCTCGCGGATGCCACAGATCCAGGTCCGGAAAGTCGCTGGCCATCAACCCGGCCTCCGCCAGGCCCGCTGCGCGGTCAGGCTGCGTGTTGCGGGCAATCGCCAGAGCCCGCGCCACGGTTTCGTCGATCATCTCCGGGCGCAGATCGCCGGTACTGGCGCTGCCGCTGCACTGGTTCAGATAGACGGTCACCTGAACGCTGCGATCGCGCGCCTCTTCCAGCGTTTCGACCTCGCCCAGGCGAACGCTTGCCTCACGCCCCAGACTGGAGCCCAGCGCCACCTCGGCCTGGTCGGCGCCGCCGGCGCGCGCGCGATCGAGCACGCGCTGGGCAATGCCCACCAGCAGCTCGGTCTCGCGGTCGGGGTCGTGCAGCAGCACGGTATGGTCCGAATGGGTCAATTCAGCTGTGCTCATCCCGTCCCCCCGACGGTCAGACCGTCAACCCGCAGCGTCGGCTGGCCGACGCCGACCGGCACCCCCTGCCCTTCCTTGCCGCACACGCCGACGCCCGCATCGAGCGCCAGATCATTGCCGACCATGCCCACGCGCGTGAGCACGTCAGGACCGTTGCCGATCAGGGTCACGCCCTTGATCGGCGCAGCGACCTTGCCGTTTTTCACGCGGTAAGCTTCGGATGCGGCGAACACGAACTTGCCCGAAGTGATATCCACCTGGCCGCCGTTGAAGCCGACGGCGTAGATGCCGTCATCGACTGACGCCAGGATTTCGCCGGGGTCATGCTTGCCCGGCAGCATGTAGGTGTTGGTCATGCGCGGCATCGGCAGGTGAGCAAACGATTCCCGCCGACCGTTGCCGGTCGACTGGCCGCCCATCAATCTGGCGTTGAGCTTGTCCTGCATGTAGCCAACCAGGCGGCCGTTCTCGATCAGGGTGTTGCAGGCGGTGGGCGTGCCCTCGTCGTCGATGCTCAGCGAGCCGCGGCGGCCATCGAGCGTGCCGTCGTCGACCACGGTGCATTCCTCGGTCGCCACGCGCTCGCCCATGCGCCCGGAAAAGGCCGAAACGCCCTTGCGATTGAAGTCGCCCTCGAGGCCGTGGCCCACCGCCTCGTGCAGCAGCACGCCGGGCCAGCCGGGGCCGAGCACCACCGTCATGTACCCGGCCGGTGCCGGCTCGGCCACCAGATTGAGCGCGGCAACACGCACCGCCTCACGCGCGTGCTCCTGCCAGAACTCCGGCGCCATCACCGCCTCCAGAGACCAGCGGCCACCGCCACCGGACATGCCCTGCTCGCGCCGGCCGTCGTCTTCCATCAGAACGCGGATGTCCAGACGCACCAGCGGGCGTACGTCGCCGGCGAGCACGCCATCGGTGGCCGCAACCAGAATCGAATCGTGGCTGGCAGCGAGATTGACGCTGACCTGGCTGATGCGCGTATCGAGCGAGCGCACGTAGGCATCGATGGTGCGCAGCAGCTCGACGCGATCGGATGACTTTCCGTGCGAGACCGGGTCGTGGGCAGCGTAGCGCGCCGGCACCGTCAGCGGCTGACCAACGCGCACCATGCCGCTGCCGCCGGCACGGGCAATGGCCCGAGCGCTACCGGCGGCATCCAGCAGGGCCGGTAGCGCCATCGAGTCGGCATAGGCAAAGCCGCTGCCGGCACCGGCGACAGCGCGCACACCCACACCCTGGTCGGAGTCATAGCTGCCGCCCTTGACTGCGCCGTCCTCGAGCATCCAGCTTTCACCGATCCGGCGCTGGAAATACAGTTCGCCGAAATCGATCTGCGAAGACATCAGCCGGCCAAGCGCCAGCTCCAGTTCTTTTTCGCCCACGTCGGCCGGAGCCAGCAGGCTGTCGAGTACTTGTTCATACATGATGCAGGGGATATCCGGTCAGGACCGCGCGCTTTCAATCCGGCGGCGGCAATTCGTTGGCTTCACTGCTCTGTTCAGGTTCAGATTCAGGCTCAGGCTCCGCTTCCGGCTCCGCTTGTGAGTCGGACTCCGGCGGCAGCGACTCGGGCTCGGCGGCGCGGGCGTCGATCAGCGCCACCACGGGATCCGACCATGCACCGGTGACCCGATAGCGGGCTTCGGCGAGGCCCTCCAGGGGGCGCTCCAGCAGGCTGCGCAGTACCAGCCCGGCGGCAGCGCCGGCCGGCCCGCCGGCCAGACCACCGATGACCGGCAGCGTGCCGCTGACACCGGGCTCGACAACGATGGTCTGATCATAGGTTTTCGTTGCCAGATCGGTGCGCCCGTAAACACTGATCTCGGCTGCCGGCGAGTCGAGGCGCAGCCCATCGGTATGGGCAATACCGCTGTCGAGCTCGAAACGACCGCGGATGCGATCGAACTTCAGACCCTGACCGAAAACATCGCGAAAATCGAGCATCAGGCGGCGCGGAACGGCGCTCAGGCTGACCAGCCCCAGCAGGCGGCCCGCGCCTGGCTGGGCCTCGGGAATTCTGCCGTCGCGCATCATCACCTCCAGATTGCCGCTCAGGCGGGCCAGGCTGAAGTCGGAAGGCGCGCCCGGCCAGCGGCCGTCGATCTCGATCTGCGCCCGGGCTGCCTCGAAGCGCGAGGCATGGCCCAGGCTGGTCAGCAGAGCCTCGGGGTCGGTGCTGATCAGGCGCCCCATGAACTCGGTCAGGGGGCGCTCAGGCCCCAGGATCCAGCGGCCGTAGCCGCTTGCTTCCAGATGCGGCCCCTTGATCTCGACACGCTCGATCTCGATGCCGTCCTGACGGGCGTGGGTCTCGATACGCGCACGCCCGAGCTCGAGATCGCCGTAGGCGAGCGCTTCGATCAGCACGTGCATGGGCGGAAACCGGGTCGGCACGCGGGTGTGGGTCTGTCGCGGAAACGGCGCCTGGGCCAGATCCACCACCGGCGCCTCCTGCAGCAGCCTGTCAAGCGTCAGACGGTCGAGCGCGACGGCAACGACGCGGCCGGAATCGACAGGCATCGGAATCGAGACCGTACCCGCGACCGATTCACCTGCCAACCGCAGCTGCCAGCGCTGCGCCAGGCGCTGGGCTTCCAGGTTGACATCGCTGATCTGCAGTCGGCCATAGGCCAGCTGGCCCACCTGCATCCGCAGATGGCCCTGAACGGGCGCGGCAGCTTCCGGGGCAAGGTCGACAAACCCGGAAATCCAGTCACTCCAGGCCGCCAGGTCGAGTCGCTCGATCTGCGCGCCCAACTCGAAGCCGGGCGCCGACGGCAGCGCTGGGGCACCTTGACCGATGCCGGCGGCCAGGCGCCACCCGGCCTGGCGGCGTTCAGCGGTCAGGCTGAGCTTGTCACCCAGACGCCCGCTGACAGCCAGCGCCTGATCGTGACCGCGCAGCCGCAGCTCCAGCGGCATGGCCTCGCCCGCGGGCTTGCCCAGCGGCTCGGGCCAATGCAGGGCCACGTCATCAAGGTTCGAGCGCGCCGCCAGCCGCCAGCCGCCGGCGGGGTGGCCAGCCAGAGTCACCCGCCAGCGCGCGGCGCCGGCCACTCGCTGCGCCAGAGTGGAGGCCGGCGGCTGTTGGGCGGCCAGGCGTGCCAGCGGCGCCACGCCTTCCAGCTCCAGCCACGCCGGTGCCGAGAAGCCGGCGGCCAGGGAAAGATGGTGCGACTCGGGCCCGGCCAGCTGCAGGGTCGTGGCGTCGATGCCTTCGCGATCAAAACTCACGCTGCCGACCAGCTCGGGCAACCGCAGGCCGGCCATCGGCAGGCTCAGCGTCGTTTCTGCAAGCTGCAGCTGGCCTGAAAGCTGCCATTCCGACATGTTGCGCACCGGCAGAACCAGCCCGAGATCCAGAGACAGCGACCCGCTCGCAGCGACCGGATCGACAAAGCGCGACCAGCCTTCAAGCGGCAGCCCGGCTATCGTGGCGTAAACATCCGCGGCGGCGACCGTCTCGGCGGCAAGGTCGATCGCCACTCGCGGCTCGGCGAGATTGTCAATGGCGATTCGTTCGGCAGACAGCGGCACCGGGCCCAGCCGGCCCTGATCGACACGGGCCTGCATGCTGCGACCGATGAAATCAACGCGGCCATCCAGTTCGCGGGCCTGTGGCCAGCCCTCCCAGTAGTCGAGGCGGGCCGACTTAAAATCGGCCCAGGCCTGAAAATCGCCGGCACGCCAGTTTCTGAACCGGCGCCCCAAACGGACATGATAGTTGAGCCCGCCGCTGGCCGACCCCACCCCCAGCAGGGCATGATCGAGCCACTCAAGCGCCCGCGGCGGAATCTGCCCGGCCGGCAGCCAGGGGCGCGGATCAACGGCGTCGATGCGCTCGGCAACCACGGTAAAGTCCATGAACGGCCGCCCGCCGCCCAGCCACACCCAGCCGGCGGCGCGACCCTCGGCCTCCGGACGGGTGGCGACAATATTGTCGAGCTGCACCGCCCGGGGCGAGACAATCACCCGTCCCGACACCGTCTCCACAGGAATCGGCTGGCGCATCTTGGCGGGCCAGTCCACGACCGGGCTGCCCGAAAGCGAGAGCGCGGCGCGATCGCCGGATACGCCCAGGCGGACGTCCACGTCGGCGAGGCTCAGACGATCATCGGGCAACTCGAAGCTCAGCCCGTCGACCTGGCCCGACAGGCGCTGCAGGGAGCCCGGATGCCGATACAGCAGCTCGAGATCGCTGACCCGACCGGCCATCGAATCAGGCCAGTGCGACCACCGCCCCAGCCAGCGGCCAAACAGTGTGTGCAGCGCCGACAGGTCGAGTCGCGGCGCCGACGCCGCCCAGCGCTCGCCGTCGTGGGCGACGACCAGATCGCGGGCCACGATCTGCCCGCCCTGGCGCAAATGCCGGATTTCCGCGTCCAGACGGCGGCCGAGACGCTCGACGCGCAGCGCACCGTCAAGATCGAAACCCCGTTCGCCATCAAGCTGGAACTCCAGCTCGGCCCAGCCGCCCTGCTGGTGATGCCAGCGAAAGCTCAGCTCGGCATTGAGCTGGTCCGGCGGCACGCGCAAAAAATCGGGGAGCAGGCGTTCCATTCCCGGCGCTTCAAGCTGCAGCCGGGCCAGCCGCACGCGACCGCTCATGGCCCGCAACTGCCCGTCGACCTGCTCGCCCAGCAGGGTCAGCAGCAGCTCGGCCTCGGGCGCCGAGGCCGGATGTGCGCGCGCCACCAGGGCCGTCTGTGCGCCGCGGCGCCGGATTTCGCCTTCGCTGATGACCAGGTCCAGCGGTGACCCGGAACGCGGCCGGATTTGAATGCGCACGTCGCGCACCAGCAGATCACCGGCCAGCCCCTGCCCGGCCGCCGCGTCAGGACGAGACGCGCTGTCGTTGTGCATGTGCAGCCCCCAGCGTCCACGCTCGTCCTGGGCCAGCATCAGCTCGAGGTCCAGCACCACCAGACGGAAAGGATTGCGCCCGGAGCGCAGCAGGTCGGGCAGGTGCAGCTCCAGCCTGGCCGTGGCCGCGTCGATGAGCGGGTTGGCTGCGGGCCCGGCACGCAGGCCCACCAGCGTGATCTGCGGGGTCAGGCGCGGCCAGCGTGCCTGGACGCGCGCGATCGAAACCGGCTGACCAAGCCGCTCGGAGAGACTGTCTTCCAGCCAGGGCCGTAACTCATCGGCGTAGGGAATCAGCAAGCGGCCCAGGCCGACGATGACCGCGGTGGCAATGATGGCCACCGCCGCCAGGGCAGCCAGCCACTGGCGCAGACGCTGCGCGAGCGAACGCATGGCCGGCGACGCATCGTGACCGGCAGGTTGCCTCAAAGCAGAACCACGTCGAACTGTTCCTGGTCGTACTGATCTTCAGGCTGAAGGTGGATACTGGTGCCGAGCTGCTCGATCAGTTCGGCAATCGAGCCATGGTGCTCCTCGAGCATGCGATCAACCACCTTTGGGCAGGCCATGACGCGCATCTGCCCGGTGTCGAACTGACGCACCGCGCGCATGATCTCGCGAAAGATCTCCGAGCAGATCGTATCGACGCTCTTGATGCGGCCGCGCCCTTCACAGGTCGGGCAGGGCTCCGACAAGCGATGCTCGAGGCTCTCGGTGGTGCGCTTGCGCGTCATTTCCACCAGGCCCAGCGGCGAGATTTCCGAAACCGTCGTGCGCGCATGATCGCGGGCCAGCGCCCGCTGCAAGGTTCTGAGCACCTGGCGCTTGTGGTCATCCTCGCTCATGTCGATGAAGTCGATGATGATGATGCCGCCGAGATTGCGCAGCCGCAGCTGGCGGGCGATGGCCTGTGCCGCCTCGAGATTGGTCTTGAAAACGGTTTCCTCGAGATTGCGATAGCCCAGATAAGAACCCGTATTGACGTCGACGGTGGTCATCGCCTCGGTCTGATCGACAGTCAGGTGGCCACCCGATTTCAGCGGCGTGCTGCGATCGAGGGCGCGCTCGATTTCGGTTTCGACACCATACAGATCGAACAGCGGCCGGTCGCCGCCATAGAACTCGATGCGATCGGCCCACTCCGGGAAGAATTCGCCGGCGAAACGCAGCGCGCGCTTGAACGTTCCGCGCTCGTCGATGCGCACCTTCTCGACATCGCCATGCATCAGATCCCTGAGCGAGCGGTAGGGCAGCGAGAGATCCTCGTACACCAGCTTGCCGGGCGCGGCGTTTTCGGCATCGGCCTCGATGCGCGGCCACAGCCGCCGCAGGTATCTCAGATCGCCTGCCAGCGCCTCGGGTTCGATGCCCTCGGCATTGGTGCGAATGATGAAACCGTGCTCGGAGTCTTCGGCGATCATCTCGCGCAGCTCGTTGCGCAGGCGCTCGCGCTCGGCCTCGATTTCAATGCGCACGGAAACGCCCAGGCTCTGGACCCCGGGCAAGAGCACCAGATAGCGCGAAGGAATGCTCAGCTGCATGGTCAGACGGGCGCCTTTGCTGCCCAGCGGGTCCTTGACGACCTGCACCAGCAGTTTCTGACCCTGCCTCACCAGCTCCGAGATCGGCGGAACGGGCCGCAGCTCACCGCTGACGTCGAGTTCGGGCTGGCGCGGCACGATATCGGCAGCGTGCAGAAAAGCCGTGCGCTCCAGGCCGATATTGACGAAGGCGGCCTGCATGCCCGGCAATACTCGCTCGATCCGGCCCATATAGATGTTGCCGACATGGCTGGCGTCGCCGCTGCGCTCCAGATAGAGCTCCTGCAGCAGGCCGCTCTCGACCACCGCCACGCGCCGTTCGGTCGGCGATATGTTGATCAGGATTTCGTCACTCACGGCCGGGCCATTCGCTCAAGGATTGCACAACGCGCAAGAATAGCATTGCGCAGAAAAATCGAGGCCTGGTCGCCCGCGCCGCCCTCAGCTTGCCAGGCCGGCCTCGCGCAGCAGTTCGCCGGTGACAAACAGCGGCAGGCCCACCACGGCCGAATAACTGCCCGTAATCGAGCGCACCCAGATGCCGGCGCTGCCCTGAATGCCATAGGCTCCGGCCTTGTCGTGCGGCTCGCCCGAGGCGACATAGCGCTCGATCCAGGCCAGCGGCAGCTGCGCCATTTCGACCCGGGTATCGCGCAAACGTTCCCGGCTCGCTCCATCGGGCCCGACCAGGGCCACCGCCGACAGCACCTGGTGCTCGCGGCCGGACAGCCGCCCGAGCATGGCGCGGGCCTCATCATCGTCGGCTGGCTTGCCCAGACACTCGCCGTCGATGACCACTACGGTGTCCGCGCCGAGCACGAAATGATCACTGCAGCGCGCGTGAACGGCCAGCGCCTTTTCGCGCGCCAGCCGCCCGACCAGGGCCGCAGGCGTCTCGTTCTCGGCCGCGGTTTCATCGATATGCGCCGGCTCGATGTCAAAATCCAGCGCGAACAGCGACAGCAACTCACGGCGGCGGGGAGAAGCGGAAGCGAGGATCAGGCGAGGCGGTGTGTTCGCGGGATCGTTCATCGGGTCTGTGGTTGGCTGGTTCGCAACGATTATGCGGTGAGGCTGACAGAATGCAACAGAAGGCGAGCTGGCCCGAGCGCAACCAGCCAACCAGCATCAAGCCTCAGGCCCGATGATAAGGATGCCCGCTCAGAATCGTCGACGCCCGGTAAAGCTGCTCAGCCACCAGGACGCGCACCAGCATGTGCGGCAGGGTCGCCGGGCCCAGCGACCAGTGCTCATGGGCGCGCTCGACCACAGCGGCATCGAGCCCGTTGGCTCCGCCGATCAAGAACCAGACCGGTTCGCCGCCCAGCCGCCAGTGCTCAAGCCGCGACGACAGTTTTTCCGTCGACCAGGCCCGGGCGGCAATCTCCAGAACGACCACCCGTGCGCGCCGGGGCAGTCGGGCGAGCAGACGCTCGGCCTCCAGGGATGCCTCCCGACCTGCGCCGGCCTTGCCGGCAACCGGCACCTCGACCAGACGCAACGGCGTGGAAGCGGGCATTCGCCGGGCGTATTCCCGCCAGCCTGCCGTGATCCAGGAGGGCGCCCGGGTTCCTACGCTGGCGACAACCAGATCCACGAATCGGCACGCATTCTCGGGCGCGATCAGGCCTGAGCGCGTGCCGCGGGCGGCGCCGACCAGAGCTTTTCAAGGTTGTAGAAGGCGCGAGTCTGTGGCTGCATGAGATGAACGACGACATCGGCCAGGTCGACCAGCACCCATTCCGCCTCAGCCCCCCCTTCCGTGCCCAGCGGCTGAATGCCGCGGCTTTTGACGCGCTGCACCAGCCGGTCGGCCATGGCCTTGACCTGACGCGGCGAAGTACCCGAGGCAATCACCATGTAGTCGGCAAAGCTGCTGCGCCCGGACAGGTCGATGACCTGAATGTCCTGGCCTTTGGCGTCTTCCAGGACAGCGACGACGAGTTCCCGCAGCTGCTGCGGGTCAAGCAGTTCTGTTTGCTTCAACGAATCATCCATGACTGTACACAGGGGGCATTTTACGCCTTGTCCGCGTGAAGTTCAGCATTTGCGACCGGATTGTCACCGGGCAAAAGGCCGTTGATAGAGCCCGTGCTTGCGGATGTAGGCCAGCACAGTCGCCGGCAACAGGAATCTCGGATCGCGTCCGGCGGCAAGCTGACGGCGGATATCGGTGGATGAAATCGACAGCTGGGTCACGCCGAGGTAACCCACCCGGCCGGCAGGGCTTGTCATCAGCTCGTCGAGTCGGCCAACCCGCCGCTCATCGAACAGTTCAGCCACTTCAGCGGCGTATTTCGCCTGGCTGCGGGGGCGCTGCATGACCACCAGGTGCGCCAGGGCCACCAGCTCTCGCCAGCGATGCCACTCGTTGAGATGATTGGCCGCATCCTGACCCAGGCACAGAATCAGCGGTCGCGAGCCCGCCTGTTCGCGAATGGAGGCCAGCGTCTCCACCATGTAGGAGGGCCCGTCGCGCCGCACCTCACGCTCGTCGACGGTCAGGTCGGGGTACGGCGCCAGCGCCAGCTCGAGCATGGCCAGACGATGACCGGCTGCGGCCACGGTGTCATCGCGGTGCGGCGGCTCGCCTGCCGGCAGCAGGCGGAAATCATCCGCCGCCAGTCGTTCACAGACCTCCGAGGCGGCGCGCAAATGCCCATAGTGCACCGGATCAAAGGTGCCGCCGAAAACGACCGTCGCCTGATTCATGCCGCGCAGAACTCCCAGCGATTGGTCGCCAGCGCCACGCACAGGCGCTCGAGCCGAAGCCAGAACATCTCGCGGCCGGTCGACTTGGACAACTGATCAAGATCCGACAGCTCCGACAGCGCCCGGGCCACCACCGCCACGGACAGCCGACGCGCAGCATCGGCGATCGGCTGTTGACGGCTTTTCCATATGCCCAGAGCCTGAAACGCCTGCCCCGGCGACTGCGTGCGCGCCAGCATCTGGAAGCTGCCGATGGTCTGCAGTTCGCGCGCCAGGGCACCGACGACCAGCGGCATCGGCGTGTCGGCCTCGCGCAGGCCGCGAACACAGCGCACCGCCGCGCCCGCCTGGCCGGCAAACACCAGCTCGACCAGGCGAAAGCTGTCAAAGCGCGCGCTGTCGGCCACCGCCGCCCGCACCTGCTCGAGTCCGATCTGCCCGCCGGGATAAAGCAGCGCCAGGCGTTCGATCTCCTGGGCTGCCGCCAGCAGGTTGCCTTCCAGACGCTCGGCCAGAAAGCGGCAGGCGGACTCATCGGCGCGGATGCCGCGGCGCGACAATCGCTGGCTGATCCACTGCACCAGGCGCTGCGGCTTGACCTTCCAGCAGGGTACATAGACACCGGCCTGATCCAGCGCCTTGACCCACGCGGTCCTTTCGCTGGCCATCTCCCAGGCATCGCACTTGACCAGCAGGACGTCGTCGCTGCCGGACTTGACGAAAGCACGCAACGCGGCCCCGCCCTCGCGGCCGGGCTTGCCCGAGGGCAGGCGCACTTCCACCAGGCGCCGGGTGGCAAAAAGAGAGGTGGTCTCGGTAGCAGACTCCAGCTGGCTCCAGTCGAAGCGCGCATCGGCCTCCAGCACCAGACGCTCGGCCACGCCGGCCTTGCGCGCGGCCTGGCGTATGGCGTCGCAGGCCTCCTCGATCAATAACGGCTCCTGGCCGGCCACCAGATAAACCGGATCGAGGCCCCGATCGAGTCGCTGCGGCAGCTTTTCCGGAAACAGTTTCACGATCTGGCGCCGGCCAGCGCCTCCAGGCGCCGGAGCATTCGTGCTGCCATCGAGCGGCTGAGGTCAGCGCGCAGGAACTCTTCTTCGCGCTGCGCGGCCAGAATTTCCTTTTCGTCAAAACTGTAGTCACGCGTGACGCTGAGGCGATCACGCTCGAGCACGGTCTCGCCGGCGGCATCTTCAAGCCGCCAGTACACCTCGAAAACCAGCAGATACTCACGCACACGAGCCTGGCCTGAAACCGAAAGCGGCTCGCGCCACATGCGCTGCGAGTCGATGCGCAGCGTCGCCGCATCGGAGGCCGGCGACGACAGGAGATCGACACCATTGGCCTCGAGCAACAGGCTCAGCTCGCGGGCAAAAACGGTGCTGTCATCGCCTACGGCCACGTGCGTGCGGCTCATGAACTCCGGCAGGCGGGCATCGCCGCGCAGCTGAAAGCCGCAGGCGCCGACCAGTGCGGCCAGAAACACGATGCCGATCGCGCGCTGCATCAGCCGACCACGATATTGAGCAGCTTGTCGGGCACCAGAATGACCTTGCGCACCTGCTTGCCCTCGAGATGGCGGGCGACGTTGTCATCACCCATGGCGGCCTGCTGAACGCTGTCGCGGTCGGCCCCCGGGCGCACGTCGATGCGACCGCGCACCTTGCCGTTGACCTGCACCACAATGGTCACGGCAGCGCGCGCCAGGGCAGACTCGTCAACCGCCGGCCAGCCGGCCTCGAACACCGACCCTTCGCGCCCGAGATCGTGCCACAGGGACTCGGCCAGGTGCGGCGTCACCGGGGCAATCAGCCGTACCACCGCCTCCCAGGCTTCCTGAGCCAGCTTTCGCCCGGGCTCGTCGGTCGCCGTGAATCGCTGCAGCTGGTTGCAGAACTCCATGGTCGCAGCGATGGCGGTATTGAAGGTCTGGCGCCGGCCCATGTCATCGCCGACCTTGGCAATGGTTTCGTGCAGCTGCCGGCGCAGCTCGCGCGCGTCACCGTCAAGGGCATCGGGCCGCTGGCCGGGCAGAGCCCCTGCGGCCACGTGGGCCTGCACACCGGCATGCAGTCGCCGGAGAAAACGCCAGGCACCCTCGACGCCGGCCTCGGACCACTCCAGCGAGTGTTCGGGCGGCGCGGCAAACATCGAAAACAGGCGTACGGTGTCGGCGCCCCAGGTATCGACCAGCGTCTGCGGGTCCACCCCGTTGTTCTTGGACTTGGCCATCTTCTCGATGCCGCCGGGCTCGACTGCCTTGCCGTCGGCCTTGAGCACCGCGCTGAGCACCTCCCCCTTGCCGTCGCGCTGGACCTCCACGTCGGCCGGATTGAACCAGATCCTGCGACCGGACTCCTCCTCACGGTAGTAGGTCTCGGCCAGCACCATGCCCTGAGTCAGCAGGCGGGCGAAGGGTTCGTCGATCTCGATGAGCTTCTGGTCACGCATCAGCCGGGTCCAGAAGCGCGCATAGAGCAGGTGCAGAATGGCATGCTCGATGCCGCCGATGTACTGATCGACCGGCATCCACTGATCGGCGCGTTCGTCCACCATCGCCTGATCATTGTCGGGGCAGGTATAGCGCAGAAAATACCAGGCCGAGTCGACAAAGGTGTCCAGCGTATCGGTCTCGCGCCGGGCGTCGGCGCCGCATTCGGGGCAGTCGACCTCGAGAAATTCCGGATGCCGACTGAGAGGGTTGCCCGAGCCGTCGGGCACCAGATCCTCGGGCAGGGTCACCGGCAGATCGGCATCGGGCACCGGCACGTCGCCGCATTCGGGGCAGTGAATGATCGGAATCGGACAGCCCCAGTAACGCTGGCGCGAGACACCCCAGTCGCGCAGACGAAACTGCGTGCGGGCCCGGCCGGCACCGCGCTGTTCGAGCTCGGCGACGATGGCATCGAAACCCTGAGACCAGGCAAGGCCGTCGAAACGACCGGAGTTGACCAGATGGCCAGCGCTTTCGGCATAGTCATCGTGCCACTGGCGATCATCGTATTGCCGCTGCTCCGGCAGGCTGATGACCTGCCGAATCGGCAGGCCGTATTTCAGGGCAAAAGCGAAGTCGCGCTCGTCATGCGCGGGAACGGCCATGACCGCGCCCTCGCCATAGGCCATCAGCACATAGTTGGCAACCCAGACCGGAAGTTCGTCACCGGTCAGCGGGTGGACGGCTTTCAGCCCGGTGTCCATGCCCTTCTTTTCCTGCGCCGCAATATCGGCTTCCGACACGCCGCCCTGCTGGCATTCGGCAATGAAGGCGGTCAGCTCGGGATTGCCTTCAGCCGCCTGCCTGGCAAGCGGATGCTCAGCGGCCACCGCCATGAAAGTCGCCCCCATCAGCGTGTCGGGACGGGTGGTGAAGACCCTGATCGTCTCCTCACCACAGGCGAAGTCGACCTCGGCACCCTCGCTCTTGCCGATCCAGTTGGCCTGCATGGCGCGCACACGCTCAGGCCAGCCGTCAAGGCCATCAAGGCTTTGGAGCAGCTCGTCGGCGTAGTCGGTAATGCGCAGGTAATACATCGGGATTTCGCGCTTTTCGACGGTCGCGCCGGTGCGCCAGCCTTTGCCGTCGATGACCTGCTCGTTGGCCAGCACGGTCTGGTCGACCGGGTCCCAGTTGACCGTGCCGGTCTTCTTGTAGGCAATGCCGCGCTCGAGCAGGCGCAGGAAAAACCACTGGTTCCAGCGATAGTATTCCGGGTCGCAGGTCGCCAGCTCGCGCTCCCAGTCGATGGCAAAACCCAGCTGCCTGAGCTGCTCGCGCATGTGCGCGATGTTTTCACGGGTCCATTGCGCCGGGGGCACGCCGTTGGCCATGGCGGCATTCTCGGCCGGCAGACCGAAAGCGTCCCAGCCCATCGGCTGGAGCACGCGCCTGCCCTGCATGCGCTGATAGCGAGAAATCACGTCGCTGATGGTGTAGTTGCGCATGTGGCCCATGTGCAACCGGCCCGAAGGGTAGGGAAACATGCTCAGGCAATAAAACCGCTCGCCGTCGCCGGATTCGGCACGATTCGCGTGGCGCTCTTCCCAGAAACGCTGGATTACCGGCTCGAGCTCGCCGGGGCGATAGCTGTCTGTCACCGTCTGCTGCTACCCTGCTGTGCTTGGAAACAAGTTTGTGAAAGCAACGCCGCCCCGCATGCGGGGCGGCGCTGGTCTTGTCGCTGGACCGATCGGGTGGTCAGCGGTCTACTGCGGCTCACCGTCGTCGTCGGTTGCCTCGTCGGCGCGCTCGGCCAGTCGATCCCAGGCATCGTTGGCTTCCTGCCAGGCTTCCCGCGCTCTGGCGCTGGCGCCTTCCCAGGTATCACCGGCCTGCTCGCTGACCTTTTCCCAGGCTTCTTCGGCCCGCTCGCGCGCCTGCGCAGCAGCTTCCCGCGTTTCCTGCCAGGCCTCGCTGCCCTTGTCGTCGGCGGCGGCAAGCGCCTCTTCGGCCTTGTCGCGGGCTTCTTCAGCCAGCTCGCGTGTTCTCTCCCAGACGCTGTCGTCAACGGCGTCTTCAGCGGCCTCGACACTCTCGTCAACCGACTCGGCCGCACTCTCCCCGACCTCCCGGCTTCTGTCCCTGACCTCGTCAAAGGCGTCGGCGGTCTTCTCGCCGGCCTCTTCCACGGCTTCGGCCGCCTTGTCGCCAGCGTCCTCGATCTGATCAGCTTCTTCGGACTGGCAAGCAGCCAGCGCCAGAATGGCGACTGCAATCCACATGTAACGCATGATCTCTCTCCTGCTTTGTGCGCAGCCTGTGCGCGTTGTCCACCAGTCTTTATCCTAACCTCATTGTTGCGCCTGCAACACCCCCCGACGCCGGCCGCGGGCGCATGCACCTCAACCGTAGACCGACTCCAGCCACTGCCACATGCTGCGCAGCCCCTGCACCTCGCCTCCGGCCGGACGCCCGGGGCGATCCGACTGATTCCAGGCATAGATATCAAGGTGCAGCCAATCGACATCAGCGGCCACGAAATGATCCAGGAACAGCGCTGCGGTCACGCTGCCGGCAAAACTCGAGGTGCCGGTATTGGAAAGATCGGCGATGGCTGGTTCGATCTGCTGGCGATAGGGCGCGAACAGCGGCATGGGCCACACCGGGTCCTCCAGCGAAAAGCTCAGATCCTGAATCTCCCGGACCGTCGCGGTGTCGCGGCCGTAGATGGGCGGCAGATCTTCGCCCAGGGCAACGCGTGCGGCCCCGGTCAGGGTGGCAAAATCAATCACGCGCTCAGCCCCCTCTTCGCAGGCCAGGGTGAGCGCATCCGATAACACCACACGACCCTCTGCATCGGTGTTGCCAATGGCCACGCTGGTGCCCTTGCGGGTGGAGATGATATCCGAGGGCCGATAGGCATTGCCCGCAATCGCGTTCTCCACCGCCGGAATGTAGACCCGCAGATTGACGTCCAGGCCCATGGCCATGATCACCCGCGCGAGGCCGAGCACGTGCGCGGCACCGCCCATGTCCTTCTTCATCAGCACCATGCCGGCGCCGGGCTTGACGTTGAGCCCGCCGGAATCGAAGATCACGCCCTTGCCCACCAGGGCCAGTGGCGGGGCATCGTCGCGCCCCCACTGCATGCGGACAAGGCGCGGATGGCGGCTGGCGGCCTGCCCGACCACGTGTATGGCCGGGAACTCGCGCTCGAGCCGCGCGCCCTCGATGACCTCACAGCGGGCGCCGTACTCGCCGGCCAGCTGGTCGGCCACATCGGCCAGCTCGCCCGGCCCCAGATCATTGGCCGGAGTATTGACCAGATCGCGTATCTGAAAAGAGGCGTCGAGCAGAACCCGCAGGCGCTTCTCGGCCCCGGCTTCTACCGCCAGACGTGCCGCCGGCCGATCCATTTTCTTGTAGCGATCGAAACGGTAGCAGCCCAGGCCCCAGCCAACGGCAGCGCGCTCGACCTCTTCGCTCGACCAGTCGCTTGCCAACCGATAGTCACCCGCGGGCAGCTCGCCGGGCAGGTGGGCAAGCGCCCAGAGCCGATCATCGCTTTCACGCCCGGCAAGAATGCAGGCCAGAGCGCCCTGATCGTCGGGTACCGCCAGAAACGTGCCCGGCCGGGCGCTGAAGCCGCTGGCCTCGACCCAGCTGCGGCCCGTGGCGTCGGCCTGCTCTTTCCAGGAGGCCAGCGTTTCGGCATCCAGGGAGTGAATGGGAATGGCGCGCTCGGGGGATACGCAGAACATGCTGACTCCGCTTGGTTGAATAAAGTCCTCAAGGATAGCAACTGCCGCGCCTCAGCGCGCGCGCAGCGAGCGCCGGCGTCGCAGCAGCAGGCCGGGCGACTTGATCAACTCATAGGTCAGCAGCGCCAGCACAACGCCAACGGCGGTCCAGATCAGGGAGGGTGCATCGATGGGCAGCGCAGGCGTGAATGCCTCCCAGGCGCGCCGAGCGATCGCGGAATCGCCGTGTTGCAGCATCATGATCGGCTGCAGCAGGGGCGAGGCATCGGCAATCGCGGCATGGGTCGCCTCCAGCTCGGCCACGCGGTCGGCAAAACCGCGCACGGCCTGCGCCCGCTCCGGCGCCGTCAGCTCCGGCACCAATACGCCGCGCTCGACCAGCTCGAGCGTTCGCCGGGCTTCGTCCAGATGCCCTCCCAGACGCTGCAGATAGGCGTGGGTAAACGCCGGCGCCTGGGACAGCCCCATGCCGCCGCCGGCCCCGCTCACGGCGCTGCCCAGATTGTCGAACTTGCGGCCAATCCATCCCATCTGCGCCAGTTTCTGGCGCCCCGGCGGGCAAGTCAAGGCCGCATCAACGCCTGCCGCTTTGTGCCGTCAAGTGACCGCTGCCGTCACCGGCCCGCGGGCAAAAGCCGCCCGGCAATGCGTGGCCGAGGCGGAATCGGGCGCCCGTGTCGCTGATGCAGTCCAAACAGAACACCAACATGGCACGAGAGCTGCAAGGAGTACGGCATGGACACGCACACGCAATCTTCTTCGCGGCAGCCGCGAATCCTGTTTGTCGACGACAGCCGCCTGATGCGGGCCTGCGCCAATCAGATACTGGGCAAGCAGTTTGATCTGGTGCTGGCAGAGTCGGCGGAACAGGCCTGGGATCTTCTGCAGACCGACCCGCGCATCGAAGTCGTTTTCAGCGACCTGGTGATGGCCGGCAGGAGCGGCTTCGACCTGCTCCAGCAGATCAGGCAGGCCGAGCAGGCCCGCCTCAAGGAACTGCCCCTGGTGCTGATCACCGGCCAGGAAGACGGCGAGGCCAAACGCAAGCACGCGCTGATGCTCGGCGCCACCGACTTCATCTCGAAACCGTTCCAGGCCAGCGAACTGACTGCCCGCGCCAAAGCCTATGCGCGCAGCGGGCGATCCGCCAGGCGCCTGCGCCTGCTCGAGCAGGCGCACCATATCGACCCTGAAACCGGGCTTGGCAATCGGCGTTACTGCGAAGAGCGGCTGATCCAGGCGATGAGCTTCGCCAGGCGCCATCAACAGCCGCTGGTGCTGATGCATCTGCGCCTGTCAGGGCTCGGAGAACTGCTCGATGAGCTTGGCGAGCGGCACGCCGCGCGCGCGCTCGAGCGCATCGGCGACACCCTTCGGCAACGCATTCGCCGCGAAGACACGGTCTTCCGGACCGAACCGGAAACCTTCAGCTTCCTGCTCACCGCTACCGATGCCGAGGGCGCCCGGCAGCTGCAGCAACGCTTCCTGCCCGATCTCGACGCGCTGGGCCTGAGGCCGGCTGGCGAAGCGCTGGGGGTGGAGGCCGGCTTCATCATCCAGACGCCGCCGCCGATGAACGGACGCGACGGTGCCCAGATTCTCGAAGACGGGCTGGCCGGCAAGAGCCATCCGCCGGAGCCGGCGCAGGACGATGACGAGGCGGCGCCCGACATCGAACAGGCGCTGGCCATGGTCAAGCAGGGCCAGGCAGAGCGCCTGCAGCCGCATCTGCATTCGCTCCGGCGGCGTCTGCAACCGCTGCTCGAGCTGATCGAGGCCGAAACTGCCGGCAATCGCCACGGCCGCGGCGGCAACGGCAGCCGCACCGCTCACTGAATCAGCGCTCGGCGCCCGAAGCTGTCGCTGTGCCCAGCCGCCCCTGCAGCCAGTCGGACAGCTCTGCAAACGCCCGGCGCAGGCTCGATTCCAGGGCCGGCAGGGCCTGATCGATGGCATTTCCCTCGGCTGACTCGTGGCGAACCACCCGGTGGGTTGCCACCAGCCCGCCGCCGGCGTCGAACAAGCGCGCCGCGATATCGAACTCGGCGCGCAGCCCGGTTTCGGTTTCTGCAAACTCGAAGCCGTGCATGACCAGATCAAGGCGGTAGTCCGCGGGCAGGCTGCCATATCCGCCCACCGTGGCGACGCGGCCATCGAGATATTCAATCAGCATTGTCTGCACCAGATCCGGTGCCCGGTCGATCCAAGCCACGCCTGCCCAGGGCAGCAGCGTGCGCTCGCGGCGCAGCAGGATACGGCTGGAATCACGGGTACGGTCGGTACGCGGACGCGAAATGGCCAGCGTGCCGTTGTCACCCGGTTGTTCAGCCGCGGGTTCTGCGTCCAGCTGGGGGGCGATCAGCCGATAGCGGACCTCGCCGCCACCCAGCATGCACGAGCTGGCCAGCAGCGCGACAGTCAGGCACATCAGCGCCCGGTAGACAGAATGTTTCATCAGGGTTCGTACTCCTCTGGCCGCTCATCACCCAACAGGAAGCCGGCGGGGTTGCGCTCGAAACGCTCGGTCACGGCAGACAGCTCGTCGATCAGCTGGCGCATTTCCTGCACCGCGGGCCCAAGCGGGGTGATGACCTGGTCGCCCAGGCCGGAAAAAGCCGCCTCGTTGTCGGCCACGAGACCATCAATGCGTTCGCCGGTCCGGGCCAGGCGGCTCATCGCTTCGCGCAGCGACTCGGCCGCCTTGGGGAAAGACTCCAGCAGCACCGGCTCGATGCGGGCAAACGAGGCGGATATGTCCTCCACCAGGCCGCGAACCTCGCGAATGAGCGGCGCCAGCTCCTCGCTGGTCCGATCGAGGTTGCGCACAATCTGACCAAAGCGGCCGCTCTCCACGTTGAGCGCCGCGGTAAAGTCCTCGATGTTGGCCAGCGCGGCGCTGACGCGTTCGCTGTTTTCCTCGCTGAGCACCTCGAGCAGGCGCAGCATCACCTCGCTGGCGGTACTGGCAATGTCCTCGGAGGCCTCCATCAGGCGCTGCAGGCCCGACTCCTCGGCGATGATCACCGGGCGCTTGCGCTCGGGATCGGCCTTCAGCGGCGGGCTGTCGGCGCTGCCGCCGCGCAGCTGGATGGTCGACACCCCCGTCAGCCCGGAGGCCGAAAGACGCGCCGTCGTATCCTGACGCAGCGGCGCCTGTTCTTCCAGGCGAATGACGGCAATCACCCGCCCGGGATCATCCGGCGACAGGCGCAGGTCGCGCACGCTGCCCATGGTGATGCCGTTGTACTGCACGCTCGATCCGGACGCCAGGCCGGTCACCGGCTGCAGGAAGTGCACCTCCAGCTCCTGCCAGGCCTCGTCGGCAGCCCACTTGGCGGACCACAGGCCGACGAGCACCAGCAAGACCATGCCGGCCAGGGTGAAGGCTCCGATCAATACGTGGTTGGCCCGTGGCTCCATATCAGCTTGCCTCTCCTGCCTGCGCCAGCCTGGCCTGACGTGCCCGCGGGCCGTGGAAGTAGTCCTGGACCCAGGGATGGTCAAAGGCCTCGACTTGTTCGAGACCATCGTTGATCAGCACGCGCCGGTCGCCGATGACGGCAATGCGATCGCAGATACTGTAGAGCGTATCAAGATCGTGCGTGATCAGAAACACGGTCAGGCCAAGCGCGTCGGTCAGGGTACGCAACAGCCGGTCGAAATCGGCAGCGCCAATGGGATCGAGCCCGGCGGTGGGTTCATCGAGAAACAACAGCTCGGGATCGAGTGCCAGCGCCCGCGCCAGGCCGGCGCGCTTGCGCATGCCGCCCGACAGCTCCGAAGGATACTTGCCGCAAGCCGTCAGCGGCAGGCCGGTCAGACGAATCCTGAGGCGGGCAAGCTCACAGCGGAGCGCGCCGTCGATCTCCGGATAATGCGTCTGGATCGGCACCTCGACATTCTCGCGCACGGTCAGTGAAGAAAACAGCGCGCCGTCCTGGAACAGCACGCCGGTTCGGCGCCGCAGCGTGCGCAGCGACTCTCCGCTGCCGTTGACCCGCTGCCCGAACACTTCGATGAGGCCGGACTGCGGCTGCAACAGCCCCAGAATCGAGCGCATCAGCACCGACTTGCCGCTGCCGGACCCGCCCACCACGCCGAGGATCTCGCCGCGCTCGACGTCGAGATCCAGCCCGTCGTGCACGGTCTGGGTGCCAAAACGGTTGACCAGCCCACGAACCCGGATCACCGGGCCGTGTTCCGCTGCTGCCGCGCTCACCAGCCCAGCTCCATGAAAAACACCGCCGCGAAGGCGTCGATGATGATGACCAGGGTAATGCTCTGCACCACCGCCGAGGTGGTGCGCTCACCCACCGACTGGGCGGTTCCGGCCACTTTGAGTCCTTCCAGGCAGCCAATCAGCGCAATGGTGGCAGCAAAGATCGGCGCCTTGCACAGGCCCACCAGATAGTGCTGCAGGGTGACGGCCTCGCGCATTCGGGCAAGAAACATCTCCGGCTCGATGCCCAGCCCCAGCACCGAAACCGCCAGGCCGCCGGCAAACCCGGCCAGCGTGGCCAGCAGCCCGAGAATGGGCAGCATGATCACCAGCGCAAGCAGCCGCGGCAGCACCAGCAGAACGATTGGATCCAGGCCAAGCGTGCGCATGGCATCCAGCTCTTCACGCGCCTTCATGGTGCCGATCTGGGCGGTAAAGGCGCTGGCGGTTCGTCCGGCCATCAGAATGGCGGCCAGCAGCACGCCGAATTCGCGCAAGAAAGAAAAGGTGATCAGATCGACAACGAACAGCTCGGCACCGAAATCGCGCAGCACCGTGGCCCCGAGATAAGCCACCACAGCGCCGACCAGAAAGGCCAGCAGGGCCGTCAGCGGCAGCGCGTTCAGGCCGGTCTGCTGCATGTGGTGGACAGTCGCGGTCACGCGCCACTGCGACGGCCGGAACATGGTCGTCGCCAGGCGGCTGAGGGCCAGCCCGAGAAAACCCACCAGGCGACCGAGGTGGTATCCGGCATGCGCCACGGTCTTGCCAATTCCGGCCAGCCACTCCTGCCACAGCGGTGCCGGTGCTGCCTCCTGCTGCCAGTCGCCGGCCAGCGCCGCGGCCACGGTGTCGAACAGCGGCCGATGCGCGGCCGCCAGGCGGATATTTTCAGGCTCGACCGACAGCGATCGGGCGGCGCGAATCAACAGATAGGCGCCGGCAGCATCCAGCCGCGAGATCGCCGAGGCGTCGATTTCATGCGCCGAATCACCGGCACGGGCCACAATCGGCTCCAGCGCGGCCGCCTGATCCAGCCGCCAGTCGCCCACGGCAAGCCGGCGCTCGCTATCGGCGGAGTCGGTCAGAAATTGCGCGGAATCGACCATACGAAGTGGCGAGTAATCAGAAAAGTGACAGCTGTGACTTTAGTGTACCCCGGCAGCATTCGTGGTCATTTCAGCAATTGATACGTTTGGCGCTATCAGCGCTCGAAGCGGTCTTCGAAGACAGGCGGGTTTTCATCCATGATGCCCAGGCAGGATGGCGTATTGGCGGCAACCTTCTGCAGCAGCCGGGACTCGACTCTTGAGTGCAGCTCGAATTTGTTGCTACCGCAGCCTGCGGAACTGACATGACAGTAGCTCATCAGCGTGCCCTGGCTCCCGGCCGGACAGCTGACCGGGCCGGAATAGCAGCCCGACTCCGCGGCATAACACTGATCGATCTCGGGTTGATAGCAGTGCGTGTGCGATGAGCCGAGGTTATGCCCCAGCTCGTGCGCCAGCAGCTAAGCGCTCCTCTGGACATCAACCCAGGAACTGTAGAATAACTGATTGACGCTGTAGCTACCACCATAGGCCCCTGTGCGGCAATAGGTGTCGAGCCAGGCAATGCCGGAAGCCGGGTTGCCCGAAGACGAGTTGCCTGAAATCAGGGCGGCATGGGTGCGGTCGATATGATCCATATTGCTCGCCCAGTAAGCGCCGAATTCATCGAGATGCGCACGACTGGCGCCCGAGTCCTTTTGTGAATACGGATCCGAGCCCACCCGCAATATGGTGGGGCCCTGCAGCATCCGCAGGTTCAACTGAGACTCGAAAACCGTGTTCGTGGCCACCATCAGTTCTTCGAAGTAGGCGGTCGCTGCGGCTTCGTCGTTGCCAAAGCGCTTGTCCAGCCATTCAGCGTCGGTATCCAACGCCAGCACGCCGTAGCGCAAGCCGCCCTGGCGGGCGGCATGCAGCGCATCGCCTGCCGGTACCGGCGGCTGGTCCGATGCATGGTCAGGCTGATCCAGCGCCAGATTGCCGCAACTCTGGGTCAATTCGACGCCCGTGGGCAACAGCGCGTCAACGCCACGGGCTTCGATTTGCCAGCCCCTGTCGCTGCTCAGGTGCAGCGCCTGCATGCCCAGGGCGGTGATCAGCGTGCCGTCCAATCGCAATCCGACCGGGTCGAACAACAGGCCAACGCGGGTGGACTCGCGGCCTGGGCGCCTGCCCATGAAGACCTTCCGGCGCGGATAGTCGAGCACGGCCAGCTCGCCGTCGCGAACGACCTGCACCCGGGCACCCGGCGCTCTGAGCTCGATGCGCTCGAGCACGACCGTACCGTCGATGACGCCACCGAGCAGGGCGGCGTCAACCGCAACGGCCTCGCCAACGGCGACGCGATCGAGCGCCAGCAGCAGGCGCTCCGGTGTTTTGATTGGCGCCGCAAGCGCCGCCGCGCAGGGCAGCAGGCAGGCGAACAGGCACATCAGGATCCGCATGGACATTCTCCCGGGCAGTCAGGTTGCCGGAAGCAGTGTACCCCGCCGCCCCGAAGGATCCGCAATCAACCCAGAGGCACCCGATAAGCCCCGCCCCGGCGGTGAATTTCCAGCGTCAGCTCGTGGCCTTCATCCAGCGGAAAGAGGGTTCGCATTTCGGCAAGGCTGCGCACCCGCTGCCGATTGACGCCAACGATCAGGTCCCCTGAGCGCAGCCCCGCGTTCCAGGCCGATGAGTTGCGGCGAACCTGCTCGATCAGCACACCGGCGGCGCGGGCGCGCTCGGGAATCCGGACCAGAGCGGCGCCCTCCAGGCGTTCGTCGAGACGCCGGCCGGAGATGCGCTCATCGAGATTTTCCTCGATGCGCACGCGGGCCGCCTCACGCCGGCCTTCGCGCAGGTACTCCACCCTCACGCGACGGCCAACGGCCAGCAGACCCTCGATATTGCGCAGTCCCTGGGCGTTCTTGACCGGCCGGTCATCGACCGAAACGATCACGTCACCGGCGTTGAGCCCGGCCTCCAGCAGCGCCGACTTCTCGTCCATGCGGGTTATGACCACTCCCTGCGTGGTCTCCAGGCCGAGCGCCTCGCGCAGCTCTTCATCGAGATCCTGCACCTCCACGCCAAAGGAACCACGTCGCACTTCACCATGCTCGATCAGCTGCGCCATGACGTGCTCGGCGGTGCTGACGGGAATCGCGAAGCCGATGCCGACATTGCCGCCCGAAGGCGTGAAGATCGCCGTATTGATTCCGACCAGCTCGCCGCGCAGGTTGATCAACGCACCGCCGGAGTTGCCGGGGTTGATGGAGGCGTCGGTCTGAATGAAGTTCTGATATTCCAGCCCGCGCAGCCCGCTGCGTCCGAGCGCGGAAACGATTCCGGAGGTGACCGTCTGCCCCAGGCCGAAAGGATTGCCGACGGCGACCACGAAGTCCCCGACCCGCAGGCGGTCGAATTCGTCGAGCGGCAGCTCGGCCAGGTCGTCGGCCTCGATGCGGATCACGGCCAGGTCGGTGTCGCGATCGGAGCCGACAAACTCGGCCGCCAGCTGGCGCCCGTCCTGCAGGCGCACGGCAATGTCGTCAGCGCCTTCGATGACGTGATTGTTGGTCAGCACATAACCGCCTGCGGCATCGACAATCACGCCCGAACCCAGGCTTTGCTGCTCGCGCTCGCGCGGCCGCCCCGGAAAATCGAAAAAGCGACGGAAGAAAGGGTCATCCAGAAGCGGGCTGCTGCGCACCTGAACGCGGGTTGTGGTGTGCACGTTGACCACCGCCGGCATGACCTCCTCGAGCACCGGCGCCAGCGAAGGCAGTGGCTCACCGTCGACCGCTGCCGGCAGCGCCGCGGTCGCCGTGTGCAGGCTCAACAGCAGGGTCAGGAACAGCAAAATGCGAAAGCTGGTTTTCATCTATGGCCCTTTTGGTGATGGAATACCGAGTGTCAATGATGCCGCCTTGGACTGATCGGACGGTCGCCAGGTTCACTCCAACCGCCGGTGGCCGCAAAGGCCCGCGGCAGGCGGGCGGCCGCGGCGAACAGGGTTGCAATTGCCCGCAGAATCCGGATGATGTAAACGTCGCCGGTTTCGCTGTCCCCAACATATTGGGCACGAAACGCCTGGAGAACACAATATGCTGAACCTGGACCAGCAAATACTGCGCACCGATGTCACCGGAATGCCGCTTGAATGGATCGGCTACCAGCATGCGGTTCGTCTGATTGTGCTCAACCAGGTCCGCTACGCTCTGGGCCGCGTGCTCTATCGCCTGCACGGCGGCATCAACGCCGGCAGCGGCCGGCGCACGGAAATCCCGATCAATGCCATCATCGCCACTCAGGGCCTGCATCCGGATGCCCATCGTTTTTACGACCGCTACACGCCACCGCTGTCGAACCGCGCGCTGTTCCGGCGCGACGAGAACCTCTGCCTGTATTGCGGCGAACAATTTCCGGAGCGCGCCCTGTCGCGCGATCATGTTCATCCGCTTGCCCGCGGCGGCGCCGACACCTGGGCCAACGTCGTGACCGCCTGCAAGCGCTGCAACAACCACAAGGGCTCGCGCACGCCCGAAGACGCCGGCATGCAGCTGCTGGCCATTCCCTTCACGCCCACGCATGCTGAATACGTCTACCTGCAGGGGCGGCGGATCGTGGCCGACCAGATGGAGTTTTTGCTGGCGCACTTTCCGCGCAACAGCGTGCTGCGCAAACGCCTGACCGCCACCGCCGCCTGATGCTCGACACCGGCAGCAGCCCCAACGGCCCGCAGCGGGCCTACCTGATCGATGCCAGCCTGTACATCTTTCGCGCCTGGTACAGCATGCCCGACCGCTTTGCCGATGCCGCCGGGCGGCCCACCAACGCGGTCTACGGTTTTGCCCGCTTCTTGTGCGAACTGCTCGAACAGACCGAAGCCCACCACGTGGCGGTGGCCTTCGACGAGTCCCTGACCAGCTCGTATCGCAACGAGATCGATCCCGAATACAAGGCCAACCGCGAACCCGCGCCCGAAGCACTCAAGCGCCAGTTCGCCTGGTGCCGCGACCTGGGCCGGGCGCTGGGGCTGACGGTGTGCTCCGACAGCTATTACGAAGCCGATGACCTGATCGCCACGCTGGCTGATCAGTGTCAATCGCGCGGGCAGTCGGTGTGCGTGGTCACCGGCGACAAGGACCTGACGCAATTACTCGTCGATGACGACCACTGGTGGGATTTCTCGCGCCGGCGGCGGCTGGACTGCCGCGGCGTGTTCGAGCACTTCGGTGTCCACCCGCATCAGATGGCCGACTTTCTCGCGCTCACCGGGGATGCCGTCGACAATATCACCGGCGTGCCCGGCGTCGGCCCCAAGACGGCCAGCGCGCTGCTGGCGCACTTCGGCAGTCTGGATGCAATCTACCAACGCCTTGATGAAATCGCCTGGCTGAAGATCCGCGGCGCGAAAACACTGGCGGCCCGGCTGCGCGAGCACGAAGCCGCTGCGCGCCTGGCCCGGCAGCTCACCGGGCTGCACTGCCAGGTACCGCAGCTGGCCGCGATCGGCGATCTGACCCGTGGCAGGGGCGACGGCGACGCCCTCGACGCCCTGCTCGACAGCCTCCACTTCGGCCGTCCGCTGCGCGAACGGCTGCACCGCCTTTCACCGAGCTGAGGAATCCGCCCGATCAGCCGCCGCCGGCCTCGCCCCGGCGCTGCATTTGCTCCATGATCTCCTGACCGACGACCTGCACCGAGGCATTGTCGACATCGATGGTCATGATCGGCACTTCGGGCAACTCGCCGCGTGCCTGGCCTTCGGCATCGACGTGCTGCCAGTGGCTGGCGCCGAAGAAGTAGAGGTCCTGCCCGTCCATCACCCCGAAGGTGGGGGTGTCGAACTCATCCAGCGCCGCCGCCAGGGGCGCAACCGCGGTCACGCCCAGGCCGTCATCGCCCAGGGCAAGGCGCACGACCCGCTGTGGGGTAATGGCGTTCTGAATGGCAATCAAATGATTGTTCCACCAGTAAAGGCCGTCGATGCCGCCGGCGTTGAAGGTCTCGGGAATGGCCAGCTGCCAGGCCTGCTGGCCACCGCTGACGTCAACCACGAAAATCCCCAGCTCGTAGTCGGCCACGTAGAGCAGGCTGTCGTCGTCATTGAGGGCCAGACCGCGCAGGCTGGTGAAATTCTGGTGGCCGAAAAATGGCTTCAGCGCGTCGCTGCCCGGGTCCAGGCGATAGACCACCGGCGCCTGGGTATCGGCGGCGAAAACGGTGCCGTCAGCGGCCAGCGCGAGCGAGCCGAGCAGGTTGCGCCCGGCGCCGCTGCTGAGCTCGTATTCGGCCTGCAGCTCGCCGCTTTCAAGATCGAGGCGCAGCAGTGAACTGTGCACTTCGTCATCGCGCGGCGGCCCCTGAAACTGGCCTACCGCACTGCTGGCCACCCACAGATGCCCGCGCTGCGCATCCACGGCAAGGTCGAAAACACCCTGAATCTGCGGCACGGTCTCGGGAGAGGCAAACGTCTGCCATTCCTGGCCGTCCTTGCTGGCGAGAATCAGCCCGTCGCGAATCGTGCCGACAAACAGGCGGCCGCTGTTGTCGTCGTGGGCCATCGCCTCGGGCATGGCGTACTCGTGGTCCAGCTGCGACCACACGGTCACGTCGCCGAAGGCCTCACCGGCACTGGCCATCAGGTCGTTGAGGTGGCTGTAGAGTCCGTGCTCGCGCAGCGGTTCGACAGCGTCGATCCGGTCCCAGTCTTCCGACAGGCCCTGCTGTTGCATCTTGAGCATCATGTTGAACGCCTCGCTGAGATTGCCCAGGCGGGCGTGGCCTTCCACCAGGTGACGCATGAAGTCCTGATTGAAAGGTCGCAGTTGGTGCAGCTCTTCGGTGGCCTCGACCCAGCCTTCCACGTCCTGACGTTCATAGGCCTTTCCGGCCTTGCTGATCCAGTGGGGAAGCCGCTGGCCGGGCAGCATCCGGCTGCTCTGCGGCGGCTGTTCTTCGCCAGCCTCGCCGGAGCGCGGAGTCTCCTGAGCCAGGCCGTGACCGATCCCCGCCAGGCCGGCGATCATGATGAAGATTGAAACGGAAACGCGCATAATTCTTCTCTGTGGGTTTTGCATGAAAGCTGGGTGTGGGACTATCCCCGAACCGATTCGTTCATCCGATCAAGAGCATGGAACGCATGGCACGAGAGACGCAAAAAGATGCCCTATTGTACGCCGGGCGCTACCTGAAGCTGATCGAGCGCAACGGCTGGGAACTGGTCTCGCGTCATCACCGCGTGGCGGTGGTGGTGGCGTGGACACCGACCGACGAGCTGCTGCTGGTCGAGCAGTACCGTATTCCGCTGCAGGCACGAACGATCGAGCTGCCCGCCGGCCTGGTCGGCGACCAGCTGGGCCAGGAAGACGAGCCCCTGCTTGCAGCAGCCGGGCGCGAGCTGGAGGAAGAGACCGGCTGGCGTGCCGGAGCGATCAGGGAAATCATGCCCTGCCCGACCTCTGCCGGCCTCAGCGACGAAGTGGCGGTTTTCGTGCACGCCAGCGAGCTGGTGCGCGTGGGCGAAGGCGGCGGCGACGCCAGTGAGTCCATCCGCGTTCACGCCATTGCGCGCGGGCAGATCGACCGCTGGCTCGACGAGCAGCACCAGCGCGGCCTTGCCATCGACCCCAAGATCTACACGGCACTTTACTGGTTCAGGCGCTCCGATTGACCGCCCTGACGACGGCAACGCCAGTGCTACACTGCAATGCAGTCACCCATCACGGATCAACAACCCATGCTTCGAACCCTGCTGCTTGCCACGCTGCTGTTTCTGACCGGAGCGGCGATGGCTGAATCACCCGTTGCCATTGCCATTCACGGCGGCGCCGGCACCATCCTGCCGGAGAACATGACCGCAGAGCGCGAACAGGCAATTCGCGACGCGCTCGAGCGCTCGGCCCGCGCCGGGCACGCGGCGCTCGAACAGGGGCGCCCCGCCCTGGAAGCCGTAGTGGCCGCCATCCGGATTCTCGAGGACGCGCCGCAGTTCAACGCCGCACGCGGGGCCGTTCTGACCAACACCGGCACGGTGGAAATGGACGCCTCGATCATGGACGGGGCAACGCTCGATGCCGGCGCCGTTGCCGCGGTCAAGGGCATTCGCCACCCGGTCGAGGCGGCGTTGCACGTCATGAACGACTCGCCACACGTGATGATGATCGGCGAAGGTGCCATGAATTTTGCCAGGGATCACGGGCTGGAATTCAAGAGCGAGGACTGGTTCATTACCGATTTTCGCCGCCAGCAGCTCGAAGCAATGCAGGCCGACGAACAGGCGGCCCAGGCGCGCCGACAGAACTGGTATTCAACGGTCGGTGCGGTTGCCCTGGACGCCAGCGGCAACCTGGCCGCCGCCACTTCCACCGGCGGCATGGCCAACAAACAGTGGGGCCGCGTCGGCGACTCGCCGATCATCGGAGCAGGCACTTACGCCGACAACCGCGCCTGTGCAGTATCGGCCACCGGCCACGGCGAGTTCTTCATCCGCCACGTGGCCGCCTACAACATCTGTTCGCTGATGCGGCTGACCGACATGTCGCTGGATGAGGCCGCTGATCAGGTCATCAACGCAACGCTCAAGGACGTTGGCGCCGACGGCGGCGTGATTGCCATCGACCCCTCCGGCCGCATCAGCATGCCTTTCAACACCCCCGGCATGTATCGCGCCGCGATTCACCCGGACGGCCGCTTCGAGCTTGGCATCTACCGCGAATCGGAATGATGGAAGACGCGGGCGAGGGCGAGGATTTCGAGTTTGCCTGCCCCTGGTGCGGCGAACCCAACGAACTGTTCATCGATCCGGGGGAGCGCGGTCAGCGCGTGGTTGTCGACTGCCGCGTGTGCTGCAAACCGATCGAGATCGCCGTACCGCTCGACCCCGGGGGCGCGCCCGGGGTGAGCGGCGAGGATCAGTAGCCCAGAAAGCAGCAACCCGGCACGGGGCCGGGTTGCTCGAGCTCGATGCAGGAGGGTCTCAGGCGATGTTGCGCCGAGCCGCGTCATCGAGCCGGCAGAGTCCGAGGTTGCGGCACAGGGCTACCGACGGCGCTGATCGGTTGAGCGTATAGAAGTGAATGCCCGGGGCGCCGCCCTCGAGCAGCTGCTGACAAAGGCGGGTGACGACCTCTTCGCCGAACTGACGCAGCGACTCCATCTTTTCGTCCCTTTCCCAGGTCTCGATGCGCTTGGCGATCCACAGCGGAATCTCGGCGCCGCACATGCGCGAGAACCGGGCCAGGCCCGAATAGTTGGTGATCGGCATGATGCCGGGCACGATCGGCACGTTCACGCCGAGCGCGCGGGCGTCATCGACAAACCGGAAGTAGCTCTCGGCGCCGAAGAAGTACTGCGTGATGGCGCCGTCGGCACCCGCCGCCACCTTGGCGCGAAAGTGCTCGAGGTCGCTGTCGGGTGACTTCGACTCCGGATGATGCTCCGGGTAGCAGGCCACCTCGATATGAAAGCGATCGCCGTATTCCTGGCGAATGAACTGCACCAGATCGACGGCGTAGTCGAACACGCCGGTGCCGCCGCCCGAAGGCCGGTCGCCGCGCAGAACCACCAGGCGGTCGACGCCGTGGTCACGGTAGTCATCGAGCAATCGGCGAATGCTGTCGATGTTTTCCGACATGCAGGAGATATGCGGCGCGGTAGGCACGCCGGTGGCGTCGATAATGCTGCGCACGGTATCGAAGGTGCGCGTACGCGTCGATCCGCCGGCGCCGAAGGTCACCGACATGTATTCCGGTTCCAGCGCGGCCAGATGGCGGCAGGATGCCTCGAAGCTCTCCTGCTGCTTGTCGTTCTTGGGCGGAAAGAACTCGAAACTCAGTTGGGGCTTGCTCATGTTTGACATGGTTCAGGCTCCGGCCTGCGGGTGGCAGCCACCCGCAGGCCCGAACCCGGAACCTGTTTTCCTCCTAGTAGCGATAATGTTCCGGCTTGTACGGTCCTTCGACCTGTACACCGATGTAGTCGGCCTGCTCGGCGTCGAGCTCGGTCAGGCGCACGCCCACGCGCTCCAGGTGCAGACGGGCAACCTTTTCGTCGAGGTGCTTGGGCAGCACGTAGACCTGGTTCTCGTAGCGTTCGCCGTGCTTGAACAGCTCGATCTGCGCCAGCGTCTGGTTGGTGAACGAGTTCGACATCACGAAGCTCGGATGACCCGTGGCGCAACCCAGGTTCACCAGGCGGCCGCGCGCCAGCAGGATGATCTTCTTGCCGTCAGGGAAGGTGATGTGATCGACCTGTGGCTTGATCTCGTCCCACTCGTAGTCGTCAAGGCTGGCAACGTTGATCTCGTTGTCGAAGTGGCCGATGTTGCACACGATGGCCTGATTCTTCATGCGCTGCATGTGGCGGTGGTCGATGACGTTGTAGTTGCCGGTTGCAGTCACGAAGATATCGGCCTCTTCGACCACGCCCTCGTCTTCCAGGTTGACCACCTTGTAGCCTTCCATCGCCGCCTGCAGCGCGCAGATCGGGTCAACTTCGGTAATCCAGACGTTGGCCGACAGCGCTCTGAGCGACTGCGCCGAACCCTTGCCGACGTCGCCGTAGCCGCAGACAATGGCAGTCTTGCCGGCCACCATCACGTCGGTGGCGCGCTTGATCGAGTCGACCAGCGACTCGCGGCAGCCGTAGAGGTTGTCGAACTTGGACTTGGTGACCGAGTCGTTGACGTTGATGGCCGGAAAGTCCAGCGCGCCTTCCTTTTCCATGCGGTAGAGGCGATTGACGCCGGTGGTGGTTTCCTCGGTCACGCCCTGAATGTTGGCCAGCGCCTCGGCATACCAGCCGGGGTTGGACTCGAGCCGCTTCCTGATGGAGGCGAACAGGGCCTTCTCTTCCTCGCTGCCGGGTTTGTCGAGCACGCTGGCGTCCTGTTCGGCCTTGGCGCCCAGGTTGAGCAGCAGCGTGGCGTCACCGCCATCATCGAGAATCATGTTGGCGGTCTGCCCGTCGGGCCACTGGAATATGCGGTGGATGAATTCCCAGTACTCGTCCAGCGTCTCGCCCTTGAAGGCAAAGACCGGAATGCCGCGGTCGGCCATCGCCGCTGCGGCGTGGTCCTGGGTGGAGTAGATGTTGCACGAGGCCCAGCGCACTTCCGCGCCCAGATCGACCAGGGTCTCCATGAGCACGGCCGTCTGGATGGTCATGTGCAGTGAACCGGCAATCCGCGCGCCCTTGAGCGGCTGATCCTTGGCGTACTCGGCCCGGGTCTGCATCAGGCCCGGCATTTCGGTTTCGGCGATCTTGATTTCCTTGCGGCCGAAATCGGTCAGGCTCGAATCGGCGATACAGAAATCCTGATCGGTCGGGGCGATCTGCTCGTCGAAGAGCACGCCCTTGGTTACGTCTTCGGGATTGGCACTCATTTGGTGGTTACCTCTTGGTTTGTTCAAACTTGAAAAATCGTGGACTCACTCGATCTCATCGGCTTCGATTGGACGGAGTGTGAAGTGTGAAGTGTGAAGTGGCTGGCTTCGAGAAAGCATTCGCCCTGTTCACACTTGCCACTCCACACTTGGTTGGCCCCTAGAGCCCTGCATCCTTGCGCAGGGCGTCGGCCTTGTCGGTCTTCTCCCAGCTGAAGGTCGTGAAGTGCTCGGTCGTTTCATGACCGTCGCGGATGACCTTGGCGGAAGCCTCCTGGGGCTGACGTCCGAAGTGGCCGTTGCTGGCCGTCTGGCGATACATCGGGTGCAGCAGATCCAGGGCCTTGAGAATGCCGTAGGGCCTGAGATCGAAATGCTGACGGATCAGTTCCTCGATCTTTTCTTCCGGCACCTTGTTGGTTCCGAACGTGGTCACCGAAACGGACGTCGGCTCGGCCACGCCAATGGCGTAGCTGACCTGAACCTCGCACTTGTCGGCCAGGCCGGCGGCAACCACGTTCTTGGCCACGTAGCGGCCGGCATAGGTGGCCGAGCGGTCGACCTTGGACGGGTCCTTGCCCGAAAACGCGCCGCCGCCGTGGCGCGCCATGCCGCCATAGGTATCGACGATGATCTTGCGCCCGGTCAGGCCGGCGTCGCCCACCGGCCCGCCGGTGACGAACTTGCCGGTCGGGTTGATGTGGAAGCGGGTATCGTCGTGCAGCCAGCCGGCCGGTATCACCGGCTCGATGATGTGCTTTTTCACGCCCTCGCGCAGTTCTTCCAGACCCACACCCTCGTCGTGCTGGGTTGACAGCACCACCGCGTCGATGGCGACCGGCTGGCCGTCCTCGTAGCGCAGCGTGACCTGGCTCTTGGCGTCGGGGCGTAGCCAGGGCAACGGGTTGTCGGTGTGCTTGCGCAACCGGGTGTGCTGCTCGACCAGACGGTGCGCATAGTAGATCGGCGCGGGCATGAGAACGTCAGTCTCGTTGGAGGCGTAGCCGAACATCAGGCCCTGGTCGCCCGCACCCTGGTCTTCGGGGATTTCCCGATCGACGCCCTGGGCAATGTCGAGCGACTGCTTGCCGATCATGTTGATGACCGAGCAGGTATGGCCGTCAAAGCCCACTTCCGAAGAGTCGTAGCCGATATCGACAACGACCTGCCGAATCAGCTCTTCGAGATCGACCCAGGCACTGGTCGTGATCTCGCCGCCGACAACCACCGCTCCGGTCTTGAGGAAAGTCTCGCAGGCAACGCGGGCGTGCGGATCCTGAACCAGGATGGCATCGAGAATCGCATCGGAAATCTGGTCGGCCATTTTGTCCGGATGCCCCTCGGACACCGACTCGGAAGTAAACAGGTAAGATCTCATGTCGCAGATTTATCTCTTGATCGGGATAGAAAGATATTAGTGTAACGCAGCCGGAATTTCCTTGCATCATCCGATTTCACGGGGAACACTGGCGTATTGCCCCTGCGGGCGCCACAAAAAAGACGATGTCCTGGGAAACGCTCACGCTTCTGCTTTTTCACGCCGTGCTGGCACCGGCAACGGCACTCCATGCCCTGCTGTACAAGCGCGAGCCCCGCGGTGCCTTCGGCTGGATTGCCGTCTGCGTGGTCACGCCGATCGCCGGGCCGGCGCTGTATCTGTTCTTTGGCGTCAACCGCACCCGCAACCGCGCCCAGCGCTTTGCCATGCCGCCGCTGCGTGCGGGCGAGCGCGGCCAGGCCGTCGCCCGCCTGCATCCGCTGCCCGGTGATCTGCCGGCCACCTTCAGCGAGCTGGCGCGCAGCGGCGGGGCGCTCAGCCGCCACGCCCTGGTTGGCGGCAACCGGGTCACGCCGCTGATCAACGGTGAACAGGCTTACCCCGCCATGCTCGAAGCCATCGATCAGGCCCGCGAGCGCGTCTGCCTGACCACCTACATTCTTGATCGTGACGACACCGGGCAGGCGTTCTGCCGGGCGCTGGCCGATGCCGTGGCCCGTGGCGTCGACGTGCGCGTGCTCATTGACGGCATCGGCGAGTGGTATTCGCTGCCGCGGGTCGGCCACCGCCTGCGCCGCGCCGGCGTTCGTACCGCCGCTTTCCTGCCGCCGCGCCTGCTGCCGCCGTCGCTGTCGATCAACCTGCGCAACCACCACAAGATCCTGGTGGTCGACGACCAGGTCGCCTTCACCGGCGGCATGAACATCAGCGACCGCCACCGCGTGGACGACCCCGCCAATGCCAACGCGACCGCCGACATGCACTTCCGGCTGACCGGCCCCGTCGTCGGACAACTGACGCTGGAGTTCTACCGCAGCTGGGAATTCGCCACCGGCGAAGTCGTGCGCTATCGCCCGAAGGTGGAAACCGACGGTGGCGAGGTGATTTGCCGCACGCTGACCGACGGGCCCGACGAGGACCTCGACCGCATGACCATGCTGCTGTCGGCAGCCATCGCCAGCGCCCGGCACTCCGTGCGCGTCATGACGCCCTATTTTCTGCCGCCGCGAGAGCTCATCGGCGCCCTGCAGGTCGCGGCCGTGCGCGGCATCGACGTGCACGTGGTGCTGCCGGAGAAAAGCAACCTGCCCTACGTCGACTGGGCAACGCGCAACATGATCTGGGAGCTCCTTTTCCGGGGCGTGCGGGTCAGCCTGCAGCCGCCGCCGTTCAACCACGGCAAGCTGTTTGTCGTCGACGACTTCTACAGCCTGGTCGGCTCGGCCAACTGGGATCCGCGCAGCCTGCGGCTGAATTTCGAACTGCAGGTCGAAGCCTATGACGCCGCGCTGGCCGCTACACTGTCAACGCATATCGACCGGCTGGCCGCAGCCGGCCGCGAGCTGAGCCTCGAGGAAGTTGACGCTCGCAGGCTCCCGACCCGGCTGAGAGACGCCGCCTGCTGGCTGTTCAGCCCCTATCTGTGAACGCCGGCAGAAACGAGTTCGTGCAGCCGTTCCTGAATCGTGCCCCAATCCCTGACCTTGCTCACATCGACTTCGTCAATCACCCCCCCCGCTCAGTCACACGATTTTGGTAAGATTCGCCGTCTTATGCGCTATCTCCTCTCACTGGCCCTCATCATGGCCGCGCTCTGGCTGGCACTTTCGGGCATGTTCGACCCGATTGTCCTGGCGCTGGGCGCGCTATCCATCGCCCTGGCCTGCTGGCTGGCCTGGCGCATGGACGTCATCGGCATCCAGCACAATCCCGGGCTCTTTTCCTGGCGGCTGCCGATCTACTGGGCCTGGCTGGCCTGGCAGATCGTGCTGGCCAACATCGATGTCGCCCGCGCCGTGATCGACCCGCGCGGCCACATTCATCAGCGCGTGCTGCGCGTGCCCGTCCGCCAGTCACGCAATGTCACGCGGGTAACCTACGCCAACTCGATTACGCTCACGCCCGGAACCGTCAGCCTGCGTCTGGACAAAGACGAAATCGTCGTGCATGCACTGACCCGCGCCGGCGCTGAAGGCGTGCTGTCGGGTGAGATGGGCGGCCACGTCTGCTGGCTGGAGGGCAAGCTCCGATGATCTACACCCTGGCCGCCCTGACCATGCTGGCCACCATGGCCCTGGCCCTGACCCGTGCCCTGCTCGGCCCGCAGGTTTGGGACCGTATCGTGGCCGTCAACGTCTTCGGCACCAAGACCGTGCTGCTGGTCGCGCTGATCAGCTTCGTGCTGGGCCACGAGCTGTTCATCGACGTGGCCCTGGTCTATGCCCTGATCAATTTCATCACGATCATCGCGGTACTCAAGCTGGTGCGCCTGCAGGATCCCGACGAGATCGGCCACGACGGAGGGAGTTCATGATCGTCGTCGATGTATTCAGCTGGATCCTGCTGCTGGGCGGCGGCCTGGTCGGCATTCTCGGCGGCATCGGCTTGCTGCGCTTTCCGGATTTCTATTCGCGACTGCACGCAGCGGGCATGACCGACACCCTGTGCGCCCTGATGATCATCGCCGGGCTGATTCTCCAGGCCGGCTTTACGCTGCTGGCGGTCAAGCTGGCGCTGATCCTGCTGTTTCTGCTGTTCACCTCGCCGACGGCAGCCCATGCGCTGGCCCGCGCCGGGCTGCACGACGGCCTCAAACCCAAGGGAGAGCAGTCATCGAACAATTGATCGATCTCACGCTGCTGGCCTTTCTGGCGATAGTGGCAATTGCCGTGCTGCGCATGCGCGACCTGTTCGCTGCGGTGATGATGTTCACCATCTATTCGCTGGTCTCGGCGTCGCTGTTTACCGTGCTCGACGCCGGCGACGTGGCGCTGACCGAGGCGGCCGTCGGCGCCGGCATTTCCACCATTCTGATGCTGCTGGCGCTGACGCTCGCCCCGCGGCATGAAGACCACCGCCCGGGCCGCAACCTCACCGCCTTGGCGGTGGTGCTGGTCACCGGGGCCAGCCTGGTCTACGCGACCTGGGATCTGCCGCCCTTCGGCGCCGCCGATAACCCCATCCATCAGCACGTCGCGCCCTACTACCTGGAGCAGTCCTACGACGACATCGGCATTCCCAACGTGGTGGCTTCGGTACTGGCCGGCTACCGCTCCATCGATACACTGGGCGAGGTCTACGTGATCTTTACCGCCGGCATCGGCGTGATGATGCTGCTCGGCGCTACCCGCAAACGCCGGCGCCCGTCAGTGGACAAGGCCGGCGAGAAGGAGCGCAAGGAATGAACAACAACAGCATCCTGCGCGTGGTCTCGCGCTTTCTCATTCCGCTGATCATGCTGTTTGCGCTCTACATCCAGTTTCACGGCGAATACTCGCCGGGCGGCGGCTTCCAGGCGGGCGTGATCTTCGCCGCCGCCTGGATTCTGTTTGCGCTGGTGTTCGGCCTTGACGAAGCGCTGGCGGTCATCCCCGCCAGAGCCCAGAAAGCGCTGGCAAGCATCGGCGTGATGCTTTACGCGACGACCGGCCTGCTCGGCGTCTTGCTGGGCAGCCACTTTCTCGACTATGCGCCGCTGGTGCCCAGCTCGCCCCAGGCCGCACAGCAGACCGGCATCGTGCTGGTCGAGTTGGGCGTCGGCATTACCGTGGGCGCCGTGATGATGATCGTCTACACCCTGTTTGCCGACCGCGCGCGCGTCGTTGCGGACATGGAGCAGGAGGAGAATGACTGATGGGCTGGCTCGGCCACTTCAACTACTGGATCGTGATCTTTCTGATGATGACCGGCTTCTACGCCGTCATTGCGCGCGGCAGCATGATCAAGATCATCATCGGCCTGAACATCTTTCAGACGTCGGTGTTCATTCTGTTCATTTCCGCCGGCAAGATCATTGGCGCGTCGTCGCCGGTGCTTGAAAAGGGGGTCGACCTCTATTCCAACCCGCTGCCGCACGTGCTGATCCTGACGGCGATCGTCGTTGGTGTGGCCACCACCGCTGTCGGCGTGGGCCTGGTGGTGCGCGTGCGTGAAAACTACGGCAGCATCCAGGACGACCAGCTCACCGAAGACGAGGACGGAGAGCCCGGCACATGAGCATCATTGAGTGGATGCCGTTCAGCGTGCTGCTGCCGCTGATGGCGGCGCCGATTTGCGCCCTTCTGCCCGGCCGTGTGTTGCCGTGGCTGCTGGCCACCGTCAGCGTGACCGCCTCGGCGGTGATCATGGCCTTCGTGCTGCCCGAAGCGGTGCAGGCACCGATGCGCTACTTTTTCGGCCAGTGGCCGCCGCCGATCGGCATCGAATACCGTGTCGATGCGGTCAACGGCTTCATCGGCCTGCTGATCGCCCTGATGGGCGCGGTGATCCTGCCCTGGGGCCGGCTTTCGGTCAATCGCGAAGTCCCGCAGCGCCAGGGCCTGTTCTACGCGCTCTTCCTGCTGGCCTTCTCGGGCCTGATGGGCATCACGCTGACCGGCGACGCCTTCAACGTCTTCGTCTTTCTCGAGATCTCCTCGCTGTCGACCTACGTGCTGGTCAGCCAGGGTCGCAGCCGCGCCGCGCCGCTGTCGGCCTTTCGCTATCTGGTCATGGGCACGCTCGGCGCGACCTTCTACCTGATCGGCCTTGGCCTGATCTACATCATGACCGGCACGCTCAACATGGTCGACCTGGCCGAGCGTCTGCCGGCCGTGGCCGACAGCCGCGCCGTGCAAGCGGCTTTTGCCTTCATCATCGTCGGCATCGGCATGAAGCTCGCGCTGTTTCCGCTGCACCGCTGGCTGCCCGGCGCCTACACCAACGCGCCCTCGCTGGTCTCGGTGTTCGTCGCCTCGACCGCGACCAAGGTGGCGGTCTATCTGCTGCTGCGCCTGATCTTTACCGTCTTCGGCCCGGAGTTCGTCGGCCGGATGCCGTTTTCCGAGACCTTCTTCGTGCTCGGCATCCTCGGCATTCTGTTCACCTCGATCTGGGCCATCGAGCAGAACAACGCCAAGCGCCTGCTGGCCTACTCCAGCGTTGCCCAGGTGGGCTACATGGCGCTGGCAATCAGCTTTGTATCGGTCGCCGGCATCAGCGCCGGCCTGGTTCACATGTTCAACCATGCCCTGATGAAGGGCGCGCTGTTCATGTGCGTATGCACCGTCATCCATCAGACCGGCTCGGCGCAGGTCTCGGCCTTCCGCGGCCTGGGCCGACAGATGCCGCTGACCATGCTGGCCTTCGTGCTGGCGGGCCTGAGTATCATCGGCGTGCCGCTGACGGTCGGCTTCATCAGCAAGTGGATCCTGATCGAAGCGGCCATGGCCGAGAACGCCTGGTTTACCATCGCCGTGGTGCTGATCGGCTCGCTGCTGGCGGTGCTGTATATCGGCAAGATCGCCGAAGCGGCCTGGCTGCAGCCTGCGCCGGAGGGCCAGCGGCCCGTGCGCGAAGCGCCTTTGAGCCTGCTCGTGCCGATGTGGCTGCTGGTGGCGGCCAACTTCTATTTCGGTATCGACACGCGGCTGACCGCTGACGTCGCGCGCCGCGGTGCCGAAGTGCTGCTGGGGGTTTCACCATGAGCCCGACCATGCTGATCATTGCCCTGATCGTCACCCCGCTCATCGGCGCGCTCGCCGTTGGTCTGCTGGGCCGCTGGCCCAACCTGCGCGAGACCGCCACCCTGGTTACCGCGGCTACGCTGTTCGGCCTGGCCACGCAGTTGATCGGCCCGGTGCTCGACGGCCAGGACGTGGCCCTGCAGCTGATCGATATTCTGCCGGGCCTGTCGATCAGCTTTCGCCTGGAGCCACTGGGCCTGATCTTCGCCCTGCTGGCCAGCCTGCTGTGGTTCGTGACCTCGGTGTACGCCATCGGCTACATGCGCGGGGCCAATGAGCCACGGCACACCTCGTTCTTCGTCTTCTTTGCCATCGCCATCAGCGGCGCGATGGGCGTAGCCACCGCCGGCAATCTGCTGACGCTGTTCATTTTCTACGAGGTGCTGACCATCAGCACCTGGCCGCTGGTAGCGCACAAGCACAACGCTGCCGCGCGCGCCGGCAGCCGCACTTACCTGGGCGTGCTGCTGGGCACCTCCATCGGCCTGCTGCTGCCGGCCATCATCTGGGTCTGGATGGCGACCGGCAGCACCGAATTTGTGCCCGGCGGCATCCTGTCAGGCACGCTCGGCCCGGTCGAGGCGGCCATCCTGCTGGCGCTGTTCGTGCTCGGCATCGGCAAGGCTGCGGTCATGCCCATGCACCGCTGGCTGCCGGCAGCGATGGTCGCGCCCACGCCAGTATCGGCTTTGCTGCACGCCGTGGCGGTGGTCAAGGCCGGCGTGTTCACCGTCATCAAGGTCGTGGTCTACATCTTCGGGCTGGATTACCTTTCCGGCGTGCCGCTGGAGCAGTACCTGGTCTATCTGGCCGGCTTTACCGTCATCGCCGCCTCGATCATCGCGCTCAAGCAGGTCGAGCTCAAGCGCCTGCTGGCCTACTCGACCATCAGCCAGCTCAGCTACATCGTGCTGGCGGCCCTGGTGCTGGCGCCGCTTTCCGAGCTTGGCGCGGCGGTGCATATCGTCGCTCACGCCTTCGGCAAGATCACCCTGTTCTTCTGCGCCGGCGCAATCTACGTCGCCTCGAAGAAAACCCGGGTGGACGAATTCAACGGCATCGGCCGACGCATGCCGTGGACGATGGTGGCCTTCGCCATCGGCGCGATCTCGATGATCGGGGTGCCGCCCACGGCCGGGTTCGTATCCAAGTGGTACATGCTCGCCGGGGCACTCCAGGTCGGCAACTATTTCGCTCTGACGGTTCTGATTCTCTCAACCGGGCTGAACGCGGCCTACTTTTTGCCGATCGTTCACCGCGCCTTCTTCCGCGACGAGAACGTGACCCCGAAGATCGACCACCGTGAAGCGCCCTGGCCAATGGTGGCGGCGCTGACCTTCACGGCGGCCCTGGTCATTCTGTTCTTCCTGTTCAACGGACCGATCGTGGATATCCAATCACGCATCCTGGAGGTTGGCACATGAGCCGGTCGCCCAGACCCGAGCAACGCCCCGAGCCACGGCCCGACAGCGATCACTGGCTGGTTCGGCCTCGATCAATCCGCCTGATGTGGTGGATTTTTGGCGCCATTCTGGCGCTGACGGTCGCCGGCCAGCTGTTTGTTCACTTCCACGCATACTTCAAGGTCGACGGCTGGTTCGGCTTCTACGCGATCTACGGCTTTGTCACCTGCGTGGCCATGGTGGTGGGCGCCAAACTGCTCGGCTTTGTGCTCAAGCGTCCCGACGATTACTACGCTGACGACACCGGGCCGGTATCCGAGCACGTCGGGGAGGACGACCAGCATGTTTGATTTCGTCCTGCCTCCTGCCCTTGTGATGATCGCCGGCGGGCTTCTGATCGCCTTGGTCCGGCAGTCGACTCTGCGCGCCCTGATTGCGCTGGCCACGCCGCTGATCACGCTGCTTGCCATCTGGCAGGTCGGCGACGGCGTTCAGTTGACCACCACTTTTCTGGGCTACGAAGCGCAGCTGGTCGAGGGCAGCAGCCTGCGGCGGCTGTTCGCCACCGTCTTTGCCATCATGGGCTTCGGCGGCGTGCTGTTCGCCTTCCGCCAGTCCAGATGGTGGGAGCTGTCGTCGGCCCTGATCTATGCTGCCGGGGCCATCGGCGTCAGTTTCGCCGGCGATCTGATCGTGATGTTCGTGTTCTGGGAGCTGATGGCGATCTTCTCGACCATCGTGGTCTGGTGCGGCGGCACGCCCAGCGCCCGCGCGGCCGGCATTCGCTACGCCATCATCCACCTGAGCGGCGGCATTCTGCTCAAGATCGGCATCATCGGGCTGATCCTGCAGACCGGATCGACGGAGATCCGGGTGCTCGAGCTGGGTGACTTCGCCACCTGGATGATGTTCCTCGGCGTGCTGGTCAACGCGGCCGCACCGCCACTGAGCGTATGGCTGGCCGACGCCTATCCGGAATCCAGCCCCATGGGTGGGGTGTTCCTGTCGGCGTTCACCACCAAGACCGCGGTGCTCGCGCTGATCCTGCTGTTCCCCGGCACCGAACTGCTGGTGTGGCTGGGCACCATCATGATCTTCTACGGCATCATCTGGGCGCTGCTGGAAAACGACATGCGGCGCATCTTGAGCTACTCGATCGTCAACCAGGTCGGCTTCATGGTGGTCGGCATCGGTATCGGCACCGAGCTGGCGCTCAACGGCGCGGCCGCACATGCCTTTGCCCACATCATCTACAAGGGCCTGCTGTTCATGAGCGCCGGTGCGGTGCTTTACCAGACCGGAGTGAGCAAATGCTCCAGCCTGGGTGGTCTGTTCCGCACCATGCCGCTGACGACCATCTGCGGCACCATCGGTGCGCTGGCGATTTCGGCCTTCCCCTGGACTTCGGGCTTCATCTCCAAGTCGATGATCTCCTCGGGCGCGGCCGAACAGAACATGGCGCTGATCTGGTATTTGCTGGTCGCGGCTTCTGCGGGCGTATTCCTGCACGCCGGCATCAAGTTCCCCTGGTTCGTGTTCTTCCAGAAGGACTCCGGACTGCGTCCGCCAGAAGCGCCCTGGAACATGCGCCTGGCGATGATCTTCTTCTCGGCCATCTGTATCGGCCTGGGGATCTTTCCGGGCCTGCTCTACGGCCTGTTGCCCTACCCGGTCGACTACCAGCCCTACACGGCCGACCACGTGCTCAGCCAGCTGCAGCTGCTGCTGTTTGCCGGCCTGGCGTTTTTCGTGATGCTGCCGATGATGCAGCGCACGCTGACCATCACGCTCGATTTCGACTGGCTCTACCGGCGCCTGGCGCCGAAAGCGATTGGCGCTGTCGACCGCGGGCTCAGTACAGTGGGTGGGCGAGCGGCCCAAGCGGCACTGTCGGTGGGGGGCCGGGCCATCAACCTGATTCGGGTGCAGTCCTACCGCTACTTCTCCAGCCGCAGCCCGATGGGGCAGATGGCGATCTGGATGGCGGTTCTGCTGGCAGCGATCATCCTGCTGACCTTCAGCGGGTCCTGATCAGACAACGGCGGGCCGGCGAACCACGCCGGCCCGGCTCACCTGCGGTTGCCGCGCTCGCGGTGAACCACGCGATACTCGACGTCGATCAGGCTGTCATCGCGCTTTTTCCTGCCCGACCGACCCAGCCAGCGGCGCACGGTCAGAACAACAAAGCCGATCACCGCCATGCCGACGGCCACGGCCAGAAAAACCAGCCCGAGCAGGAAGCTCAGGGCGAGAACGCCGATTCCCAGAAGAACCAGCCCGAAGCGCGCCAGCGGACTGGCCGGCGGCTGATAGAATCGCTGTCTTGGATCTTGCATACAGTGTCTGACCCCGTGAATGAATCTGTGTTCCTGTGCCCTGCCGACGACCTGGCCGAAGGGCAATACCGCGAATTCCAGCTCGAGCTGGCCGGCGAGCCAACCTGGCTGATCGTCACCCGGCGCGAGGGCGCCGCGCGTGCCTGGCTCAACATCTGCCCGCATCAGGGCCGGCCGCTGAACTTCGCCCCCGACCGTTTTTTGACCGACGAGAACAATCAGCTCGTCTGCGCCCATCACGGCGCGGTTTTCGAGCCGGCTACTGGTGAGTGCATTGCCGGGCCGTGCAAGAACGCTGCCCTGCGCACGGTCGACATCGACGAAACCGGCGGCAAGATCTTCGTCACCGCGGCACCTTGATTAACCCCGCATAAAGGCAGGTTGCCTTCAGCCGCGCTTCGCGGCGGCCGTCATCATGCAAGCCGGCGCGCTCAGAACAGCAGGTTGAGCCCGGCCAGCATCACCGCCAGGTACACGAGACTCATCCAGCCGCCGACGCGCACAAAATCCTTCACCTTGTAACCCCCCGGTCCGATGAGCAGGGCGCTGACCGGATGCGTGGGCAGAATGAAGGCGTTGGAGGTCGCCAGCGCGATCAGCATGGCATACAGCGCCGGGCTGGCGCCGGTGGCCAGCGCGATATTGATGGCAATCGGCACCAGAAGCACCGTGGCGCCCACGTTGGACATGAACAGGGTAAACACGGTGGCCATGAGCGCCAGTACCAGCTGCACCACCAGTTGCGGCATGTCCCCGAGCAATTCAAGCACCTGCTGGGCCAGCCACGCTGCGGTGCCGGTCACTTCCATGGCGATACCCAGCGGAATCAACCCGGCCATGAGGAACACCGTTTTCCAGCTCACCGCCCGATAAGCCTCGTCCATGCTCAGCACGCCTGCCAGCACCATGCCGATGGCCCCGGCCATCAGCGCAACCGACAGCTGAAAGCCGGTAAACAGGATCAAGAACAGGCTCAGGGCAAAAAAGCCGACCGCATGCACCACCTTCTGCGGGCGCTGCTCTTCCTTGGGAATATCGGTGGCGACGATGAAGTCCTTGACCCGCGCCAGCTTGGCCAGGTCGCGCCAGGTCGAGTGGCTGACCAGACAGTCGCCTACCTGCAGCACCTCTTCGCGCAGATCCTCGGTAATGATCTCGTTGCGGCGGTTGATGGCCAGCACGGAAATACCGAAGCGCGAGCGCAGCTGCGCCTCACCGATGGTCTGGCCGATCAGGCGGGCGCCCGGCGGCACCACCACTTCCGAAATGCCGGCGCGGGTGGGATTGAACAGGTTGCCGAAAGTGCGCAGGCGTGGCTGCAGCCGCAGGTTGTTGGCCAGGGCGAATTCGCCCACCTGTTCACGCGTGCCCATCACACCGAGCACGGTTCCGACCCAGATCATTTCATCGGACGGCGGCGCCAGCCGCGGGCTGTCGGTATTCTGGATGGCCAGCATCAGCGGGGCACCGTCCAGGGTTTCGGCCTCGGCCATGCGCATGCCCACCAGCGGCGAATCCACGGTCACGAGCATTTCGTAGATGTCGCCCTCGAGGCCGTAGACTTCCTTGAAATAGCTCTTGGTGCGCGCCGGCGAGGCCGGCTTCTTCTCCCTGGGCCTGGGCAGCAGCGCGGCCCCGAAGACCAGAAAGTAAAGCAGTGTCGCCACCATCAGTGCCAGCCCGATCAGGGTGACGTCAAACAGCCCGAAAGGCTTGACCGCCTCCGCGCCCGGCGGCAGCGATCGATTCGACGTCTCGATCAGATCGTTTAGCAGAATCAACGGCGAAGAACCCACCATGGTCAGCGTGCCGCCGACAATCGTGGCAAAGCCCATCGGCATCAGCAGGCGCGACAGCGGCAGATCCAGGCGCGCAGAAATCCGGCTGACCACCGGCATGAACAGCACGGTGACCCCGACATTCTGCAAAAAACCCGAGGTTGCGCCCACCGTTGCCGAAAGCAGCGTTCGGATGCGCGACTCGCTCGGCCCGCCAAGCTTGACGATAAACGACGAGACCAGGTTCATGACTCCGGTTCGATCCAGGCCTGCGCCCAGAATCATGACCGCAATGATCGCAATCACCGCGTTGGAGGCAAAGCCGGAAAACAGCTGCTCGCCCGGCACCAGCCCCAGCAGGCCCACCAGTACCATCACGCAGATTGCCGCCACATCCAGCCGGACAAGCTCGGTGACAAACAGGAAAACGGTCAGCCCCAGCAGCACCAGTACCAGCACCATGTCGCCGCTGAGAGTCAGGCCGTTGTTCATTACGTGCGTTCTTCTCCGTGGAATGCAGTTGGGTGTTGCTCCGTGGCGTTTACCTTACCCGAAGGCCACCCGAATTGCGCGCATTGTCATCGCATTCAGCTCACCGGCCGCGCGTTTGTCCGCGCAAGCGCGCCAGTTCCTGCCTGAGCGCGGCAGCACGCTTGGCCCGACCCATGGCCGCATGCACCTCGGCCAGGGACTCCATGGCCTGCAAGCGCCGGAAAAAGTCCTCGCCCATCATCTCGCCGAGTCGATCAACGGCAATCTGCAGGTGCTCGCCGGCAGCGACCATGTCGCCGGCAGCCAGCTCGCTCTGGCCCAGGCCCAGATAGACCAGGCCGTGAAACAGATGCGACTCCGGAAAAACGCCGCCGCCGTCGAGCGCAAGCCGATGCATGGCCAGCGCCTGTTCAACGCGGCCAAGCTCGCGATAGACATTGCCCAGGTTGTAGGTAAAGGCAACCGACTGCGGATGATTCATCCCGTAGCGCTCGATCGCAAGCTCGCGGGCGCGCTCATAAAAAGGCAGTGATGCCTCGACCCGTTCAGCCCCGCCCTGCTGGCGGATCGCACCGGCCAGATTGCCGTAGACAACGATCATCTGCGGATGGTCCTTGCCGTACAGGCGCTGCCCCTCCTCAAGGCTCTCGCGCAACACTTGTTCGGCCTCGGCATAGCGCTCTTGCCTGAGCAGCAGCACGCCGCGGCTGTTGAGCAGACCGCTGAGCCGGGCCCGGCCGGCGGGGTCATCGCGTGCGCGAACGGCCGCCAGCGCCGCCTCCAGCCAGCGGTTGGCCTCGTCGAGTTCGTGCATCTCGGACCACGCCTGGCTCATTTGCGACAAGGCGGCGACATGAATGGCTTGCAGCTCCGGTGCCGGTTCAGAGCCGATTTGCGCCAGCACTTCGCGGTAGATTTCGATCGCCTCGCGGTAGCGCCCCTGGTCGTAGCGCAGGCTGCCCTGAATGGTTTTCAGGTTCAGCCAGTCTGCCGTGCTGTCGTGTTGGTGCGCAACGGCCAGGGCGTCGTCCAGCCGGGCCTCGGCCAGATCGAGCCGGGCCTCGCTGAGGTCGACCACGCTCAGCTCGGCGGCGGCATCCAGATAGATCGTCGGCGCCTGCCGGCGATCGATCAGCTCGAGCACGCGCTCGACGTGCGCGCGGGCGCGCTTGTTCTGACCGAGGCTGGCGTAGACCTTGCCGATGGTCAGCTCGATTTCCGCACGAATCCGGGGCTGGCCGGCCAGCTCGCTGCGCACGCGCTCGGCCGCATCGGCGAGCACGCGATCAAGTACCGGCGTCGGCTGACCGGCAGCAGTCTGCGGCTCGATCGAAGAAAGCATGCGCGTCGTGAAAGCTGCAATCTGCTCGGCCCGATCAGCCTGGGCACGCGCTTCGAGCAAGCCCCAGATCGCCACCACCAGCCCGGCCACCAGCGCCAGCGACACCAGCGAGGCCGCCGAGACCGCCAGGGCGTTGCGGGCCATGAACTTGCGCCAGCGATAGGCGCGCGTGGCCGGTACGGCCTCCACCACCTCATTGGCCAGATAGCGCCGCAGATCTCTGGCCAGTGCCGCCGCCGATTCGTAGCGATCATCACGGTCAGGCGCCAGCGCGCGGGCCAGAATCCAGCGCAGCTCGCGCGGCAGGTGGCCGGCCTCGGACAGAGCCGGCCCGGCAGGGTCGCGGGCCGAATTTCCGCTGACAGTCGAAGCAACCAGCCCCTTGCGGATGGCCGCGAGCGCTGAGGCGTGGTCGGCCGACGGCGGGCGCTGTCGGGTCAGAAGTTCGAACAGAAGAACGCCAAGCGAATAGACATCGGTACGTGTGTCAACTTGCGCGCCGGGCCCTGCGAGCATCTCAGGGCTCATGTAGCCGCGCGTACCGGCGCGATCAGTGGTATCCGAGCGCGAACGACCAGCCCGCTCGACGATGCCCGTGGCAACGCCAAAGTCGATGATCCGGGGCATGGAGGCATCGTCAACGCGAACAACCAGCACGTTGCCCGGCTTGATATCGCGGTGGATCACGCCCTGCTGGTGAGCATGCTGAACACCGCCACAGACCCGCACGAACAATTCCAGCCGCTGCTTCGTCGACAGCCCGTGGCGCTCGGCATGCTCGATGATGGGTTCACCGCGAACCCACTCCATCGCGAACCAGGGCCGTCCATCATCAGCAGTGCCGGCATCAAAAACCTGGGCAATGGCCGGATGATGCATACGCGCAAGCATCTGCCGCTCGACCTCGAACATCGCACCCCGCGTGCCGCCGGCACGACGCGCACACAACAGCTTCAGCGCCACATTGCGCTGTACCGGCTCGAGCTGCTCGGCCAGATACACTGTCCCCATGCCACCACGGCCGAGCTCCCGGAGCAGTCGATACGGCCCGATACGTTCCGGCATACCGTCGCCGGGTACGGCCGCACTTGCCTGACCCTCGACGACGGTTCGATCATCTTCCGGCGGTATTTGCCCGCTCATTGCGGAGCCCCTTGCTTGGACAACAGTACAGAGCTAGCACGCACTCTCACCTCAAACCCCAAAAGGCCAGAGAGCCTGGCCTCACGGTCCCGACCGGCTCAAGCGATGACTTCTCCTGCCGACACCACCTGGTTCTTGCCGCGCGCCTTGCCAGCGTACATCGCATCATCAGCCCGTTTGATCAGTTCGGCAAGGTTTGCTCCAGGCTCTATTTCGGTAACGCCGAAAGTCAGGGTCATCAACAGTGGCCCCCCGTTGACCTGCGGCGGAGAATCGCCCAGCGCCCGGCGGAGTTTCTCGGACACGTGAAGCGCACCCTCTTGGCGCGTTCCAGTCAGCAGAAGCAAAAACTCTTCCCCACCCCAACGAGCTGCCAGATCGACGCTACGCAGGTGTCGCTGGACCACCCCAGCCACGTGCACAAGCACCTGGTCGCCCGCCTGGTGTCCCAGCGTGTCATTTATGCGCTTGAAGCTGTCAATATCCGCCAGGATCAATGACGCCGGTTCGTTGTGTTCATTGCGTCGGTGGATGGCACGGTTGATGTGCTCGGTCATGTCGCGGCGGTTGCCAAGGCCGGTCAGCGGATCCGTTCGGGCGGCCCTGTCAAGCGCATGCGATACTCGACGGCCGAGACGATAGCGGTTGTACACCAAGCCCAGTATCAGCAGTAATAGCACGACCAAAATGATCGAGGCAGTACTGATCAGCTGCTGCCGCCGGGCGCGCTGCTCGGAGACTTCAGTGCGCGCTCGCTGCAGCGCCAGCTCACGTTCGAGCTGCTCGGCGCGAAAAGCCTGCTGCAGCTGCTCCACGCGGGCAGCGAGATCCTCCTTCGCCTGGGCATCGCTGAGCAGAATGAGACGCTCCTGGGTACGAAAAGCCGACTCGAAGTCACCCTGATGCTGGTAGACGTCGATCCGCTGCCAGAGAATTGATTGAAGTGCGCTCAGACTGCCCCCGGGGATGATTGACTCAGCCTCGTCAAGCATCTCCAGCGCCCTCTCCGGGCGATCGAGCATGGTCATGGCCCGGGCGCCGGTCAGCAGGGACTTGACCACGCCATTGGTATCGCCCACTTCTCGCCGCAGTCTCAGCGATCGGCGGTGATGATCCAGAGCCTCCCGGACACGATCAAGATGAATCAGGGCCCGCGCGATATTGTCTTCGGCATAGGCAATGCCACGGCGGTTGCCGAGTCGCTCGAACAACCCGAGCGCGCGACGGTTGTATTCCAGATTGGCCTGATGCTCTTTCCGTGCGCGCTCGTGTTCACCGGCCCGGGAGTGATCCTCGGCAATACGCGCCGCCAGGGCACCGAGGTTGACCAGTGTGCCGGCCACGCCTTCCTTCCGGCCGATCTTCTCGAAGCCCGTCAACGCCTGCCGATGATACTCGCGTGCCTCTTCCCAGTTGCTCATGGAATTGTGCAGGTTGCCGATGTTGCCCGCTGCCCGGGCGGCGCCCAGGGCGTCGCCGGCAGCCTGGCTCTGTTCCAGCGCAACAAGGTAATGTTCCAGCGCGCGATCGAAGACACCGGCTTCCCAGTAGATGACGCCGGCCGTGCGGCGCACCGTAGCAACCTGGACAGGATCATCGATCCGGTCACTCAGGACGAGCGCGGTCTCCACGGCCTTGATTGCCGCATCAATTCGTCCCAGGATATGCAGATTGGACGCGACTGCGGAGTGAACCAGCGCACGCCCTCCAGGACATTGCAGCCCGACCTGATCCATCTGGCGCAGCAGCTCACGCCCCTGCTCCACACCGGCGGCAGCGTCATGATCGCGCATGGTGCGGATCGACTCGGCCTGCTCCAGAACCCCGGCGCAATCCAGGGCGCGGGCCGGAACGGCCTGCATCAAGCCGAACACCGGCAGGGCCACAAACAGGAATCTGAAAATCATGTCGCGAGTATAGCGACTTGATATCGGGATAAGAATGCCCAAGAGTGCGCTGCTCAGTGCCGCGCGGCAGGATGGCTGTCGCTGCGCTCCAGCGATTGTGCGCTGCGCGCACAATGCGAACCTGACTTGTCATGTGCCGCAGGTTCGAATGCGCCGTGGGCAGGACGGTGGCTGTTTGAGCGGAAACGGCTTCGATTGAAAACTGGCGCGCCCGGCAGGATTCGAACCTGCGGCCTTCGGCTTCGGAAACCGACACTCTATCCACCTGAGCTACGGGCGCGTGCAGCGCTTTATTGTAACCGAAAACCGCGATTTTTCTCACTCCGGGTCGCGTTACGGCCGCGCGCCGCGGCGTCGGGTACACTGGCGGCACGTCAGCATCCGGAAAACAGCTTGTTCATGCGCACTCCAGTCGCGGTCACCTCGGGCCTGGTCGTTGCGGTCATTCTGATCGAATCGATATCAGCGGGTCTGACCGTGCTGCTGCCGGCATCGACGCTGTATGTGCAGGCCGGCGACGGCTTTGCCCCCCCGGTGGTGTGGCCGCTGCTGCCGATACCGGCGCTGATCTGGCTTGTCGGCAGCCTGGCTGGCGGGACCATGGCGGCAGCAGCCGCACCGCAGGCAGCCTGGGGGCTGGCCGTGGGCGTCCTGCTGGCGCTGCCGGCCATACTGCTGGTGGGGCTGATCAGCCCGGGCAACTCCATGGCCCTGCTGGCCGGCGTGTTGCCCGTGGCCGGCGCAGCGGCCGGAACCGCCCTCAGCGTACGGCTGAGGCAGGCGCCTGCAAGCACCGCCAAACAGACGGTATAATCGCGTTTTTCCCGGGGTCCGTCATGCGGGCCGTATTGTATTTTCAGTCAATCGTGAGGTCCGTCCGGCGTGTCCGAGCAACATGATCGTCAATTCATCCAAACGTTCAGTGTGGTGGTGGCCGCGCTGACCGCTTTCATGGTGGTCATCATCATTCTGGCACTGGTGATTCACTACTACGCCTACGAGCCCGACCAGAGCACCGCGCGTCAGGCCGCGGTGGATGAGCGCCTGCAACCCGTAGCCGGCGTGTATGCCGGTGAAACCGGGCGCGCGGCCGCTCAGGCCGCGGCCGAAGAAGCCGCCGCCAGTGCCGAGGCCGAAGTCGCTTTCGACGGCTCGACCGACGGCCAGATGATCTACTCCCGGGTCTGCTCGACCTGCCACGACACCGGCGCGGCCGGAGCACCCAAGCTCGAAGCCGGCGACTGGAGCGACCGCCTGGACAAGGGTCGCGAGACGCTGCTGACGCACGCCATCGAGGGCTTCAACGCCATGCCGGCGCGCGGCGGCCGTTCGGATCTCAGTGATGAGCAGGTCACCGCCTCGGTTGACTACATGCTCGACCAGGTGCAGTAGAGCTGCTTGCGGTCTTCGCGGGCGCGGGCCTGAAGATCGGGAAACAACGTCAGAAACGCGGCTTCGATGGCGCGGTCGTGCGCATCGAGCAACCGGACCCCGGCGGCCAGCGGCCAGCGCCGCCCGTGGCGGTAAGCCAGTAGCGAGAACGTTTTTTCCAGCATGGCGCGCTCGCCGTAACGCTGCCACAGGCGCTGAGCGCGTGCCCAATGACTGAAACGCACCAGCCGCGGCGGCAGCTGCGCCTGATGACGAGCCAGCAGCTCGTCGATCTCGGCGGCCAGTTGTTTCAACCCGGTGGGCCCGAAGCGCGACCAGTGCCGGCTCAGCATGTAATCGAACAGCACATCGAAGATCACGCCGCCATAGCGACGCCACGGCGGCTCGAGACGCTCGAGCAGGCCGATGACTGCGGGATGGGCATCGCTGAAGGAATCGATCCGCCGGTGCAGCTCGACCCCTGCTGCCCAGCTGGGAGGCAGATCTTCCAGGGCCTGGCGTCCCTTGACGTGATCGCCCAGAAACGCTCCCAGGCGCAGGCCTTCATCAGAGCCGGCGAGCACCACATGGGCGAGATGATTCATGCCAGACGCGGAATGGACGGGTGAGTTATGATGATGCCCCCGCGGCGGGCACTCAGGCAAGTTTCAGCGGCACGTCCCGATCACTGAAATGGCGCTGTGGGGCCCGCAAACAGCGCTGGCAACTGTCAAGGACACCTCAATGGATACCAATCCGGGCGAGTTTCCGACCGAATCCGCCGAATTCTTCATCACCGGCCCGGCCGGCAGGATCGAGTGCCTGGCCGATGTGCCCGAAGCCGGCGAGGAACGCCCGGCCACAGCCATTCTCTGCCACCCGCACCCACAGCACGGCGGCACCCTGCGCAACAAGGTGGTGACCATCATGGAGCGCAGCCTGCGCGAGCTGGGGCTGCGTACCGTGCGCTTCAACTTTCGTGGCGTCGGCGACAGCGAAGGCGAGTTCGACGACGGCGAGGGCGAAGTCGACGACCTGTTGGCGGTGCTGGACTGGCTGCGCACGACCCGGCCCGACGACGACCTCTGGTTGGGCGGCTTTTCGTTCGGCTCCTACATTGCGCTGAAAGTCGCCCAGGATCAGCCGGTTCGCCAGCTGATTTCAATTGCACCGCCGGTCGAGCGCTACGGCTTTGCCGAGTTGCAGGCCCCCGACTGCCCGTGGCTGGTGGTGCAGGGCGACGAAGACGAGGTTGTCTCGCCCGAGGCGGTCTATGACTGGGCCGAAAAACTCGGACAGGACGCCAACCTGGTGGTCATGGAAGGCACCGGGCACTTCTTCCACCGCCGCCTTATGGACCTGCGCGGCCTGATCAAGAACCATGTCCGGCCCAACCTGCCCTGAGCGAGACGGCAGCGCAGCAATCAGCGTCACCCCCGGGGCACACTGAACAGCCAATGATTCAAGACGGTCCACTGGCCCGCTATCGGGCGCTCGTCGATGGCGGCGAGCTCAAGTCCGACGCCGCGCAGCAAGCCATTGCCCAGGCGCTGGAGCAGCGTCATGCGGCGTTGCTCGCGCGACCGGCACGCTGGATCGACCGGCGCCGCCGGCGCCATCGGCCGGTGCGCGGGCTTTATCTGCACGGCCGGGTCGGCCGCGGCAAGACGCTGCTGATGGACCTTTTCGCCGACAGCCTGAAAGCCACTGACGTCCCGGTCTGGCGCATCCACTTTCACCGCTTCATGGATCATGTCCACGCTGCGCTGCGCAAGCGAGATCGCCAGCGCGATCCCTTGCCGGCCATTGCCGGCGAGATCGCCACACGCTGTCGGGTGTTGTGCTTCGACGAATTCCATGTCAGCGACATCGCCGACGCCATGCTGCTGGGCGGCCTGCTCGAGACCCTGTTCGAACGCGGCCTGTGCCTGGTGGCAACCAGCAACACCGCCCCGCGCGAGCTGTATGCCGAGGGCCTGCAGCGCCGGCGCTTCATTCCCGCCATTGAAGCCATCGAGCGACACTGCGAGGTCGTTCACCTGCAGGCGGCCACCGATTACCGGCTGCGCGAACTGGTGCGCCAACAGATCTATTACCACCCCATCGACGATGAGGCCAGAGCCGCCATGCGCGAGCGCTTTGCCGCCCTGGCCCGCGGCGAGCGCGTCCAGACCCGCCCGCTCACGGTGCGCGGCCGGTCCATTCAACCGCTGCGCCGCGCCGGGCCGGTGGTCTGGTTCGACTTTCAGACCCTGTGCGAGGGCGCGCGCTCCAGCGGTGACTACATCGACCTGGCGCGGCGCTTCGACACCGTGTTCGTCAGTGAGGTGCCGGTCATGGTCGAGCGCGACAACGACGCCGCGCGGCGTTTCATTCACCTGGTCGACGAATGCTACGACCGCTCGGTCAAGCTGATCGTCTCCGCTGCAGCGCCGCCACAACAGCTCTACACCGGCGAGCAGCTCGCCGCCCCCTTCGAGCGCACCACCTCACGCCTGATCGAGATGCAGAGCCACGACTATCTGGAACGGGAACACCGACCGTGATGGTTGGCTGGTTGGCTGGTTGGCTGGTTGGCTGGTTGGCTGGTTGGCTGGTTAGCTGGTTAGCTGGTTGGCTGGTTAGCTGGTTAGCTGGTTCAGCAAGCATATCCGCCAATACCATCCTCGCGCGGCGAAGCCGCCCCGCAACGACATCAGACGTCGAACCAGCCAACCAGCAAACCCATCAGTCTTCGATCAAGGCCTCAATGACATGCTGCACATAACTATCGAACTCGGGCTCATCCTTGTCGGGCACCAGACCCTGGGCCTGGAGCTGCAGATAACCGACGTAAGAGGAATACATCAGATGGGCGCGGTGGCGGGCCGGGCATTCACCCAGACCCAGCTCTTCCAGGGCGGCGGCCAGATACTTGATGCGGCGCTCCGTTACCCGCCGCAGCACCGGCCCGATGGCGGGATGATCGGGGCTGGCGCAGAGGGCGGCATACACCCGGTGGGTGAGCGTCTGCCGACTGGTGCGCCAGACAAAATCGGCCAACCGTTCGGCCGGCGCACTGGCGGTACTCAACGACAGCTTCAGGTGCTGGCGATCCTGCCGCTCCCAGCGCTCGACCGCCCGCACCAACAGCTCGTCGCGGCCCGGAAAGTGCCAGTAGAAGCTTCCCTTGGTAATGCCCAGACGGCGCGCCAGGGGCTCGACCCGCAGTGCGGCCATCCCTTTTTCGGCAATCAGCGCCAATGCCGCCTGCTCCCAGTCAGCCGGCGTCAGGGGCAATTTGTCGCCCGTACTGCGATCTGTACTTGATTTGACCATGATGATCCGCGATGGTACCCCTTCCAGCGTTCGGAAGTGACCGCAAGCTCTTGTGTGCCGGCCAGACCGAACCAATATGACATTGCATTGACTAATGAACAGGGTAAACCCATACTCTGCCGTATGGAAGCTGTGCGTAAACTCAACGACGACATTCGCCGCCGCCAGATATGGACCGATGACGGCATCCGGCTGAGCCTGCGCTATTATGGCGACGACCGTGCGCCCTGTGTGCTCATGGCGCACGGCTTCGGCCAGACACAATACGCTTGGGAAAGTACCGGACGCCAGCTGGCCGCTGCCGGCTGGCAGGCGGTCAGCTATGACGCGCGCGGTCACGGTGAGAGCGATCGCGCACCCAGTGGCGAGTACGATTTCGAGCAGTTCATCGAAGACTTCCGCCGGGTGTGCGCATCCCTGCCCAACCGGCCAGCGGTCATCGGCGCCTCGATGGGCGGCCTCACGGCACTGCTTGCCCACTCGGAAAAACCCAAGGTGGATCTGGCCGCGCTGGTGCTGGTCGACATCGCGCCGCGCTGGGATGACAGCGGCGTGGAGGCCATGCTGGCGTTCATGCGCCAGAATCCCCGGGGTTTCGAAACCCTTGATGACGCCATCGAGGCCGTCGGTGGCTTCCTGCCGCACCGCAAGCGCAACGGTTCCAGCGACGGGCTGACGCGCAACCTGCGTCAGGGGCGCGACGGACGCTGGTACTGGCACTGGGATCCGGCCATGCTGGCGCTGGCCGAGAAGAGCAGCAACCTCCAGTCACGGCTCAAGTCGGCTTCGCGCAGACTCAAGATTCCCACTCTGCTGGTGGCCGGCGGCCAAAGCGAAATCATTGGCCAGGAACACATCGAAGAGTTTCTCAAGCTGGCACCGCACGCCGAGCAGGCCACCGTGGAAGAAGCCTCACACACGCTGGCCGGAGATCGCAACGACCATTTCATGGGCGCCGTCACGCCGTTCCTCAAGCGGCAGGCCACCCAGGGAGCAAGCTGATATGACCCTGTTTCTTTTCCTGCTAGCCCTGCTCGTTGCGGGGCTGGCCTGCGCCTATTTTCGTGCTTCGATCAACACCTGGGCCATCGTCACCGGCCTGGTGGGCCTGGGCTTCACCATTGCCGGCGAGCCCGGCTGGATCTCGCTGATCATCTTCTGGGTGCTGTTCATTCCCGTGGCCGCCGTGCTCGTCAACCGCGGCTGGCGGCGCGAGCTGCTCACCCGAGCAGCGATGGACGCCTTTGGCACCATGACCCCGCAGATTTCAGAAACCGAGCAGGCCGCCCTGGACGCCGGCACGGTCGGGTTCGAAGGCGAATTGTTCGCCGGCAATCCGCGCTGGAGCCGCTTTGTCAAGAAGCCGCTGCATGAGCTGAGCACCGAAGAACAGGCTTTCGTCGATGGGCCGGTGCAGGAGCTGTGCGACATGCTCGACGAATGGGAAAACACCCACTACCGCGCCGGCGTATCCGAACAGGCCTGGGACCATATGCGCAAGCACGGCTTCTTCGGCATGATCATTCCGAAGGAGTTCGGCGGCCTGGGCTTCTCGGCCACCGCCCACCGCGCCGTGCTCGAGAAAGTGGCGGGTGTGTCGCCGATGGTCGGCTCGATCGTGGCCGTACCCAACTCCCTGGGCCCGGCCGAACTGCTGCTGCACTACGGCAGCGACGAGCAGAAAAACCACTACCTCCCGCGCCTGGCCTCGGGCGAAGAAATTCCCTGTTTCGGCCTGACCAGCACGGTCGCCGGTTCAGATGCCACCTCGATTGCCGACTACGGGGTGGTCTGCAAGGGTAACTACAAGGGTGAGGAAGTCCTCGGCATCAAGCTCAACTTCGAAAAGCGCTACATCACGCTCGCCCCAGTAGCAACCGTGGTCGGCCTGGCCTTCCGTTTGTACGATCCCGACGGCCTGATTGGCGATCGCGAGGACATCGGCATTTCCGTGGCGCTCCTGCCGGCTGACACCGAGGGCGTTGACATCGGCCGGCGCCACATGCCGCTCAACGTGCCCTTCCCCAACGGCCCGATCCGCGGCAAGGACGTGTTCATACCGCTCGACCACCTGCTGGGCGGCGTCGAGCACGCCGGCAACGGCTGGCGCATGGTCATCGAGTCGCTGTCGGTCGGTCGCGCCATCTCGCTGCCGTCATCAACCTCCGGCGGCTCCAAGGCCGCGGCGCTGGTCACTGGCGCCTACGCGCGCATCCGCAAGCAGTTCAACCTGCCCATCGGCCGCTTTGAAGGTATCGAGGAGGCGCTGGCCCGCATTGCCGGCCACACCTATGCGATCAGCGCGCTGTCGCGCCAGACCGCCTCGGCCATCGACGATGGCGAGCGCCCGTCCGTACCCGGCGCCATTGCCAAATACCACGCCACCGAATACGGGCGCGACATTGTCAAGGATGCCATGGACATCCACGGCGGCAAGGGCATCATTCTGGGCCCGAAGAATTATCTGGGCCGCGCCTGGCAGGGCGCGCCGATCTGGATCACGGTCGAAGGCGCGAACATCCTCACGCGCTCGCTGATGATCTTCGGCCAGGGCGCCATCCGCTGCCATCCCTACGTGCTCAAGGAGCTCAAGGCGCTCGAGATCGAAGACGAAGACGAGCGCCTGATCGAATTCGACAAACTGCTGTTCAGCCATGTTGGCCATTCGATCTCGAACGCCGTGCGCGCGTTCGTGCTGGGCCTGAGCTTTGCCCGCTTTGCGGTCGTCCCCGGCGACCGGCGCACCCGCAAGTACTACCGCAAGCTCAGCCGCTACAGCGCCGCCTTTGCCTTCCTGGCGGATATCGCCATGCTCACTTACGGCGGCAAGCTGAAAATGAAGGAGAAAATCTCCGGACGGCTGGGCGACGCCCTGAGCCATCTCTACATCTGCTCGTCCATGCTGCGTCGCTTCGAACACGACGGCCGCCCGGCCGCCGATCAGCCGATCCTGGCCTGGGCCTTTCACGACGCCATCTTCAAGATTCAACAGGCCATGTACGGCGTGGTCGACAACTACCCCATGGCTTGGGCGCGCCCGTTTCTGCGCCTGATCATCTTCCCCTTCGGCCGTGTCGAGCGTCCGCCCAACGACCGCCTGGGGCACAAGGTCGCCGCGCTGCTGCTGTCACCATCCGAGACGCGCGACCGCCTGGCCCGCGGCATCTACAAGACCAATCGTGAAGGCCACTGGCTGGGCGTGCTCGAAGCACTGCTGCCGGATGTGATCGCAGCCGAACCGGTCGAGCGCAAGTTCTCCAAGGCGCTGCGGGCAGGCGAAATCGAGGGCTACACCTTCGAGCAGCAGCTCGAACAGGCTCGCGACAAGAAGCTGCTTGCCGACAAGGAGATCGAAGTGCTCACCGACCTGCGCAAGCGCGTCCTCGAAGTGATCAGCGTCGACGACTTCGATCTGGCCGAACTGCAGGCCGGCCTGACCGACAAGTGCGAGGCCATCCGCGACCAGCACGAAACCGACGCCAGCTGAGGCCTGCCAGTCCGCGTCACCGTTTACCGGCCCCACACCGGTGCCGGCACTGCGTTATAATCCTGATGGTCGGTCGGCGCTGCCGCCGGCTTTCTTTTTGCCAAATCGCAGTGAGTTTTCGGGAAGCCGGTGCAAGTCCGGAACTGCCCCCGCAACTGTAACCGGCATTGACGCACAGGCGTTGATGTTGCTGGATAAATCCACTCCGCCGAAAGGAATGGGGGAAGGATCCAGCCTGGGCCCGCCACAGCCGGCCACCGGAAGTCAGGAGACCGGGCTCGCTGCATCAGTCTGAACTTCCGGGTTGCGGCGGGCGACCGGTGTCGACGACAGTCATTTTCCTTCGCTGTCGGTGGCGCTGCCCTGCCACCCACCCGGCTTGATGCGCGGGTGAGCGCAAGGAGCACACATGCAACGCACCACCTTGAGCGTGCTGGCGAGCGCCGGCATGCTGATCTCGAGCGGCCTTTCTGCCGCCGACTCAACCTTTGATGGCGATACCGTCCAGGTCACGGCGACGCGAACGCAGCAGTCGATCGACGCCTCTCTGGCGGCTGTTTCCGTGATCACTCGCGACGACATCGAGCGCGTCCAGGCGCCGGATCTGCTGGAGCTGCTGCGGCTTCAGGCCGGCATCGACGTCGCCCGCAGCGGCGGCCCTGGGGGGCAAACCAGCCTGTTCATGCGCGGCAGCAACTCCAACCACGTGCTCGTGCTCGTCGACGGCGTGCGCGTGAGCGCAGCGGGTTCGGGCGGCTTCACCTGGGAGATTCTCGATCCGTCCATCATCGAGCGCATCGAAATCGTGCGCGGGCCGCGCGCGGCGCGCTGGGGCTCGGACGCCATCGGCGGCGTCATTCAGATCTTCACCCGCCTGCCCGATGGCGGCGGCGCACGCGCCGCCTACGGTCGCTATGATGATCGACAGCTGGCCGCGCAGGTCGGCAACGGATTCATCGGCTTCAACGCTTCGGCTCGTCGCACCAACGGTTTCTCGGCCCAGAATCCCTCCGGCCCCTCCTATGACCCCGACAATGACGGTTTCGAAAACCTGAGCTTCAGCGCCCGCGGCGACCACCCGCTCGGTGACGGCCAGCTCAACTGGTCAGCGCGTGCCGCCAGCGGCGACGTCGAGTTTGATCAGGGCGAAACCGATTTCCTCAACTACGCCCTGAGCGGCAGCTACCGACAGGCCACCCGCGGCCCGTGGACGTGGGAAGGCTCGGCCGCCTTCTATCACGACAACATGGAAACCGATAACGGCTTCAGCATCGCAGACGCCGTCACCCGCCGTGTGCAGGCCGGCTTTCAGGCCGAACGCGGCGTCGGCAGCGGCACCTGGCTGCTCGGCGTCGATGCCTGGCAGGTCGATGGCGACACCGACGACTCATTCGACGAAAGCCGCGACAACGTCGGCATCTGGACCGGCCTGGACGGCGGCGACCGACAGCTTTCATGGGAGGCCGCCCTGCGCGCCGACCACGACAGCCAGTTCGGCTCGGCGCTGACCGGCAACCTGGCCGGCGGCTGGCGCTTCACCGAAAGCCTGCGGCTTTCGGCCAGCCTGGGCCGGGCCTTCCGCGCGCCGACCTTCAGCCAGCTGTACTCGCCCGGATTTGCCGGCCAGTACGCGGGCAACCCCGACCTTGACCCTGAAACCTCGCTCAGCGGCGAAGTCGGCCTGGACTGGTCCGGCCCGGGTGGCCACGGCCTGAGCCTGAGCCTGTACCAGAATGAAATCGACGACCTGATTGCCTTCACCGGCGTCGACTTCGAGGCCGTCAACGTCGAAAAGGCACGCATCCGCGGCGCCGAGCTGGGCTACCGTTGGACCACCCGCCAGTGGCGGGCAGAATCCAACCTGACCTGGCAGGATGCCGTCAACCGCTCTCAGCACACCGACCTGCTCCGGCGCGCCGACTTCAAGGGTTCGCTGACCCTCGATCGCACCTTCACCAACGGCGGCTGGATCGGCGGCGAAGTCGTCCACGTCGGCAAGCGCCCGGACTTCGGCGTCGAACTGCCCAGCCACACCCTCGTCCACCTGCGCGCCGGCTGGCCGCTGGGCGCGGGCCTGAGCCTGGAAGGCAGAATCGAGAACCTGACCGACAAGAAGTACGAACCGATCGCCGGCTACAACGCCGCCCGCCGCGCCGCCTTCGTGGCCGTTCGCTGGCAGACGCCTTAGCATATTCGCTACCGGCGACGACAGAACCCGCCGAGCTCAGCTCGGCGGGTTGCAAGGCGCCACGCACCTCGATTAAAGACCCCATCAAAAGAACCCGACTCATCGTACAACCCCAGGCGAGCTACGATCCTGGTGAACGATCAACCGATTGGGTTCGATGACCAGCCATCGCTGATGCGGATGATGCCGCTCAAAGGCTTGCTCAGCATGTCGATCGGCTGACCCCCACGACCTGTCGCACCGGAACGCTGCGGAAAAGGTTCGCTTGGATGGCCGAGTACAACTCGGGTCAGGCAACGCTGAGCAAAGCGCTCAGTCCTCGTCACCGTGCGTCCACATGCGATGCAGTTGCTGTACGGAGGCGTCCAGAAGAAATCCGAGCGCGCCGATCAGAACAATGACTGCCATGAGTTCCGAGTAAGCCATGCGGTCCCGGGTGTCCAGAATGAAGTAACCCAGGCCGGAGCTGACCCCCAGCATTTCGCAGGGAATCAACAGGATCCAGGTCATGCCGATGGCCACGCGCACTCCGGTCAGTACGTGCCCCCGTATACCCGGCATCACGACCCGTACGAGAGCTTCCCACCGCGTGGCGCTCAGGCTGCGGGTGAGCATCAGCCACTGAGGGTCGAGCTGGCGCACACCGGCCGCTGTATTGATGATCATTGGCCATACCGCAGTAGCGGTAAGCAGGAAGTACACAGGCGCGTCGCCGATCCCGAATACCATCACTGCAATCGGCATCCACGACAGCGGCGAAATCATCCGCAGAAACTGGAACGCACTGCCGGTCATTCTGTCTGCAACCCTTGACAGCCCGATCAGAATGCCGATGGGCATTCCAATAGCCAGCGCGGCCAACAGGCTCAAGAGAACGCGGCGCAGGCTTGCGCAAATATCGGTCGTCAGTTCATTTCTTGCCAGCAAGCTGTAAAGACTGCCAAGGGCATCACCGGGTGCCAGCATGGCAGCCAGAGGGAGATCTTGCTGGAGCAGTCGTACACCGATCGACCAGAGCCCGAGCAGAACACACAGGCCCGCCAGGCTCAAACCAATATTCAGGCTGTTCTCCGGTAACGCAGAATCACGTCCCGGCCCATTGGCTGTTACGGAGTCAGGCATCAATGATTTCCGTTCGGGTAAACGACTCCGGCTGGTCGAACACCTTCATGCCGCCGACGCGGCCGATCGCATGCTTGACGAAACGATCGTCGACAAGGTCTTGTGCCGCGAACTCGGGCGCCAAGTTCGTGAGGAAATCCCGCTTGCCTTCCACGTAGGTTTCCTTGAGCATTTCAATCATGCGCTCTGTATAGCTGGGATAGGGGTAAGGCTGGAAGTCAATGCGGTGAGAGTCCCACTCCCCGTGGCGAATGGCCCCGGTGGATGCATGGAACGCGTTGTCCTCTGGTGACGGCGCCAGCACCTTGGCCAGAACCTCCTCCGTATGCGGCATATATCTCTGCGCGCCGGCACGCGACAGAAGGCGAGCGCTTTCCTTCCTGTTTTCCCGAACCCAGGCCTGAGCCTCGACAATGCCGTTGACCACTTTCTGTGACCACTTGCTGCGGGCCTCAAGATCATGCTCGTGCATCATGACCACGCAGCAGGCGTGCTCTTTCCATACGTCCCCAGTAAATCTCAGCACCCGGCCGATGTTTCGGACTTGACTCAGGGCGACAAACGGCTCAGCCACAATATAGCCGGCCACCCGGCCAGTAGCCATGGCGGGCAACATGTCTGAAGGCGCCATCACCACAAGTTTTACCTGCTGGTCACCGGGAGTGCCTTCGCCGATCGGCTCAAGCCCCTCTTTCTTGAACAGATACTGAAGAATGATGTTGTGGATGGAGTACCAGAAAGGAATCGCAATCGTGGTGCCACCAAGATCCTTGATCTCTTTGTAGTTGCCATCTGCCGCCACCGCCAGGGAGGAACCATCCACGTGGTTCCAGGCAACAACCCTTGACGGGGATTTGCTGCCGTAACGGGCATAAACGCTCATCGGAGAAAGCATATGCACCACGTTTACCCGACCACTCAGAAAGGCCTCCACAAGCTGCGCCCAGCTGCGGAACATGCGGGGTTGCTCCACTTTCAGCCCCTGCGCCTGCCAGAGTTGATTCTGGTGGGTGATCAGCAACGGGGCCGCATCGGTAATCGGCAGATAACCCACGCGCACAGGCGCTGAGGGCTCAGCCGCCAGAGCCGAGCTCAGCATGCTCAGCAACGGTGCCGCTCCCGCGGCTGTAAACAGGGCCGACAGCTTGAGAATCCGCCGGCGTGAATGCGAGATGGTGTCTGTCATGGTTCGGAATCCGGCATGTTCATGAAATGTGCGTTATCCGGGGACAGCCTGCAGGCGGTCTCGAGTGCCGTGCTGTTGATCGAAGCGCCCGCGGCCCAGTGCGGTGACGATCTCGCGGCGGCTGCGGACCAATACGGGATTGCTGCCGTCCCGGCTGTGGCCACTCAGATCCCATGTGCCGGCAACGCACACTGGCTGGCCTCCCAGAAGCACTACGCGATCGGCAACATGCAGTGCTTCATCAATGTTGTGCGTTACCAGAATGGCGGCTGTGCCATGGTTTTGGGTGACGCTCAGCAGTAGCTGCTGCATTTGGCTGCGGGTGACTGCATCCAGTGCACTGAAAGGCTCGTCCAGCAGCAGAACCTCCGGCTGCCGGGCCAGGCAGCGCGCCAGGGCACCACGCTGGGCCATGCCGCCAGACAGAGCCGCCGGGTAAGCGGCCGCAGCATGTTCAAGGCCGACTTCTTCCAGGGCAGACTGGACCCGCTCACGCTTTTCCTGCTTGCTGATTCGCTGCTGCCGCTTGAAATTCAGGCCAAATGCCACATTGGCCTCCAGGTTCAGCCAGGGCAGCAGGCACGGATCCTGAAACATCAACCCGATGCGCGGGTGTGGGCCGTTCAATTCTTTTTCGCCCATCATCACCTGGCCATGATCCGGCCGGCGCAGGCCCGCCAGGACCCGCAGCAATGATGACTTTCCGGATCCGCTGGAGCCCAGTACGGCAAGTACTTCACCGGCTTTCAGTCGCAGCGATAAATCACGCAGCACGGGCTGGGCCTCGCGCTTGTGGCGATAGCTCAGTGAGACGGCTCGGGCCTCGAGAACATTGGCAGCGGCAACAGCCATGATGGAACTCCGTAAGCCGTGGCGGCAATCACGCGCAGGCTCGTGCATTTTCAATGTCGTGAATCTCTTTGCGCAGGTGTTTCAGTGCCGGCGTTACGATGCCGACAAATACCGCCTCGCGCAGATGGCGTTGCGCTGCATCGCGCATGAGATACCCTCGAGCGCCGGCATGCAGTACAGCGGAGTTGGCTGCCCGCAATGTCAGCTCAGAGACGGCCGCGCGCAATCTCAGTGCATCCAGCACCCGGGCATTGCCCTGTCCGGCCAGGGCGGCCTGTTTCAGGGCCTGATCATAGAGATCATTTCTGTCAGCCCGGATTTCCGATTCCTGATCACTCAGAAACCGGTTAACCCCTGAGTGGATGGCGTTGCTTTCATGTATCCGCTGCAGGCAGCCAGCCACTACACCCAGCCCGATTCCGCACTGACCAATGATGAATCCGGGCTTGATGCGCTGCATGAAACCCTCGAACTGGTCCGGATGGGCAATGACCTGATCCGCTTCGATGCCCAGCTCCCGGAATTGAATGCTGCAGGTTGCCGTACCCTGCATGCCCGAAAAATCCGGGCAGGGGCGAAGATCGAGACATTTGCTGTCGCCTGCGGCCAGGAACATCGCGTAACCGCCCGTGTCGACCTCTGCGCTTACAATCAGTAGATTGCTGCGGTCGATATTGGAGACCCAGGGCAGCCTTCCGCGCACGGTGTAGCCGCTGGGTGTCGACTCGGCCTTCAAATGCATACGTTCCATGCCAGCAAGATGCTTTATGGTGTTGGACATACCGGTTCCCGACAGATCCCTGCCGGAGGCAACGCGGGCAAGATAGCGCCTGCGCGTTGCTTCAACCCGGGCATGCTGCAAGTACCAGGCGCAGGCGCTCTGGCACCAGGCAAGAAACGCCGTGGCGCCGCAATACCGGCCCACCAATGCGATGGCCTGGAACTGACGGGCCAGGTCTACGGAGGGGTCTTCACCGGCGTTGGAGCCAAAGCCTCCTCGCTCCCCCAGGGAGCGCAGAAACTCCCGTGGGTAGACGCCATCGCGGTCAATTTTGCCGGCCAGCTTTTTCAGCTCGGCCCCGGCAAGTGTCCGGATTGACCCCAGCCATTGATCAGGTGCTGCGTTCGTTTTCATGATCGGCCCCGTTCAATCGAGCGCAAAGGGCTGAAGCTCAGGGTTGATCGGCGTTCTTGCCAGATTGTTGGCGTAGTTGCAGAGCGTGGCCAGACTCACCCCGAGAACAACGTCGAGTGCGTTCTGCTGGTTGTACCCCGCAGCAAAAAAGGCCTCCAGCTCGTCATCTGAGACCTGACCCCTCTGAGCCATGATCTGCAGCGTAAATGTGGCCAGCGCATTCAGCTTTTCATCGGGCAAGGTATCTGCGTTGCGGAGGGCCTCGAGCAAGGGCGTCTGCATGTCGAGGGCTTTCTGGGCGATTCTTGTATGTCCCGCCACGCAGAACCCGCATTCATTGGTCACGGCAGCGGTGATTTGAACAACTTCCCTTTCAACACCGGACAAGCTGTTGCGGCAGTTAATCTTGCCTGCTGTCTGGTAGGTTTCAATTGCCTCTGGCGAGCTTGCGAGCACACCCAGCAAGTTGGGGACAAAACCGCTGTCTTTCTGCGCAGCCTCCAGCCGCTGGGCAGACCTCTGTGGTGCGGTTTCGATCGTCTGAATGACTAAACGGCTCATGCATCCTCCCGCGACGGGATAAAACCAAGGAAGGTGGACTGTAAAACAATGAACCGTAACGACAAAAGACTGATATCGAATATGTATATCCCTTCCCGCTCGTTGGTTATTGTTATCAACCCGGCAGCGCCACCCTTGACGAAGGCCGCGGGACGCTTGACGGGGGGTCACAATCAGCGAGCGGCGCGGATTGATCTAAACGATCCGGCGCGCGGCCTGTCCAAGCCATCAGGCAAGATCGAAGCAACATCGCTCACCACAGCGGGAGAACGCCATGATGCGCTACACCGAAGATCCGGCCCACGAAACCGTCGAACTGGTCGTCGAAGGCAGGGTCACGGAACAGGACTTCGAGCAGGTCGCCGGCCGCCTGGAGGCATTCATCGAGGCGCACGGCAAGATCAAGGTGCTCGAGGTACTCGAGAGCTTCAAGGGCTTCGATGCCGCCGTGCTCGGCAAGGGCATCCTGTTCGACATCAAGCACATCAGGAACATCAGCCACTGCGCCGTCGTCAGCGACTCGGGCTGGATCGGCCCGCTCACGCGTGCCGTCGGCGCCGTCGTGAGCTGCGAGATCAAGGTTTTCGGGCACGACCAGATCGACCAGGCCCGAACCTGGCTGCGCGAGGTCGATTAGCCTGGCGGGGACACCGCCCGCTTATTAGAACATCCCGGTCTCGAGCCGTGCTTCCTCGCTCATCATGTGCTGGCTCCAGGGCGGGTCGAAGACCAGGCGGACGTTGACCTGGTCGATGGTGGGAATGCGCTTCAGCCGCTCTTCGACGTCGGCGACGATGAACTCGCCCATGCCGCAGCCGGGCGCGGTCAGGGTCATTTCGATGGCCACGTGTCGATGCTCATCGTCGATCTTTTCGACGTCGCACTCGTAGATCAGGCCCAGATCAAGCACGTTGATGGGAATTTCAGGGTCGTAGACGGTCTTGAGCTGGCTGATGACCAGCTCCTCGAAATCCTCGTCTTTGGCATTTTCGGGCACCTGCGGGGGCGGCGGCGGCTCCTTGCCGATGGCGTCGGCATCGTCGCCGGCCAGCCGGAACAGCCGGCCGTCAACGTAGATGGTGAAGCTGCCGCCCAGCTGCTGGGTGATATAGCCCACCGTGCCGGCGGGCATGTCCACCGGCACCCCATCGGGCACCATGATCAACTCGCAGTCGCGCTCGAACTTTACCGGTGTGTAGGAATTGCCGAACATCACTCACCCAATACAGGATTGATTTGGTCCCTATTATATCGGGATATGCAGGATGGCTTGCAATAGATAGCGGCAATCGAAGAGAAACCACGGAAGACACGGCAGAGTCTCGCCCATCGGCCGCCTTGAGCGCTGCAAGCTTCCGGCGATCCGACGAAGCAAACGGCTTCGGATTTTCCGGTCCGTGTGCTTCCGTATCTTCCTTGGATTCAATGTTCAGGCTCAGTCCCGAGCAATCTCCAACGCGCGCTCGCTGGCCTGGCGCGTGAGCGGATGGTAGCCGGGCCGGGCACGTTGGTAGACGTCAATGGCCCACTCCCGGCCCCAGTCGCTGTCAGCCAGAGCGCCGTAGAGCGGGCGGGTGAACTTGTTGCGCCCGACGTTCAAGAGGAAGGCCTCGAGGCGCTCGATGCCCGGCTCGTACTGCGTCTCTATGGTGCGCATCAGCCACTGGAACAGGATTTCGTAGTTGCCGGCAGCGGTCAGCTCGAAGGCGGCATCGAGCCTGGCCATGCGCTCGGCGTCGAGCTTGTCTTCCAGACCGGTGAGGAAGTGCAGCCACTGGTAGACCGACCATTCATCGCCCGGCAGGTCCTGAGCGGCAACCTCGTGGTCGAGCCAGCGCTGGCGCCAGTCATCAACCTGCTCGAAGGCGTCCGACTCCGGTGCGACGGCGTAATCGGGCAGCCCGCCCTGGTAGAGCCACTGATCGACTTCTTCCATGCTCAGCTCATCGGCATGCTTTGCCACCAGGTTTTCCTGCAGGTAGCCGCGGAAGGTTGCAGTCGTGATCGACTGGAAGGCGAAGTGGTCGAAGTAGGCCTGCAGGAAACTGTCGATGGCAGCGCGCCCGACACGCTGCTCGATCCACTCGAGAAAGAAACGACCCTTGCCGTAAGGCACACCGGTGAGCGCCTGCTCCGGGTCCTTGCCGTCAACATCCAGCACCAGGCTGCCCATGCTGTCATCGGTATGCTCAAGCTCTTCGGTCAGGTCCTCCCACTCCAGAACAGCGAGCTGACGCTCGACTTCCTTGCCATAGAGCGCCTCCATGATGCGCGACTCGATATAGACAGTGAAGCCCTCGTTGAGCCATAGATCCCGCCAGGCGGCGTTGGTGACCAGGTTGCCCGACCACGAGTGCGCCAGCTCGTGCGCGACCAGACCGAGCAGGCTGCCGTCGCCGGCAATGATGGTGGGCGTGATGAAGTTCAGGCGCGGGTTTTCCATTCCTCCGAAGGGAAAGCTCGGCGGCAGTATCAGCAAGTCGTATCGACCCCAGCGGTATTCGCCGTAGAGATCGACACCGATATCGACCATTTCTTCGAGCACGTCGAATTCGGCCGCGGCGGCCTCGAGCTGCTGCGGCTCGGCATAGACGCCGGTACGCGGCCCGGTTTCAGCGAATTCGAGATCACCGATGGCAATGGCCATCAGGTAGGAAGGCACCGGCTGCGGCATGTGGAACTGATACTCACCGCGATCGTTCTTTTCCGAGGGATTGCCGGCCGCACCCATTACGGCCATCAGCTCTTCGGGCACGCGAATGGTGGCATCGTAGGTGTAGCGTACGGCTGGCGTGTCCTGCAGCGGGACCCAGGTGCGCGCGTAATGCGGCTGGCTCTGGGAGAACATGAACGGCTTGCCCGAGCTCGTCTGTTCGCCGCTGAGCCACTGCAGCCCGAAGGCCTCGGGTGAGCTGGCGTAGTCGATGCGCACCTCATCGACCCCCTCGGGAAGGAGGATGACCAGGGGCTGACCCAGATCGCCGCGCGTCTCCGTGTCGGCCAGGCGCCAGGTGAGCGGCTGATGGTTGCCCCCGCCTGCAGGCGCGGTCACGTCGCGGATTTCCAGCCCGCGGGTGTCGAGCACCAGGCGCGGATGCTCCGGGTCGGTGCGCTCGAGCTCGAGCACGACCTGCCCCGACAGGCTGTGCGCCTCCATATCGGCCTTCAGGTCCAGGCGCAGGTGCGCGATACGCACCTGCTCGTACTCGGCAAAACTGTGCGGATCGGCTCCGGTTTTTACCTGCCATTGTTCAGCGGGCTCGAGCGGCGCATCGGAGTCATTCTGACCACAGGCCGCAAGCGCCAGCAGCGCGGCGGCCGCAATAGTCCATACGGGCATTTTCATATTGGCTGTTCTCACTTGGCAGGTGCCTGTCGGCCATTCGGAGCCGCCGGCCACAGCCGGCTGCCCACGGCTCTCGGCACGTTATCAGTCCACGGGTCTATCGGTTGCTGCGGCAATGATTACAACGCATCATCACCCTCTTCACCGGTACGGATGCGCACCGTGCGCTCCAGCGCGGTGACGAAGATCTTGCCGTCGCCGATACGGCCCGACGCGGCGGTCTCGACGATGGTCTCGACCACGCGCTCGGCAGCGTCGTCCGGCACGGCAATCTCGAGTTTGAGCTTGGGCAGGAAATCGACCACGTATTCGGCGCCCCGATAAAGCTCGGTGTGCCCCTTCTGGCGCCCGAAACCCTTGACCTCCGAAACCGTCATGCCGGTCACACCCACCTCGCCCAGTGCGTCACGCACGTCGTCGAGCTTGAAGGGCTTGATGATGGCGGTAATGAGCTTCATCGTTTCGCCTGGGATTTTCGGGAACCATGATGACAAGAGATTAACGCAGATTGCGACAGCGTGCATGCGCCGGAATCATCCGGCCCCGGCGGCGGTGAACCGGTTGCATCGATCGACCCGGACCGCCCATTCCGGTTTCAATCTGCGCTAGTCTGCAGTTTCAAGAACTCAAGGATGCCTCATGCGCCCCGACTTTCAGACCCTTGACGAAATCACCCGCCGGCTGGCGGCTGCCGTGCCCAGGGAAGTGCGCAGCGCCCGCGCCGAACTGGAAGAGCAGTTTCGCGCCGTACTCGAATCCGCCTTCGACCGCATGGATCTGGTCACGCGCGAGGAATTCGAGATTCAGAAGAAGGTGCTGGCACGGACGCGAGAGAAGCTCGAGGCGCTCGAGAAACAACTCGAGGACGATTCCTAGACTGAATTCGCGTCGCTGACGGGCCGGGTATCGGTTGTGGTCACCCGGCTGCGGCGGGTGCCGCCCTGTACCGGCGTTTCTCTTTTATCGGGACGCTTCGTGCATCGAAGACGTCGATGAGGCGGGCGTCACCGGGCAATGAGCAAGCCCTGACAAGTCAAAGGCGTTCCGTCCGCCTGATTGGCAGGCTGTTGGCGGGCTTGGCAATAGTCGTCCGTCAGGGACGTGGCCCCGATCGATGCAGGCCACCATCACAACCCCGCAATGCCTTGGGCCCAGACGGCAGGTCGCGGTTACATCCGCGACGGACGAGGTAGCGGACCGGCACCAACGCAAGCAACGCGTGGCCGGAGCCGCCGCGTCGCTACGCCCATCCATGGCCCGCCGATCGAAGGCGGGCCGCCGGTCTGTCGGCTTCGTTCCATATATTGCGAACGCCACCGGATCCTCCGACGGAATTTTGGCGAAGGCAGCGCCGCGAAGGGGCCAGCCCGCACAGCAAGCCAGTCCTGAAACAATCGAGCGTGAGACGTTGACCTTGAAGAGCGCTTCTTGGTTACTTTTTTCGCTCTGGAAAAAGTAACCCGCCATCAGCCTGCGAAGCAGGCGGGCGGAACGCCTTTGACTTGTCGAAACCCGCACTGCAAGCGGCAATCACCAGCCATCGCAAGGCGCCGCGTGACATGCTGCGCAGCGCATCAGCCCGCGACGCAGGCCGGGCGGAACGAATGACGCCGGCACAAACAAACCCGACGGCCAAGCCGCCGTCAGCCGAACAGCCACTCGAAAATCGCCATCCGGGCAAACACCCCCATCCGCACCTGTTCGAGGATCAGCGCGCGCCGGCCGTCAGCCACCGCGGCATCGATTTCCATGCCGCGGTTGATCGGCCCCGGGTGCATCACCAGGCAGCCCGGCGCGGCCTGTGCCAGGCGGGCTTCGGTCAGGCCCCAGTCGGCAAAATAGGCCTCGCGCTCTGGCCAGCCGGCACGATCCATGCGCTCGTGCTGAACGCGCAGCATCATGATCACGTCGGCACCGCTCACGGCTTCGCTGAGCTTGTCGTGCAGGCTCGCCACGGCAACCGGCGGGCTGTCGGGCAGCATTGCGCGTGGCCCGGCCAGGCGGATTTCGGCCGCGCCCAGACGCTGCCACAGCTGTATGCCGGAACCGGCCACCCGCGAGTGACGAACGTCGCCGACGATCGCGAACTTCAGCCCGGCCGGATCAAGGCCGCGGGAACGCAGCGTGGCTGCATCCAGCAGAGCCTGGCTGGGATGTGCATGATGGCCGTCACCGGCATTGATCAGATGCAGGCCCGCCGCGGTCGCGGCCAGCTGCGCGACGCGGTGGCTTTCGGGGTGGCGCAGAACGACGGCGTCAATCCCCATGGCCGCCAGCGTGGCCGCGGTATCTTCCAGGGTCTCGCCCTTGGTGGTCGAGGAATGCTCGAGCTCGATGTTGACTGCGCCCATGCCCAGACGGCGCGCTGCCAATTCGAACGAGACGCGAGTGCGGGTGCTGGGCTCGTAGAACAGGTTGGCCACCGTGGCATGAAGCCGCCGCACCTCAGCGCCGCGTGACAGGGCACAAGCGCGCTCGAGAATGCGCTCGATATCGTCGTCGGCCAGACGATCAATGGCAAGCAAGTGCCTGTTTCTCAAGGATGCTCCCCCATCCAGGATTCGAGAATCACGGTGGCGGCGACGCTGTCGAGGCGTTTGGCGTCGCTGCGCCGGGCACGCCCCTGTTGTCGGCGGCCGGCGTGGCGCTCGGCCGCGGCGTGTGAACTCAGGCGCTCGTCCTGAAAGCTGATTTCGGCATGCGGATACTGCGCCTGCAGGTCGGCGCCAAAATCCCGCACCCGTCGGCTCATGTCCGACTCGCTGCCGTCACCGGCCAGCGGCAGCCCGAGCACGATGCGTGTTGGCCGCCACTGGCGGATGACTGCGTCGAGCTGCTGCAACAACCCGTCGTTGCTGCGATAGCGAATGGGATCGAGCGGGCGCGCAGACCCGGTCAGGCGATGACCGACGGCCACCCCCACGGTGCGCTGGCCGAAGTCGATTCCCAGCAGCGCAGCGGCTGCGTCAGGCATGCCCGCCGGCGGGTTGCAGCGTGGCCACGTCGATGCCCAGCCGCGCCACGGCTTCTTCCCAGCGCTGCTCGGCCGGCAGGTCGAAAATGACCTCGGCATTCGCCATCACGTTGAGCCAGGCGTTCTGGCGCATTTCTTCCTCGAGCTGCCCGGACTCCCAACCGGCATAGCCCAGGGCCACCAGGAACTTCTCCGGCCCCTCGCCTTCGGAAATGGCCTCAAGCACGTCTCGTGAGGTGGTCACGCAGATGCCTTCGCCGACATCGACGGTGGCTTCCCAGCTGCGATCGTCGCTGTGCAGAACGAACCCGCGCTCGGGATGGACCGGGCCGCCGACGTAGACCGGCTGATTGGCCAGCTGCGCATCCTCGCAGCTGAGCCCCAGCTGCTCGAGCACGTCTTCGAGCACATAGTCGGAGGCGCGGTTGATGGTAATGCCCAGCGCGCCTTCTTCATTGTGCTGGCACATCAGCGTCACGCCGCGCATGAAGTTGGGGTCTTCCATGCCCGGCATGGCAATCAGGAATTGATGTTCAAGGTAACTCACGGCTTTCATTCTACCAGTGGAACCAGCAGCCGATATGGGGACGAAAGCGGCGAAAACCCGAAAACGCCGCTGCGCGGCTCATTCGCCGTGCAGCACGCCGGCACTGGAAAACTGCCAAGTGCGCGTAATGGTGAGCAAATCGGCCTCTTCCCGGATTTCCGCCGGCAGCGGTGCAAAGGGCGCAGACAGGCGCACGATGCGCACCGCGGCGGCGTCGAGCACATCATGCCCGGAGGAGCGCAGGACGCGAATCCGGCCAACGCTGCCGTCCTCGAAAACATCCACGCTGAGCACCAGCGCCCCGGCCAGATTCTCGCGTCGCGCACGCGCAGGATAATTGAGGTTGCCCACGCGCTCTACCTTGGAGACCCACGAGCGCATGTAGCCGGCATAAAGATGCTCACGCGTATTCGCCGAGACGAACTTGCGTCGCGGTCGCTCGGGATAGTCGACGGCGTCACTGAAGCGCTCGATCGAACTGCGCGCGATCGAGCGCGACTGCTCGATGAGTTCACTGGTCGAGACCTCGACCTCCGGATCGCTCTCGGTTTGCTCCCGGATCGGGTTGGCCCGCTGTTTGTGCTCAACCTGCACAACCTCATCGACCTGCTCGGGTTGCGCCTGCGCAGCCGCGTCGCTGGCCTCCTGGTCCAGCGGCGCTGTTTCCTCCTCGCGGCTGGTGGCCATCGGCTCGGCAGGCCGATCGACCTCTTCAGCCGTGCCGCCGCCGCGCTGACTTGCTGCGGCAAGAAAGTCGGCTTCGTCGGGCGCTTCCTCGGTGGCCCATTCCACCAGCACGACATCCAGGCTGCTGGGCACGCTGTCAGGCTTGCTGCCGAGAAACTCGAAGTGCACCAGCCCGATAATGGCCGCGTGCAGGCCCACCGCCACGGCTGCAGCAATGGCCAGCGAGTCGCTGCCCCGAGGCGCTGAGCGCGCTGCCGTCATGGGTCGACTGCATCGAACAGGTCACCGATGATGTTGATTCCGAACTGGGCATCGAGCTCTCTGACACAGGTCGGTGAGGTGACGTTGATCTCGGTAAGCCGGTCGCCAATGATGTCGAGCCCGGCAAATTCAATGCCGTGCTCGAGCAGCACCGGCCCCACGGTCTCGGCAATCGCTCGGTCGGCGGGCTCCAGCGGCCGCCCCTCACCCCGACCCCCGCGCGCCAGATTGCCGCGAAAATCGCCTTTTCCGGGAATGCGCGCCAGCAGCTTGTCCACGGGCTGGCCGTGCACGATCAGCACGCGCTTGTCGCCTTCGGAAATGGCCGGCAGAAACTCCTGAGCCATGGCCATCCGCCGGCCATTGTCGGTCAGGGTTTCGATGACGACGTTGAGATTGCGCTCATCACGATCGACCAGAAAAATGCTCTTGCCGCCCATGCCATCAAGCGGTTTGAGCACCGCACGACCGGTCCGGCCGACAAAATCGCGCAGCGTGGCGGCATCAGCGCTGACCAGGGTTTGCGGAATCAGCTCGGGGAAGCGCGCAATGGCCAGCTTCTCGTTGAAATCACGCAGGGCCTGGGGACGGTTGACCACCAGCGCACCGGCGGCCTCGGCCTGCCCGAGCAGGTAGGTGGCAAACAGATAGTTGTCATCCACCGGCGGATCGGTGCGCATCAGTACCAGGTCATCCGGACCCAGCGGTCGATCGACCGACTCGCCCAGCGCATACCAATCCTCGGGATCGTCTGTGACGCGCACCGCGCGCATTCGCGCACGACATTCAGCGCCGTCAAGATACAGCTCCGTTACGCCCAGATACCACAGTTGATAACCGCGGCGCTGCCCCTCGAGCAGCATCGCCAGCGATGTGTCCTTGGCCACTGTGATGGCCGCTATGTCGTCCATTACCACGACGAGGTTCTTGCGCATGTATGCTCCGTTGCGTCAGACTGGCCCGGCACGACGGCCCGGGTGGTCGCTCTCAGAAACCGGGAAACATCTGTAATCCCATGGACTTCTGTGACACAATTCTACTGGATTGGCAAATTCGCCGAAGATAGACTAACCTAGCCGTCAAAATCCACAGGTGTATCCGTCAGCGGCATCAGGCAGACCATGAGCGCAGATCAAAACAGCGACAGCGGAGAAGACATGACAGCCGATCTCAGCGGCCTCAAGATCATGCTGATCGACGACAGCCGAACCATTCGGCGCTCGGCTGAAACCATGCTCAGCAAGGAAGGCTGCGAGGTGATCACCGCCAACGACGGCTTCGAGGCGCTGGCGCTGATCCACAAGCACGAGCCGGATCTGATTTTCGTCGACATCATGATGCCCCGTCTCGATGGCTACCAGACCTGCGCGATCATCAAGAACAACGCGCGTTTCAAGAACGTGCCGGTGGTCATGCTGACCAGCAAGGACGGGCTGTTCGACAAGGCCCGCGGGCGTATTGTCGGCTCTGACCATTATCTGACCAAACCGTTCACGCGCGATGAGCTCCTTGCCGCCGTGCGCCAGCAGCGTGAACGCGCCGCAGCGGCCTGACGACGACGGCCAGAGGAATTCGAGAGGGACAATGCAAGGGGACCAGCAGCTCGCGACCAAAACGGAATCAGGCCGCCTTTCCCTGTTCGCGCGCCTGGCCGACTATGAGCGTCGCAGTCTCGAACACGACGTTGGCGAATCCGCGCGCCAGCAACAGATCAGCAACTGGGACGGCGTGGTCTTTCGTCTTGGTGATTACTATCTGACCTGCCGCATCAACCAGATCGATGAAATCATCGCCTTCCCGTCCTACACCCTGATCCCCGGCGCCAAGGAGTGGCTGCTGGGCCTGGCCAACGTGCGCGGCAACCTGGCGCCCGTTTCCGATCTCGGCTGGTTCCTGTTCGGCAGCCGCACGCCGGTGACCAATCGCACGCGGCTGATCATTACTCGTATTCAGGGTCGCCTGGCCGGCCTGGTGGTTGACGAAGTCTTCGGCCAGCGACATTTCCATACCGACGATCTCAAAAGCGCGACCGAGTGGGACGACACCGCCCTGGCGGGGCTGGTCGCGCAGCAATTCGAAACCAGTGAACGCAAGTGGGGGGTGCTCAGGCTCGATGAACTCCAGGCCAACCAGGAGTTCATCAACGGCGCCCGGGAAGAGTGAAGCAAAGGGACAGAACCAACGTGCATGAATCATTCAGCAATCCGTCGAGCCCGCGGCGATACGCCCGGGTATTGACGCGAGCCACAGCAGATGGACACGGCATTCGGCGGTATCGCCTGGCCACCGGATGCCCCAGCGTATTACAAGATGAGGTGAAGGCATGAGCAGCGCCGCGACACAATCCACACAGCAGCGACTTTCTCCAGCGCAGGCACTCCTGTTCATTCTGCTGGTCGCCCTTCTGGGCCTGGTCGCCTACAACTTTTATCTCCTCAACCAGCGCAATACCCAGGAGACCCAGTATCTGGGGTTGACCACCGAGATTCAGGTGCGCGCACAGCAGCTGGCAAAGGCTGCCGGGGAGGCCGCCGTCGGCAACTTCGAAGCCTTCGATGAGCTCGGCAACACGCGCAACATCATCGACGAGTCGATCAGCACGCTGCGAAACGGCAATCCCGAAACCGAACTGCCGCCCTCGCCGGCGCGCGTTGACACGCCGCTGTCGAGGCTCGAAGCGACCTGGTCAGGCATCGATGCCAACGCCTCGGCGATTCTCGGCCGCTCGGATCTGGTGGTCGAACTGGCCGAAGCGGCAACCACGTTCAACAGCAACATTCCGCGCCTGCAGGCGCAGTCCGACGAAGTGGTCCGCCACATGATCGAGACCGGCGCCCCGACCGTTCAGATTTACGTCGCCAGCCGCCAGCTGGCGCTGGCCGACCGCATGTTGCGGCGCGTCAACACCATTCTTGCCGGCGGGCAGTCGGCCATCGCCGCAGCCGATGCCTTCAGCCGCGACGCCAGCCTGTTCAATCGCGTGCTGCAGGGGCTGATCAACGGTGACGAGGATCTCGGACTGCCGGCCGTGCGCAACAGCCGCGTACTCGAGGCGCTCGCCGAAGTGGTGCCGATTTTCGATGAGGTCCGGCTCGACGTCGATACCATCCTGACCGCCTCGACCGACCTGTTCGAGGTGCGCGACGCCGCCGACGAAATCTTCCTGGACGCCGAAGTCCTGACCGACCAGACGCGCGAACTGGCCGACGAATATGCCAACCTGGGTGAAGGCGTCCTCTGGCCCTCACTGCTGGCCGGGCTGGCGATTGCGGCCGCCGCCCTGCTGATCCTGTTCCTGATCGGCGCCAGCGCCTACTTCCAGCAGCGCCGGGCGGCGCGACAGACGGCCGAAGTCAACCAGAGAAACCAGGAGGCCATCCTCCGCCTGCTCGACGAAATGTCATCGCTCGCCGATGGTGACCTGACCGTACAGGCCACCGTCACCGAGGACGTCACCGGCGCCATCGCCGACTCGGTCAACTATGCCGTGGAGGCCCTGCGCGACCTGGTCTCGGGCGTCAACACCACCGCTCAGCAGGTGGCGGCCCAGGCGCAGGAAACGCGGGCCACCACCACTCAGCTGGCCGAGGCCAGTGAGCACCAGGCGCAGGAAATCCGCTCGGCCACCGAAACCATCAACGAAATGGCCCAGTCCTTTGACGACATGGCCCAGCGTTCCAGCCAATCAGCCGACGTGGCGCAGAATTCGGTCGAAATCGCCAACCGCGGCGCCGACATGGTGCGCCAGACGATTTCGGGCATGGACAGCATTCGCGACCAGATTCAGGAAACCTCGAAGCGAATCAAGCGCCTGGGCGAGTCCTCGCAGGAAATTGGCGACATTGTCGAGCTGATCAACGGCATTTCCGAGCAGACCAACGTGCTCGCGCTCAACGCCGCCATTCAGGCCGCATCAGCCGGCGGTGCCGGTCGCGGTTTTGCGGTGGTTGCCGACGAAGTGCAGCGACTGGCCGAGCGCGCTACCAACGCCACGCGGCGAATCGAGGCGCTGGTGCAGACCATTCAGGCCGACACCTCCGAGGCGGTCACCTCGATGGAGCAGACCACTTCTCAGGTGGTGTCGGGTGCCCGACTGGCCGAGGATGCCGGTGAGGCGCTCGAGTCGATTGAAAACGTGTCGAACGACCTCGCCGGACTGATTAACGAAATCTCCAAACAGGCGCAGCAGGAGTCCCGGAACGCCACCCGTATCGCCGAGATGATGAACTCGATTCGAGACATTTCCATCCAGACGACCGAAGGGACCGGCCAGACCGCCAGATCGGTGGCCAACCTTGCCGAGCTGGTGCGCGAGCTTCGCGACTCGGTGGCCGACTTCACGCTGCCCGAAGACGAAGACTGATTGACCGCTTCCTGCCGCGGGCGCCGGGCGCCCGCGCGGGCGGCGGCACCTGGAGTACGATTCAAATGCGTTGCAGCCTGCTGAACAATTCGCCGACATGAGCAACTCTGGCACCCACCAGTCCCTGCAGTGGACGCGTCCGCTGATCGACGAGCTCGGCCAGGAAATTCTCCAGGCGGTGGAGCACTGGAGCGCGGCCGGCACGGATCGCAGCCCCTCCGACCTCGACGGCGCCATCGAGGCCGCCCGACGCATTGCCGGCAGCCTCTCGGTGCTCGAATTCCACAGCGGCGAGCTGCTCGGCGAAGCGATGGCCGAAGCGCTCGAGGCCATCCGCAAGGATGACTTCGGGCGTGAAGAAGAAGCGCTGAACGCCCTGATGGAGGCCTGCGCCACCCTGCCCGACTACCTGGACTACCTTGCGAGCACCCATCGCGACGCACCGCTGGTGCTGCTGCCAACGGTCAACAGCCTGCGCACCACCGTGGGCGCCAGGCCGCTCGACGAATCCGAGTTCTTTACGCCCGCCGTCGATCATGTCAAACTGCCCGCGGGCAGCGACGCAACGCCCGCCGGCGAACTGCGACGCAGCCTGCAGCAGGCGCTGGGCGTCTTTCTGGTCAACAATCAGGACCAGCACTCGCTCGAGGAACTGACTCGCATTGGCCTGGCCATGCGCGATCACTCCGGGCTGGCAGCCTCGGCCCGGCGCGCCGGCTGGGCCGCGGCTGCGGTCTCGGCCTCGCTCAAGGTCGGCGACCTGGAAAGCGGCCCGACCCTGGCGCGGCAATACGCCCGCCTGGACGCCCTGCTCAAGAGCCTGGCCGACGGCGCAGACAATGTTGACGAGGCTGCCGACGCACTGTGTCGCGCCTTCCTGTTCAACCTGGCCATCAACCGCCCGGCCAATGACACGGCGCGCGAAGCGTGGAACGCTTTCAGCCTGGACGAGCACGCGCCGGAAGCGGCCAGCCAGGCGCGTGCTTTCCTCGCCGGGCGCAATCGCGCCCTGTTCGCGGCGGTCACCCAGGCTGCACGCGAAGACCTGGCTCAGATCAAGGACACCCTGGGCACCCAGCTCGAGCGCTCCACCGATCCGGACCTGCTGGAAAAGCAGACCGAACTGCTGGGCTCGGTGGGCGAATCCCTGGCCATGCTCGGTCTCGACCGGCTGGCGCGACGCATCCGCACACAGGCCGAACACCTCTCCCGGCTGGAATCCGATGCCGACGACCCGGCCCTGCTCAACGTCGCGCGCGAACTGCTGGTGGTCGAATCCCAGCTTGAAGAAAACCTTGGCCTGGTTGAAACCGAAGCCGAGAGCGCCGAAGACGAACAGGATCTCTCCGGCACCCTGCTGCCGGCCTCGGAATGGCGCCGGGTTCTGCGGCAGATGTTTCATGAGGCCGGAGAGGACCTTTCCCACGCCAAGAGCCAGCTGGACGCGCTCAACCGCGGCAAGGCCGAACCCTCGGCCGCCGGCGAGGCGGGCGAAATGCTCGACCGCATTGCGCGTGTGCTCTACATGGCCGAACTCGAAGACGGCGCCGACATGCTTGCGGCGGCGACCGCGCTGATCGCCGCCCAGCTGATCGAAGCCGATGAACCCGCCAGCGGCCAGCTGGAAATTCTGGCCGAGGCGCTGACCATCCTGGAGTTCTACTTCGACGCTCACACCCGGCTGGACGAAAACGGCCGGCGTTACTTTGCCAACACCCGCCAGCAGCTCGAAGAGCTGGGTTACTGGCCCGGCAGCGCCGGCACTGACAGCGTCGCGCCGGCCGCCGAACACGACGAGGTCACCGAAGCGGCGCCGGCTGCGGAAACCGCCGACCGGGGCGAGGAGACGCTCGATACGGAAGCTGCAGCCACGGCAGAGGCACCGCCTGAAAGCGCCGAGGCGGTCGATGGCGAACCGGACGATACCGAGAAGACCCCCGAGATCGAGCCGGGCCAGGTCGATGACGGGCCGGACTTCAACATCGAAGCCGACTTCCAGGTTGAAAGCGACTTCGACTTCTCCGCCGACCTGATCGCCGAAACCGGCCAACAGGGCGCGCCGGTGCCGATCGACGACGCAGCCGAGGCAGCGCCGCCGGCACCCCAGCCCGAAGACATACCCGAGCAAGAGCACGGGGAAAGCCCGGCCGCCAGCGACGATTTCGGCATGGACGACTTCGACATTGTCGAAATCTTCCTGGAAGAGTTCGATCAGGAGCTCGAAACGCTCGAACAGATGCTGCCGAAGTGGCGCCAGAGTCCGGACGACAACGACACGCTGACGACCATTCGCCGATCCTTCCACTCTCTCAAGGGTTCGGGCCGGATGGCCGGCGCGGAGGAAATCGGCGAGTTTTCCTGGCAGATGGAAAGCCTGCTCAACCGCGTGCTCGACGGCCAGCTCGAGCCCGAACCGGCAGTGATGGATTTCATTGCCGCAGCGATGGACATGCTGCCAAGCATGCGCGCACGGCTTTCCGGCGAAGGCGAGCAGATCCATGACGAAGCCGCCTGCGCCAAGCTGGCCGAAAGCGCCGAGCAGGTTGCCTCCGGCGAGGTCTCACCAAGTGCCGCGGCGGCTGCGGCCGCAAACGCCGAGCTCGAAGGCCTGGATCCGACCCTCATCGAGCTGATGGTCAAGGAGCTGTCGGAAAATCTCGAAACCCTGGATCAGTGGCTCGAACAAGCCCGACAGGCCGACTCACCGGGCAGCATCGACGACAGCCTTGTGCGTGCCGTTCACACCATGAAAGGCACCATGCGTCTGGCGCCCATTGGCGATGAAAACGACAGCGCCCAGATTTTCGAACAGTACCTGGAAGAACTGGCGCATTCCGGCGAAGCCCCCGACGAGGCCGGCTTCACTGCGATCCTGGCCTGTCAGGCGCTGTTTCAGAAGCGCCTGGACCGCCTTCAGGGCGAACAGGTGGCCGACAGCGAATTCGATACCGAAGCGCTCTCGACCGAGCTGCGTCGCCTGCATGGCCTGGCCTATCGCGACCGGACGGAACCGACCTGGCCGCCCGAGGCGCTCGCCACCGAAGACGAGGAAGACGTATTTGCCGAGCCGGTCGGCGATGCGCCAGGTGCATTCGACGAAACCGAACCCGGCGACGACGCCCCGGAGCCGGCTGCAGCAGTCGATGGCGAAGACGGGCCGGAACACGCCGACGAAACGCAGGAACCCGGCTTCGTGGACGAGCCCGCTGCGGAACAGCCCGAGCCCGAGCCCGAGCCCGAGCCCGAGCCCGAGCCCGAGCCCGAGCCCGAGCCCGAGCCAGAGCCCGAGCCAGAGCCCGAGCCAGAGCCAGAGCCCGAGCCAGAGCCCGAGCCAGAGCCAGAGCCAGAGCCAGAGCCAGAGCCAGAGCCAGAGCCAGAGCCAGAGCCAGAGCCAGAGCCAGAGCCAGAGCCAGAGCCAGAGCCAGAGCCAGAGCTGGCCGAGGATCCGTACGCCAATCTCAACGAGGACCTGCTCGAAGCGTTCATGGAAGAGGCTGAGGAAATTCTCGAGCGCTCCGACGAAACCCTGCAGCAATGGCGCGAGGCACCCGAAGACAAGGCGCTGGTCACCAGCCTGCAGCGCGATCTCCACACCATCAAGGGCAGCGGCCGCATGGTCGGGCTCGATCAGATCGGCTCGGTCGCCCATGCAATGGAAGAGCTGCTCGAAGGCATTGCCGCCGGCCTGCACCGAGCGACAACGGATCGCATCGACGCACTCGAAACCGGCTGTGATCACCTGCACGGCATGGTCGAGGCGGTCAAGAATCGCGAAGCGATGCCGGCTGCCCCCAGCGACGGGCTGCTGCCGGGACAGGACGACGAGATCGACGAGGTAGAGATCCTGCCCGAAGCCGTGCAGGAGCCGGTGGCAGAGGCCGGCGATGCGGCCGGAGAAGACCAGACCGCACGCTCGGAGACGCTGCGCGTGCCGGCCAACCTGGTGGACAACCTGGTCAACTTTGCCGGCGAAATCAGCATTTTCCGCTCGCGTCTGGAAGAGCAGGTCAACGTCTTCCGCAACAACGTGGCGGAAGTCGACGAAACCGTCATTCGACTCCGGGACCAGCTGCGCAAGCTTGAAATCGAAACCGAAGCACAGATTCTGGCGCGCTACGAGCGCGAGCACGGACCCACCGACGAAGCCTTCGATCCGCTCGAGCTCGATCGCTATTCCACCATTCAGCAGCTCTCTCGCGCCCTGGGTGAATCGGTCAACGACCTTACCAGCCTGACGACCATCCTCGACGACGCCACGCGGCAGTCGGAAACGCTGCTGATGCAGCAGTCGCGCGTCAACACCGAACTGCAGGAAGGGCTGATGCAGGCGCGCATGGTGGCCTTCAACACCTTGCTGCCGCGGCTGCGCCGCGTGGTACGCAACGCCGGTCGCGAGCTTGACAAGCAGGTGCATCTGGCCGTGGATATCGAAGGCGACGGCGAGCTCGACCGCTCGGTACTCGATCGGATCACCGCTCCGCTGGAGCATTTGCTGCGCAACGCCGTCTCGCACGGCATCGAACGGCCGCAGGAGCGCCGCGACAGGGACAAGCCCGAAAGCGGCACCATCCACATCGATGTCAGCCGCGAGGCGACCGAGCTGGTACTGCGCGTCAGCGACGATGGCGCCGGCCTGGATCTGGACGCCATCCGTGAGCGCGGGATCAGTCAGGGCCTGCTGGCTGCGGCCGAAAACACCGGCGAACGCGAGCTGGCCCAGCTGATCTTCCGCCCCGGCTTCAGCACCGCCGAACAGGTCAGCGAACTGGCCGGGCGCGGCATCGGCATGGACGTGGTCGCCAACGAAGTCCGTCAGATCGGCGGCAGTGTTCGCGCCGAGACAACCGCGGGCCAGGGAGCGCAGTTCACCATCCGCATCCCGCTGTCGCTGACGGTCATGCAGGCCATTATCGTGCGCGTGGCCGATCGCCAGTTTGCCATTCCGCTGCAGGCGGTGCGCGGCGTGACCCGAATGCTCAGCTCCGAATGGGAGCACCAGGTGCACTCCAGCGATCCGCACCAGGAGTACGCCGGCGACCCGTACCCTCTCATCGAGCTGGAAACCCAGCTCGGCTTCGACGTCGAAGAGCTTTCCGAAGGCACCCTGTCGCTGCTGATGATCGAGGCCGGCGAACACCGCGCTGCCCTGCGCGTCAGCGAGCTGCAGGGTCATCGCGAAATTGTCATCAAGCCCGTCGGCCCGCAGATCAGCTCGATTACCGGCATTCTCGGCGGTACGATCAGCGGCGATGGTCAGGTCATACCGATTCTCGACATGGGGCCGCTCATTCGCCGCGCTTTCGAGAAGAACCTGCTGCCCGGGCACGAAGCCGAATATGCGCGCGCCGAGCGCGCCGAGGAAGTCAAGCGCACGCCGCTGGTCATGGTGGTCGATGACTCCATCACCATGCGCCGCGTGACCGCCCGCGTGCTTGAACACCGCGGCCTGGAGGTAATGACCGCCCGTGACGGTCTGGATGCGGTAGAAGCGATGTTCGAGCGCGTTCCCGACCTGATTCTGCTCGACATCGAAATGCCGCGCATGGACGGTTACGAGCTGGCCACCCATGTACGCAACGACCCGCGCCTGAAGCACCTTCCAATGGTGATGATCACCTCGCGAAGCGGCGAGAAACATCGCCAGCACGCCCGAGATCTGGGCGTCAACGGCTATCTGACCAAACCCTATCGGGAGGCAGACCTCGTCGAAGAAGTCTTCGACCAGCTCCGGATGCCCGTGCCGCAAGGATAGAAGCGAACATGTCCGACATCGAAATACGCAGCGTGATGGTCCCGGTGACGGGAGCCGACCTTCTGTTGCCCAACGCCACCGTCGCCGAAATGGTCGGTTATACCGAGCCCGACCCCATTCCCCAGGCGGTCGATTGGGTGCTGGGAACCATCCTGTGGCACGGCTGGCAGGTGCCGGTCATCAGCTTCTCCCGCCTGATCGAGACGGCCGACGGCGAAGCGCTCGAGTCCGCGCGTATCTGTATTCTCAAGACTCTGATCGATACCGACCGCATGCCCTACATGGCAATCGTCACGCAGGGCCACCCCAGCCTGGTAACGATCACCGAAGACAACTTCGAAGAAACGCATACCGAGTCGAATCCGATCGCAGTCGCCGGCCACGCCCAGGTTGAAGGCCGCGACGCAGTCATCCCGGATCTCGACCGCCTGGGCCATCTGGTTGCTCACGCCGCTTTCGGAGCGTTACCGCTCACGAGTTGAAAGTGTGAAGTGTGAAGTGTGAAGTGTGAAGTGTGAAGTGTGAAGTAAAGCAGTAGCCTAGTGCTGATCAGTTGGGGTGCTGTCTGGAATTCAGCCTCTTCCCACCCGATAAAGAAATCCCTCACTTAACACTTAACACTTAACACTTAACACTTAAAACTTCACACTTAAAACTATCTTTCAAGCAGCTTCTCCAGATAGTGGATATTCGTCCCGCCTTCGCGAAAGCCGGGATCCTCCATCAGTCGCTGATGCAGCAGAATATTGGTGACCACCCCGCGCAGCACGATCTCGTCCAGGGCCACGCGCATGCGCTCGATTGCTGCATCGCGGGTTTCGCCAAAGGTGATCAGCTTGCCGATCATCGAATCGTAGTTGGGCGGCACCTTGTAGCCGTCGTAGATGTGTGAATCGACACGCACGCCGGGCCCGCCCGGAGCATGAAAAGCGCTGATGGTGCCCGGCTGGGGAATGAATTTTTCGGGATCTTCGGCGTTGATGCGGCATTCGACCGCATGCCCCTGGATGCACACATCTTCCTGCGCGAATGGCAGCGGCTCGCCGGCAGCGGCGAGGATCTGCGCGCGGATCAGATCCAGCCCGGTGATGGCCTCGGTGACCGGGTGTTCGACCTGAATACGCGTGTTCATCTCGATGAAGTAGAACTCGCCGTCTTCGTAGAGAAACTCGAAGGTACCTGCGCCAAGGTAGCCAATGCGTCGGCAGGCGTCGGTGCAGATCCGACCGATGCGCTCACGCTCTTCGGCTGTAATTCCCGGTGCGGGTGCCTCCTCGATGACCTTCTGGTGGCGTCGCTGCATCGAGCAGTCACGTTCACCCAGATGCACGGCATTGCCGTGGCTGTCGGCCAGCACCTGCACCTCGATGTGGCGGGGATTGGTCAGGAACTTTTCCATGTAGACCGTCGGGTCACCGAAACCCAGACGAGCTTCCTGGCGCGTGAGGCTGATCGACTTGATCAGGTCGTCGGGGTGTTCGACCACGCGCATGCCCCGTCCGCCGCCGCCGGCAGCCGCCTTGATCAGTACCGGATAGCCGATCTCGTCGGCCAGCTTGCGGGTGCGACGGTCATCATTGCCCAGCGGGCCGTTGGAGCCAGGCACGCAGGGAACGCCGGCCTGACGCATGGCATTGATGGCCGACACCTTGTCGCCCATCAGGCGAATCGTTTCCGCGCGTGGCCCGATAAACGTAAAGCCGGACTCTTCCACCCGCTCGGCAAAATCCGGATTCTCCGCCAGGAAGCCGTAACCGGGATGCACGGCCTCGGCATCGGCGACTTCCATGGCGGCAATGATCGCCGGCACGTTCAGATAGCTCTGGTTGGCAGGCGCCGGACCGATACAGACCGATTCGTCGGCCATGCCCACGTGCTTGAGGTTGCGATCCACCGTGGAATGAACGGCCACCGTGCGGATCCCCATGGCGTGACAGGCGCGCAGAATGCGCAGCGCAATTTCGCCGCGGTTGGCGATGAGTACCTTCTTGAATGGTGCCATGATGCCTCAGGCCTTGCGGATCACAAACAGGGGTTCATCGAACTCCACCGGCTGGCCGTCCTCGACCAGTACGGCAACCACCTCGCCGCTGAACTCGGCTTCGATCTGGTTGAACATCTTCATCGCCTCGATCAGGCACAGCGTGTCACCGGACGACACTTTGCTTCCTGTCCGAACGAAAGGATCGGATTCGGGGTTGGGTGCAGAGTAGAAGGTTCCGACCATCGGCGAGCGCACCACCTCGCCTTCAGGCAGGGCTTCCTCCGCCTCGGCGGGCGGGCTGCCGCCGGCGTCGGCCGCGGCCGGCTGGGGCACGGCTGCCGCCGCCGGCTGAGGCGCGGAAACCGGAATCTGCTGCACGGGCTGGGCAGGCTGCGGCGCCGGGTGGCGAATGAGCCGAACCGATTCCTCGCCCTCGTGAATCTCGATTTCTCCCAGCTCGGATTGCTCGAGCAGCTCGATCAGTTTCTTGATTTTTCTCAGGTCCATATACTATTCCGAAGCCTTGATCTTGTTGATGACAGCCTGCAGCGCCAGGACGTACGATTCGGCGCCAAACCCGACGATGACGCCCTCCGCCAGATCGCTGCAATAAGAGCGATGCCGAAATGGTTCGCGGCCGTGCGGATTACTCAGGTGAACCTCGACGAACGGCACCGCCACGGCTGCCAGCGCATCGCGGATGGCGACCGAGGTATGCGTGAATGCGGCCGGGTTGATCAGTATCCAGTCCGTGCCGTCGGCGGCCGCGGCCTGAATGCGCTCGACCAGCTCATGCTCGGCGTTTGACTGAAACGTTTGCAGCGCGACCCCATGATCCGCGGCCAGGCGCATCAGCCTCTCGTCGATAGCGGTCAGCGTCGTCGTCCCATAGACCTCGGGCTCGCGCTGCCCGAGCAAGTTCAGATTGGGTCCGTGAACGACGAGAACGGCACTCATGCCGACTCCTGAGCGTGCTAAAGAATGGCGAGTGTGCCGCATGGTGGAGGAATTGTCCACACGTTCGATGAAGATGGGCGAAGATACGGTGGCGAATGGTGGGGTGAGTGTGAAGTGTGAAGTGTGAAGTGTGAAGTGTGAAGTGGGGAGTGTGAAGTGGGGAGTGTGAAGTGGGGAGTGTGAAGTGGGGAGTGTGAAGTGGGGAGTGGGGAGTGGGGGTTGTCCGGGTTGTTTCAATCCAGGTTTGGTGCCAGCGCCTCCTCGAGCTCTGCGGCCGTCACCTCGCCGAAGTGGCGCCAGCGCACGATGCCGTCGGCGTCGACCAGCACGGTATAGGGCATGGCACCAACGCTGTTGCCCCAATCGCTTTGCACGTCCAGGACCTCATCTTGATCGGCCAGTATGGTGTAGTCGATGCCGAGTTCGTCGACAAAACGGCCGACCGCTTCAGGGTCGTCCAGGGCGATACCGACCACCGCAAGCGCGTCGGCATGGCGTTGGCTGGCGTCCTGAAGCACGGGCATTTCGCGCCGGCAGGGCGCGCACCAGGTGGCCCAGAAATTGACCAGCATCGCGCGGCCTGCGAAGCGCTGGGCAGCGACGCGCTCACCATCGAGGGCCGGCAGATTGAAGCCGGGATGCGGCTCCCCGAGCGCCAGTTCCGATTCGGGTCCGCTGGCGGGTGCCGGCGCGCGGTTGGTCCACCATGCCAGCGCCGTGCCCAGCAAAAAGCCCAGCACGATCACGGAAGCCCACAGCCGCCAGCCAGTCATTGCGACCCCCCCCGGCGCGCGCGCGACCGCCCGGCGACCTCGTCGAGCAGGGGCAGGAAGTCCTGCGGCGAAAGAAAGCCGAACATGCGGTAGTCGGCCAACTCCTCACCGTCGGCGAAGAACAGATAGGCCGGAGGGCCGAACAAGTCGAAGTGTTGCAGCATCGCCTTGTGGTCATCGTCATAGGCGGTGATATCGGCCTTGAGCAAGGTGAAATCGTTCAGGCGCGCGGCCACCTCCGGATCGGGAAAGGTCCGGCGCTCCATGCGCACGCAGTCAACGCACCAGTCGGCATAGAAATCCAGAAAGACCGGGCCATCGGCGGCGGCCACCGCAGCTTGCAGCTGATCGAGCGAGTCGACCTCGCGAAAGCTCGGTGTCTGCGCCACCGCCGCCCCGCCGCCGGAGCCCGCCAGGTGATGCAGCGGACGAACCCAGTCGCGCCCGCCCGAAAGCGCGCCGGCAAACTGGGCGATACCGACGATCAGCAGCATCACGCCCAGCGCCTGCCACAGCTTGCGCCAGCCGCCGGCACTGGGGTCCAGGCGCGTAAGGGCGCCCAGATAGACACCGCAGCCAATGGCCAGCGCACCCCACAGCAGCATGATGACCGCGCCCGGCAACACCCGCTCGAGCATCCAGACGGCCAGCGCCAGCAGGCCGACGCCGAACACTGCCTTGACCGCGTTCATCCAGCCGCCGGCGCGCGGCAGCAGCTTGCCGGCCGAAGTACCCCACACCACCAGCGGAATGCCCATGCCGATGGCCATGGCAAACAGCGCCAGACCACCCAGCACGGCGTCGCCCGTCTGGCCGATGTAGATCAGTGCTCCCATGAGTGCCGGCGCAACGCAGGGCCCGACAATCAGCGCCGACAGTGCACCCATGATCGCCGCCCCGAGCAGGGTGCCGCCCTCGGCACGATTGGATACCTCGTTGAGCCGCGTCTGCAGGCTGGAGGGCAGCTGCAGTTCATAGAAGCCGAACATGCCCAGCGCAAGCACGACAAACAACGCGGCGAATGTGATCAGGATGGCCGGGTGCTGGAAAACCGCCTGCAGATTCTGGCCGAACAACCCGGCGACCACGCCGAACAGGGTATAGACCAGCGCCATGGCCAACACATAGACCAGCGACAGGCGGAAGGCCCGGCCCGTGGTCATGCGCTCGCCCTCGCCGGCGATCAGCCCCGACAGGATCGGCACCATGGGGAAGACGCAGGGCGTGAACGCCAGCAGCAGGCCGGCGATCAGGAACAGCCCCATGGCAACGAGCGGCCGCCCGTCCAGAGCGGCCGCCAGACGATCCTGCTCGGAGCTTGGCAGAACAACCTCTGCCACCTCCTCACTGACCTCGGCCGGGGCGCTGCCCGTGGCTGACGCCGCGCCCGTCGAAGTGGTTTGCGCCGGTGGCAGCACAAGCGCGATGTCGCGGGTCATCGGCGGATAGCAGATACCCTCGTCGAGGCAGCCCTGAAAGCTGGCATGCAGGGTGACTTCACGCTCGCCGTCGACGGCACGGGAGAGCTCGAGCGGGATTTCGACGTCCCCGAAGTAGACGCGAGTGTTGCCAAAATACTCATCCGTCTGGGGCTCGCCCGGCGGCAGCTCGCTGGCGCGCACGGACACCTCGGAATCATCGATTTCGAAGGCGAACGACTCGCGGTAGAGATAGTAATCCGGTTGTGCCGTGGCCCGCACCAGAACGGTATGCGGACCGCCGGCAATCGCTTCGATCCGGAAAGCCTCCTCGGCGGGCAGCGCCTGGCGCTGTTTTCCCAGCAGCGAGTCCAGCGCATTGCCGGTACCACTCTGGCTGCCGAACGCCGACGACAAATCAGCGCCTGATGTCGATGCCGCCGGCCGATCCGGCAAGCGCAAGTTCACCTGCTGGCGGTGCGGCGGATAGCAGACCCCCACATCGGCGCACCCCTGAAAGGCAACGCTGGCCTGCACCATCGCGTTGGCAGGCGGGTCTTCCAGCGGCACGCGCACGGTGACGGCGTTGCGGTAGGTTTCGGTCTCGCCGAAGAACTCGTCGACCTGGGGCGCTCCCGGCGGAATCAAGGGATCGCCGAGGACGGTACCCTGACCGCTTGCTGCCACATCGAAGGCATGGCGATAGAGGTAATAGTCGTCGGCGATATCCCAGTGCAGAATCAGGGAGTCGCCGTCGACACTCGCCTCGAGGGCAAACGCCTCCTCGACCGGCAGAAGATCATCGGGGTTTATCTGAGACAGGCCCGGCAGTGACCAAAGACCGACCAGCAGCAGGGCCAGGCCGGCACGGCCGACGCCTGACATTCCGGTGATCATTGCACCCAGTCTCGAATCCATTGCAGATAGCCTTCCAGTCCGTCACTGACCGGCACGACCAGCAGCTCGGGCACATCGTAGGGATGATGCGCCACCAGCTGCTGCTCGAGCGCACTCACCCTTGCCCGGGTCGTCTTGATGGTCAGTGGAATCTCGCTTGCGCGCTCGATCCGACCCTGCCAGGGGTAGGTCGAGGTCACGCCCGATCCGGCCGAAACACAGGCGGCCAGCTTCTGTTCGACCAGCATTGCCGAAAGACGTTCAGCCGTTTCGCGGTCGGGGCATGTTGTCAGTACGAGGCAGATATCGTCGCTCATGATCAATCCGGTTTCCTGATGCGTTGAAGTCGGTTGCAAGCCCGCATTCCAACAGCCTGCCATTATTGCCAAGAAAATGTGCGACCACATCCGACTCGGAGCCTTGAAATGCAGACCGCCGGACTCCATTTGGCAAACGTGTCGGCGCGGTCGCGGCAGAACCTTGTTTCTGCTGCCAAGCGCCCCAAGTCAGGCCAGGTCCGCCGGTGAGGTCTCGACCGACCCGGCAGTCAGGCCATCAACCATTAACAATCGCTTAAGTCAAGGGAGAAAAACCCATGAAACTGCGTCCTTTGCATGATCGCGTCATCGTCAAGCGCGTTGAAGAAGAGCGCACCACCCCCGGCGGAATCGTGATTCCCGACAGCGCCACCGAAAAACCGATTCGCGGCGAAGTGCTTGCTGTCGGCAACGGCAAGATCCTGGAAAACGGAGAAAAACGCGCGCTGGATGTGAAGGTGGGCGACACGGTGCTGTTCGGCAAGTACTCCGGCACCGAGGTCAAGGTCGACGAAGACGAGCTGCTGGTGATGCGTGAAGACGACGTCATGGCAGTGATCGAGTCCTGAACCACGCCACCCGCATAACCTGATATCCCAAAGACTCAAGATTCAGAGGAAACAAGATCATGAGCGCCAAAGAAGTCAAATTTTCCGAAGAAGCCCGCAACAAGATCCTGCGCGGCGTTGATGTGCTGGCTCACGCAGTCAGCGTGACGCTGGGTCCGAAGGGCCGCAACGTCGTGCTCGAAAAGAGCTTCGGTGCCCCGACCATGACCAAGGACGGCGTGTCCGTGGCCAAGGAAATCGAGCTCGAAGACAAGTTCGAGAACATGGGTGCACAGATGGTCAAGGAAGTTGCTTCCCAGACCTCCGACACCGCCGGTGACGGCACCACCACGGCCACCGTGCTGGCCCACTCGATGCTGCGCGAAGGCCACAAGGCTGTTGCCGCCGGCATGAACCCGATGGACCTCAAGCGCGGCATCGATCAGGCCGTGCGTGCCGCCGTCGACGAGCTGGCCAAGCTGTCCACCCCCTGCGACACCGACAAATCCATCGCCCAGGTCGGCACCATTTCGGCCAACAGCGATGAAGAAATCGGCAAGATCATCGCCGAGGCCATGGGCAAGGTCGGCAAGGAAGGCGTGATCACGGTCGAAGAAGGCCAGTCGCTGGACAACGAACTGTCGGTTGTCGAAGGCATGCAGTTCGACCGCGGCTACCTGTCGCCGTACTTCGTCACCGACCAGCAGGCCATGCAGGTCGAGCTGGAAAACCCCTACATCCTGCTGCACGACAAGAAGATCTCCAACGTGCGCGATCTGCTGCCGATCCTCGAAGGCGCGGCCAAGCAGTCACGCAGCCTGTTGATCTGCGCCGAAGACATCGAAGGCGAAGCGCTGGCCACCCTGGTGGTCAACAACCTGCGCGGCACGGTCAAGGTTGCTGCCGTCAAGGCGCCCGGCTTCGGCGATCGCCGCAAGGCCATGCTCGAAGACATGGCGGTGCTGACCGGCGGCCAGGTGATTTCCGAGGACGTCGGCATGAGCCTCGAGAAGACCACCATCGACCAGCTCGGTTCGGCCAAGAAGGTCCAGATCGACAAGGACAACACCACCGTGATTGACGGTGCCGGCGATGCCGCAGCGATCGAAAGCCGGGTCGGCCAGATCCGTGCCCAGATCGAGGACGCCAGCTCCGACTACGATCGCGAAAAGCTGCAGGAACGCGTAGCCAAGCTGGCCGGCGGTGTCGCCGTGATCAAGGTTGGTGCCGCTACCGAAGTCGAGATGAAGGAGAAGAAGGCGCGCGTCGAAGACGCACTGCACGCGACCCGTGCGGCTGTTGAAGAAGGTGTCGTTCCCGGCGGCGGTACCGCCCTGGTGCGTGCCCGCAACGCCATTGCCGAACTCACCGGCGACAACGCAGATCAGCGCGTCGGCATCAAGATCGCCCTGCGCGCCATGGAAGAGCCGCTGCGCAAGATCGTTTCCAACTCCGGCGGCGAGCCCTCGGTCATTCTGGCCCAGGTCTCCGACGGCGAAGGCAACTACGGCTACAACGCCGCCAGCGACGAGTTCGTCGACATGATCGACGCCGGCATTCTCGACCCGACCAAGGTGACGCGCTCTGCCCTGCAGAACGCTGCCTCGGTCGCCGGCCTGATGATCACCACCGAAGCGGCCGTTGCCGAAATCCCGCAGAAGGATGAAGGCGGTGCCCCGGACATGGGTGGCATGGGCGGTATGGGTGGCATGGGCGGTATGGGCGGCATGATGTAAGCACGCCCGCTCAAAAGCCCATGGCTGCCTGTAGCCAGCAGCCTGTTCGAAAAGCCCCGGCCTCCGCGCCGGGGCTTTTTGTTGGTCCGGCCTCAAAGCAGGTTGCATTCAGGGCTCCAGGAATGGCCCGAATCAAGGCGTCGCTCGCCGGGAAGGGTCATTCCCTTTCCAAGAGCGACAACGCCGCTGTAGTGAGCCTGCAGCAAGTTCCGATAACGCGGTTTGTCGACAGGCACAGCGCGGCTGAATGCAACCTGCTTTGATGCCGAGTCGATATTTGCAGGCCGGGCAGATCGGAGTAAAGTGGCGCCTGCGCCTGCGCGCCTTGCCGGCTGCGGGCGCAGACGGTCCAACCAGTCGATCTCCCATGCACAGACCCCTGCAATCCATCGATATCGACACGCTGCGCTCGCACTGCCGCTTTGCGGCCGAGGCCTGGCGGCGCTTTGCCGATGCGCCGCATCCCGAGCGCCCCGCAATGCGCCCGGACGCCGGCGCGCTGGCCGCCGACCCCGCCGCCGCCCTGCGCCGTTACAGGCAGTTGCAGTCGATCCATATCCTCTGGCGCGACCTCACCGGCGAAGCCGATATCGCGGAGACCGGCCGTGCTCTGTCCGCGCTGGCACGCGAGTGCATCGAAGGGGCACTGTCCGCGGCCGAGGCTCGCATCGCCGATCGCCACGGCTGGCTCGAAAATGCACAAGGCGAGCGTGAGCGACTGATCGTTTTCGGGCTCGGCAAGCTCGGCGGCGACGAGCTCAACTTCAACTCTGACGTCGACCTGGTGTTTGCACATGCCGCACGTGGCCGCAGCAGCGGCCCCCGCCGACTCGATGCTGCTCAGTGGATGCAACGCGTGGCACGCGAGCTCATCGGGCTGCTCGATCGCGTCGACGCCAACGGTCGGGCCTGGATTGTCGACACCCGCCTGCGACCGTTTGGCGAATCCGGTGCGCTGGTGTGGTCAGTGTCCGCCATGGAACAGTACTTTGTCAGCGAAGGTCGCGCCTGGGAGCGCTATGCATGGATGAAGGCCGCGCCGGTGGGGGGCGATCTTGCCGCTGGACGCGCCTTGATCGAGGCCCTGCAGCCGTTCATCTACCGACGCTATCTCGACTACGGTATCTTCGAGAATCTGCGTGACCTGCACCGACGCATCGGCGCCAGCGCCCGCAAGCATCGTGGTCGTCAGGACATCAAGCGTGGACGCGGCGGCATCCGCGAGCTGGAGTTTCTGGTCCAGAGCCTGCAGATTCTGCGCGGCGGTCGCGAACGCCGGCTGCGCCCTACCGGTTTTCTGCCCGCCCTGGACGCCTGCATCGGCCTGGGCTTGATGCCCGCCGATGATGGCCGCGCGCTGCGTCAGGCTTATGGGTTCCTGCGCATTCTTGAAAACCGACTGCAGGCCATGACTGCTCGCCAGGGCCATGAACTGCCCGCACAGGAGCGCGAGCGGCTGAAGCTCGCCGAACTGATGGGCTTGACGCACTGGGACCGCCTGCGACCGGAGCTGGAGGCCTGTCGCAAGCTCGTCAATCATCACTTCAGCGAGCGCTTCCGCGATCCTGATGCCGGCGCGGACGAGGCCGATGGGCGCTGGCCGCCGGATGCCGACACCGGCAAGCGCCTGAGCGCCGCCGGCTTCCGGCGGCCCGACGATGCCGCCGAGCTCCTGCACCGCTGTCATGCCCGCCTGCAGCGACAGCCACTGAGTGCCGAAGGCCGCCAGCGACTGGAGCGGCTGATGCCGAACCTGATCGAGGCGGTTGCGCATCAGCAGCCCCCCGACACCAGCCTGCCTGACCTGCTGCGCCTGATCGATCAGATCTCGCGCCGGTCAGCCTATCTGGCTCTGCTGCGCGAGCGTCCGGAAACGCTCGAGCGGCTGGTGCGGGTCTTCCATCTCAGCCAGCGAATCGCGGAGTGGATCATCGCCGCGCCACAGCTTATCGATGATCTGCTCGATCCCATCAACGGCTTCGAGCTGCCGGCCGCACCCACGCCCGATCCCGATGATCGCGAAGCCAGTCTCTGGGCGCTGTCGCGCTGGCGGCAGGCAGGCTTTCTGCGCACCGCCCTGGCCGAGCTGGACGGGCGCCTGAACGGCGTTGATGGCGGGCGCCAGTTGAGCCGCATGGCCGCCGTCATCATTGAGCAAACCCTGAAATTGTGCGGCCGCGGCCAGTCCGACGACCTTGCGGTCATCGGCTACGGCAATCTGGGGGCCGCTCAACTGCACTTCGAATCCGATCTCGATCTGGTCTTCCTGCACCGCGCCGGCGAGGCGCCGCGACGCGTGGTACAGCGGCTGGTCAGCGCTTTGCAGATGCCTCTGCCCGGCGGCAAGCTTTTCGCAATCGATACTCGCCTGCGGCCCAACGGCCGCGCCGGCCTGCTGGTGTCGACCCTGGAGAGCTTTGCCGATTACCAGCGCAACAAGGCCTGGACCTGGGAGCATCAGGCGCTTGTTCGCGCGCGCTGGGTCGCCGGCAGTCCGGCGCTGCAAACGGCATTCGAAACCACGCGCGCGCAGGTACTTGCGCAACAGCGTGACCAGCGCTCGACCGCCGCCGATCTGGCCGACATGCGCTCGCGTCAGCTGCGCCAGCGCCGTGAGTCGCCCCTGCGACGGGCTCTGACCGATCTGCAGTTTCTGGCCGAACTCGGCGTGCTCACGCAGGCCAGCCGGCACCCTGACCTGCTGACACCGCGCGACACCGGTTCCCAGTTCGAGGCCCTGGCCGACGCAGAGTGGATGGACGCCGATCTGGCCCGGTCTCTGGCCGCCGACTGGCAAGAGCTGGTCGAGCGTCGCCATCTGGACTGGCTGCGGCGCGAACCTGCCTCCGTCGACCAGGAGCACATCCGCAGGCGCATCGACGCTGCCTGGGCCGATCATTTTGGCCAGACTCCGGGGGGAAGATAGATGGCTTCAGGTATTGACGGGCGAGCCCTGATGGCGCGTCAGCGCGAGCTGGCGGGGCAGGTGATCGCGCGCGACGACCTGCGCCTGCCGCCTCGATTGGTGGCCGGTGTGGATGCCGGATTCCCCGATGACGGCCGCACAACGCGGGCGGCGGCCGTACTGATGCGTTATCCGGAGCTGGAACTGATCGACGAGGTGGTCTTCGAGCAGCCCACGGAACTGCCCTATATCCCGGGCCTGCTTTCGTTCCGCGAACTGCCAGCGGTGCTCGGCGCACTCGAGCGCCTGTCCACCCGGCCCGATCTGGTGTTGTGTGACGGCCAGGGCCGCGCACACCCGCGCCGATTCGGCATTGCCTGTCATCTGGGCGTGACGGCCGGCCTGGCCACTATCGGCGTCGGCAAGAGCCGTCTGTGCGGACAACATGAAGCCCCGGGCCCGAAGAAAGGCAGCGCCGTCGATCTGCTCGACGACGGCGAGGTGATCGGCCGGGTCGTGCGCTCGCGCGATGGCGTGCGACCGCTGTATGTGTCCATCGGACACCGCATCAGCCTGGAAACAGCCGTTGCCCTGGTGCTCGCCTGCACGCCCCGCTATCGCCTGCCTGAACCGGTCAGACGCGCCGACCGCCTTGCCAGCCAGCACCGGCAGGTCAAGCGTTCGTAAAGCGATCAGATTCCGCAACAGCGGTCGGTGACAGGCATCCATTCGACGGGCGGCTGCAGGCCGTCGCCCGCCGCGTGCGCAGGCGTTCTTGTGGCGACAGCTCAGTCTTCGTCGATGTTTTCCTTGTACGCCTCGGCGTCCATCAGCTCATCGAGCTCGGCGGGATCATCCAGCCTGATGGAAAACAGCCAGCCGTCGCCATAAGGATCGTTGTTGACGATTTCGGGTGAATCGTCCAGCGAGTCATTGACCACCACAACCTCTCCGGACACGGGGCTGTATATGTCGGAGGCCGCCTTGACGGATTCGACGACCGCGCTGGCGTCGCCGCGACTGAAAGTATCGCCCTCTTCGGGCAGCTCGACGAAGACCAGGTCACCCAGCTGTTCCTGCGCATGGTCACTGATACCAACCTTGACCACGCCTTCTTCTTCCTGACTGACCCACTCGTGGCTTTCTGCATAGCGCAGATCGGAAGGAATATCGCTCATGAATCTGTCCCTTGAAAGTTCAGCCTGATTCTATCAGCTTGGGCCCGCGGGTAATGACCCGCGACAGCCGGGCGCAAGCAGAAGCGTCGGCGCCGACGCAGATTGAACCAGTGGCCGATGATCAGCGTCAGGCCGCCCGCAGAAGTCAGGCCCGAAGCCGCAAGGGGCGACAGCACCGCGCCCTCGAGAATGGCGGCGACCAGCACCAGGCCGAGGCCCAGCAGGCCCACCAGCAGCAGCCCCCGGCTGCCGTGGCTACGATACCCCAGCCAGAAAGCACCAATGCTCAACGGCAGGATCGGCAGCAGCAGCAGGCGATGAAATAGATGACTGCCAAAAATGCCCAGAGACATGAATGGCGCCAGCACAATCGCCAGACTGAGAATCAGGCACTGCACCAGACAGACGGCTGACACGCAAATACCCGCCCGATCCAGCAGATTGGCGCGTGGGGCGCGTTCGGTTGTTTTGAAAACGACGGCCATGGCTCACTGCTCCAGCAACACGAACGATATGATATAACATTTGTGATGGCCTTGTCTTTTTCTCAGCTTGTTTTCTTGGGTTACACGGCATTACTACCGCAGCCGCGGCCATAGAATGTCGGTTTTGTTCCGGCCGCAATCATGACCGACTTCATCCTGCCCCCGCTGGCGACGGCAAACATCGACTGGCAAGACGACACACCGTTTGCAGGCGGCTATGACGACAGCTATTTCATGCCCGGTCGCGGCGTGGCCGAAAGCCGGGCGGTTTTCATCGAGGCGAGCATGCTGCCGCAACGCTTTGCCAGCCTGCCCGATGATGCCCTGTTCCTGATCGGTGAAACCGGCTTCGGCACCGGACTCAACGCCTTGCTGACCACCCTCTGCTTCGAACGGCATGCGCCGCCTGCAGCCCGGCTGCACTATTACTCCGCCGAGCTCCATCCTCTTTCCAGGGCCGATCTGGGCCGCGCCATTTCGCACTGGCCGGAGCTGGCCGCTCCGGCGCAAGAGCTGCTGCGGGCCTGGCCGCCACCGGCCCCGGGATTTCACCGCATCCAGCTGAATGAGCGCGTCGAGCTGACCCTGATGTTCGGTGATGCCCTGACGCTGTGGTCAGCCGGACCCCAGCAGGTCGACGCCTGGTTTCTGGACGGCTTCGCGCCCGCGCGCAACCCCGGCATGTGGCACCAGGATCTGTTCGACGCCCTCGCCTTACGCTCCCGGCCGGGCGCAACCGTCGCCACCTTCACCGCCGCCGGGCACGTTCGACGCGGCCTGGCGGCGGCGGGCTTCGAGGTCGAGCGCCACGCCGGCTTTGCCGGCAAGCGCCACCGGCTGACCGCCCGCCAGCCGGGTCGCTGGAGAGCACAGCGAAAAACATCCGGACAGGCTCTGGTCGTGGGCGCCGGGTTCGCGGGCTGCACCACCGCCCGAGCGCTGGCGCAACGCGGCTGGTCAGTCAAGGTAATCGACCCCTCCCTGGCCAGCCTGGCCGGCGCCACCCTCTCACCGCTGGCGGCGGTGCTCTACACCACCGCAAGCCATCACCTCAACGCCCAGAACCGTTTTCATCTGGGTGCATTGCTGCATGCACAGCGCTGGCTGCACCGGCACGGCTTCCCGGAAAACGAGCACCAGGGACGACTCGACGGGCTCATCCAGCACCTGGTCGAGCCGCGATTGGCCGACAAGACTCGCAAGGCCATGGCCAGCGGCGCCTGGCCTCCCGAGCTGCTGGCACCCTGCGGCGAAGATCAGGTCAGGATCGAAGGGGCAGGCGCCATCCGTCCCCAAGCCTGGTGTCGCTTCTTGCTTGATCATCCGAGCATTGCCACAAGCGCCGAGCGGGTGGCCGTCATCGACAGCGGCGACAACGCCCGCGTGACACTCACTTCAGGCGGCGTGCTCGAAAGTGACGCCCTTGTCATCTGCACCGCCGGCGCGACCACGAGCTTCGATGGCCTGGGTTGGCTGCCGCTGCGAACCGTGCGCGGGCAGGTCACCTTCTGCCGGGCCACCGCGGCCAGCATGCAGTGGCAACAGGCCCACTGTCATACCGGCTACCTCACGCCGGCCTTCGATGGCGTGCACTGCATCGGCGCCACTTTTGACCGCGAACGCCAGAAAGCCCTCATCGACCATGCCGATGATCAGGCCAACCTGGCCGAGCTGGAGCACGGTGCGCCAGAACTCTGGCAGGCGCTTGGTGGCAAACACATCGAGGTGGTCGGTCAACATGCCGGTCTTCGCTGCCAGCCAGCCGACCCGCTGCCCCTGGTCGGCCCGCGACCGCAGCCCGAGCACAATCCGCACACGCTTGACGAAAGCGTCTGGCTCAACATCGCCCATGGCTCGAAAGGACTCACACACACGCCGCTGTGCGCCGACATCATTGCCGACCGCCTCTCCGGCCACCCGCTGGCCACTGACCACCACGTCGTCGCCTCACTTGCCCCCGAACGCTTCATAGACCGCCGCCGTCGACGCGATCCTGATTGGCGGCCCGGTACCGGCAATGATCGGAACTGAGCCCGTTCAGGGCAATGCTTGTTGGAACCACGGATTGCGCTGCTTCACACAGAATGCCCAAGCCATCGAAAGGCGATGGTGCCGGCTGAGAGATGGCAGTGGCCGCTACGCGGCCTGGCCCTTCGGGCTGTCGCTGCGCTCCAGCGAGCTCGCGGCTGCGCCGCTCGGTTCGAACTCGATTGTCGATTGTCGGGAGTTCGAATACGACTCCGGCCAGCGTAAGGAGGCCTGAAAAGTGTCC
>NZ_JBJNIO010000094.1:0-426 GCF_056324145.1 Wenzhouxiangella sp. YN1
ATCCGAAATGGTAGCACTGAATGGCGGACGCGTTCTTTTCCCGGCGGCGCGCGGCCCAAAGGATGGGGGAGCGATCTCCAGGCCGCGATGCAGAGCCGGAGCGAAGCCCAATCGCGGTCTGGAGACCGCTCCCACAAAAAAAAATCGCCAACGGACGAGCACAAGACTGAACACCATTCAGAGACGGAGCGTAGCCCAATGGCGGTCGGTAGACCGCTCCCACAAAAACCGGTCGCCACCGGAGTTGCTGGAGCGATCTCCAGATCGCGATGCGGAGCCGGAACGAAGCCCAATCGCGGTCTGGAGACCGCTCCCACAAAAACACTTCGCCACCGGAGGTGCAGGAGCGACCTCCAGCTCGCGATGCAGGGCCGGAGCGAAGCCCAATCGCGGTCGAGATCGGCGCTGCCTCGGGGAGGGAACGCG
>NZ_JBJNIO010000095.1:0-344 GCF_056324145.1 Wenzhouxiangella sp. YN1
GGTCAACGCCGCCGACAATAGCAGATCGTGACAAGCATCACAAAACAAGCCATGCGCAGAGCCGGGACCTTGCACTCGAAGGTGCCGGTAGCGGGAAGACCCCGGATCGAGTCCGGGGATACGGGTGCTGGCAGCACAGCCCCAAGCCACCCCCCAAAACCCGGCCACAGACCCGGGACAGACAAACCGAAGGAGCAAGCCGCGCGAACCCCCCCGATCGAGGCCGGGGACGCGGGGGCGGGCGGCCACCCCCACACACACCCGCCGAAATCCCGGCCCCAGCGCCCGGACCACCCATCCGAACGCGCCAGCAGCGAGAAGACCCCGGATCGAGTCCGGGGATA
>NZ_JBJNIO010000096.1:0-727 GCF_056324145.1 Wenzhouxiangella sp. YN1
GGCTTTGAAAAGGGGTAGTGTTTCACCCATGGCGTGTTCTCTTTCTGTCGTGGGATTAGTGCCTTAACACTCTGATTATACGACAGAAATTGACACGCCATACCTCTTTCTAGCCCGCATTGAAGAATAAGGGGGGTTTAAAGCTTTTAGTTCGAAATATGCGGTTGAGTCTCGGAACATGACCTCAAAATCAGGGGACTTAGCGTTGGCACATTGCGGGACTGGCCTGAGGCAAAGCAGTGCCTTCAGTTTCGAGTAAATGAAGCACTCTGAGTAAGATTCGACAATTTGTACTAGCGCAGCGTAATCTTCAATATTCTTTATGGCCTTGCATGCTAAGCTGCCCATCTTCTGAAGATGTATTTTGAAGAACAAATCTTGCGCTGCGTCGAGTTCCATCTTTTCTATAAAGTCCAGATGAATATACTGGAGGGCCCAGCTCGATCCATTCTCATTGAGTGCTTGGATTAACTTCAAGAGATTATCTTTTACGACACCCATACCCTCTCCTGAACCTAACGTTTGAGCTAAGCGGCGCGGCCTTGCTGCGTCCGGTTGAGCGCAAAGCGCGGAACGCCCTTGAGCGGTAAGCGTCCATTCCGCACCGTTCTTCCCCGCGCGTTGCTGAGTCAGTAATCTGCTCCCAAACTCAACTCAAGGAGCAGATCATGTCTTCGACCTATCGCATTCGCCGCTCGGCAAAGCAGTGGCAGAACCTGATTGACGA
>NZ_JBJNIO010000097.1:0-273 GCF_056324145.1 Wenzhouxiangella sp. YN1
GAACGTCATGCGCTCCAAGGTCGAGCCGATGAAGGCTGTTGCCAAGATGATAAGGCGACACCTCGATGGCATCGTCGCCTGGGTGAAAACACGCCAGACCAATGGCTTCCTGGAAGCGATCAACGGACTCTTCCAAGCTGCGAAACGAAAAGCCCGAGGCTACACGCGACTGAGTACCGCCCGGACGGTGATCTTCCTGCTGGCGGGGAAGCTCGACTTCGGACGCATCAATCCGCATGTGTATGCTTAACCCACTTGGAATTCAACAGACCC
>NZ_JBJNIO010000098.1:0-234 GCF_056324145.1 Wenzhouxiangella sp. YN1
TCGGCCTTGACCTGCTGGCCACCGCGCTCCTCGGCCCAGTCGTTGGCCTGCTCGCAGGCCCGGCGCCAGGCGGCCAGCTGCTCCGGATACAGGCCGCGCTTGCGGCAGTACTCCGAGCGCTCGGAGGCGTTCATCGGCGCGGTTTCAATCACGGCGGCGAACTTGTCCCGGGCGCTCCAGCCCTGGGCGTCGGAGCCGGCGTCGGGGTACAGCTCACCACGGTCCCGAGCCTGC
>NZ_JBJNIO010000099.1:0-213 GCF_056324145.1 Wenzhouxiangella sp. YN1
CGCGTTGCGCGCCATCGGCAGGGCGTTGACGCCAGCACGTGTGGAAGGAAAGCGACTCTCATGGGGGGTGGGAGCGATCTCCAGATCGCGATACAGAGCTGATCGAAGCCGGCTGCCCGGCTGCCTTGTCACGGCGTGATACCCATCTTTCAGCTTTGAAGTCGAGCAATCTCATGCGGGCTTCGACAAGTCAAAGGCGTTTCGCCCGCCTGC
>NZ_JBJNIO010000100.1:0-281 GCF_056324145.1 Wenzhouxiangella sp. YN1
CAGGCGACGATGCCATCGAGGTGTCGCCTTATCATCTTGGCAACAGCCTTCATCGGCTCGACCTTGGAGCGCATGACGTTCGTACACCACTGGTGGAGCATCTGACGGACCACGTTGACCTGCTTTCGCTGCAGGATGGCCCGCAACTGCTCGCGGTACTGCCAGGCACGTGCCGTCCTGAGTGTCGTCAGCCGAGCGACCAGGGTCTGGAGCTCCTGCCGAGCGCCTCGGCTAAGCCCCTTGGGGGATCTCAGCAGCTTCCATCGCATACCTTTCAGAGC
>NZ_JBJNIO010000101.1:0-305 GCF_056324145.1 Wenzhouxiangella sp. YN1
GCGCTCGGGATGCGCCGCATAGTGCCGATCCATGGCCGCTTGCCGGATCCGCCAGAGTGCTTCGAACTGTCCGGTATAGAGATCTTCGGGGGTAAACAGCGCCAGGCCTTCGTGCGGTCGGCGGCTGTAAGCCGGGAAGAACTCGCTGCACCACGTCCGGGCATGTTCATCGCCCTGGAAGCGACCCGGGTAGCTCGGCCAGTACTTGGCCGTCTTGAACTGGCTTTCGCTGAACGGGTTGTCGTTGCTGACTCTCGGCCTCGAGAAGCTGCGCTCCACGCCCAGATCGGACAGCAGATCACCGA
>NZ_JBJNIO010000102.1:0-464 GCF_056324145.1 Wenzhouxiangella sp. YN1
CGGTCCCGCAGCCCCGGCCGGGATCCGGGGCCGTCCGAGTGCCGGTAGCCTTGGCAAGAAGATCCCGGCTCGAGGCCGGGAATACGTGATCCACTCAGCCAACTCCGGTCCCGCAGCCCCGGACTTGATCCGGGGCCTTCCGAGTGCAGGTCGCCTTGGCAAGAAGATCCCGGCTCGAGGCCGGGAATACGTCATCCAATCAGCCAGCTCCGCTCCCGCAGCCCCGGACTTGGACCGGGGCCTTCCGAGTGACGGTCGCCGTGGCACGACGATCCCGGCTCGAGGCCGGGAAGACGGAATCCACTCAGCCAACTCCGTTCCCGCAGCCCCGGACTTGATCCGGGGCCTTCCGAGTGCCGGTAGCCTTGGCAAGAAGATCCCGGCTCGAGGCCGGGAATACGGTATCCAATCAGACAGCACCGGACCCCCACCCCAGTACTTTAACAGGGGACTACCGAGTGCAG
>NZ_JBJNIO010000103.1:0-1384 GCF_056324145.1 Wenzhouxiangella sp. YN1
GAGCTACGATCAAATCTGGTGTATGAGCTGACTTGAAAGCGGCGGCAACCCCTGCTGAAATTAGAGATGACGAAGTCACTGATTTCAGACAAGGAGAATGCCGCCATGAGCAACGATACGACAGTTCCATTCCTGAATCCAGCTTTTCGAGACGAGATGACCGATCTGATCCGTGCCCATGCCCAGACTGCCATCCGACAAGCCGTCCAGGCTGAGCTGAAAGCCTTTCTGGGCCGGCATGAGGACACCGACGATCAGGGGCGCCGCAATGTGGTTCGTAATGGCTACCAACCTGAGCGGCAGGTGCTGACCGGTGTGGGGCCAGTCTCGGTGAAACTGCCCAAGACCCGCGATCGTGCCGGGCGTGGGCGCTGTTTCCGGTCGCTGATCCTGCCGCCGTACCTGAAAAAGACCCGCCGCCTGGAAGCGGTTCTGCCATGGCTGTACCTGAAAGGCGTATCCACCAACGATTTCGATGAAGCCCTGACCGCCTTGTTTGGCGAGTCGGTTCGCGGTCTGTCGCCGGCCACCATCAGCCGGCTCAAAAAGGTCTGGACGAAGGACTACGAAGCCTTCTGCCAGCGCGACTGGCGCGGCCACGAGATGGTCTATTTGTGGGCCGACGGGATCTACATCAACGCGCGCTTGGCCGACCGGCGCTGCGTGCTGGTGCTGATCGGCTGCGATGCCCACGGAAACAAGCATTTTCTGGCCATCGACGAGGGCTTTCGGGAGTCGACCGAAAGCTGGAAGGCGCTGTTGCTCGGGCTGCGCGATCGTGGCCTGAAAGTCCCGCCCAAGCTGGCGGTTGGAGACGGCGCCATGGGCTTCTGGGCGGCCTTAAGCGAAGTCTACCCACCGACCCGCCAGCAGCGCTGCTGGGTGCACAAGACGGCCAATGTCCTCGACAAACTGCCCAAGCGGGTCCAGCCCCAGGCCAAGTCGATGATCCATGAGATCTGGCAGGCCGATAGCCGGGGAACGGCTGAGAAAGCCTTCGAGCGCTTCTTGGCAACCTTCGGCGACAAGTACCCCAAGGCGGCCGACAATCTCGCTTCAGACCGTGACCGCCTGCTGGCCTTCTACGACTTCCCGGCCGCCCACTGGCAGCACCTGAGGACAACCAATCCGATCGAGTCGACCTTTGCGACCATTCGACTCCGAACGGCCAAGACCCGAAATTGCTACAGCGCCGAAAGCGGCGTGGCCTTGATGCATCAACTGGCCATGAGCGCGCAGAAACGCTGGCGCAGACTGCGGGGCTTCCGGCAACTGGCCGATGTCGTTGCCGGCGTGAAGTTCATCGACGGAATAGATGAACGCAAAATCAGCAGGGACGCCGCTTGATGAGCCAGTGGTCATACACCAGACTTGACAGTAACTC
>NZ_JBJNIO010000104.1:0-362 GCF_056324145.1 Wenzhouxiangella sp. YN1
ACCGTATTCCCGGCCTCGAGCCGGGATCTTCTTGCCAAGGCTACCGGCACTCGGAAGGCCCCGGATCAAGTCCGGGGCTGCGGGACCGGAGTTGGCTGATTGGATACCGTATTCCCGGCCTCGAGCCGGGATCTTCTTGCCCAGGCTACCGGCACTCGGAAGGCCCCGGATCAAGTCCGGGGCTGCGGGAACCGAGCTGGGTGAGTTGATGCCGACTACCCGCCCTATAGCCGGTCTCTTACAGACAACCGCACCGGCACCCGGAAGGCCCCGGATCAAGTCCGGGGCTGCGGGACCGGAGCTGGCTGATTGGATACCGTATTCCCGGCCTCGAGCCGGGATCTTCTTGCCAAGGCTACCGG
>NZ_JBJNIO010000105.1:0-321 GCF_056324145.1 Wenzhouxiangella sp. YN1
AACCCTCCCACGCCGCCGGCGCCACCACACGGGCGCTACGCCCGGTTGGGGGCGGCGCTTTCGCCTTGTGGAGACCGCTCCAAAACCAACACCCCCCCCCCGAGCCGTAGGCGCGAGCTCCCGGGCGCGAAGCCGGCGTCCAGGCGGAGCGGATCGCGGTCTGGAGACCGCTCCCACAAAACCAACCGCCACCGGAACCGTAGGAGCGACCTCCAGGTCGCGAAGCCAGCGCCCGAGCGGAGCGTACGCCCTAGTGAGGACGCCACCCCAAAAAACATACCCCCCCACACAGGAGGCACGAACTCCCAGGACGCCTGGCAC
>NZ_JBJNIO010000106.1:0-310 GCF_056324145.1 Wenzhouxiangella sp. YN1
CCAGCTCGCGTTTAAGATCGAGCAGCAATGGCTAATCACCCGGACGAGCGGCGCGCAGTTGGAGAGGTTCTGACATGATCAGAGGTTTCCTGCTTTTCCCGGCATAGGATATTACGCGAATAGATTCGCGATCTGGAGATCTCTCCTACAGAATCATTCGCCACCGCACCGTGCTTATCGCGATCTGGAGATCGCACGAACAGATTCATGCGCCATCGTACGGTGTGGGAGCGCTCTCCAGATCGCGATTCTTTTCGCGTAATATCCTTTGCCGGGAAATGCAGGAAACCGCTGATCATGTCCGAACCTC
>NZ_JBJNIO010000107.1:0-2419 GCF_056324145.1 Wenzhouxiangella sp. YN1
AATACCGAAACCGGCGGCCGGCTGGCGCGCGAAATCCTGGAAGTCGGCTCAAGCCGTCCGATTCAGGAATCCTGGCTGGCTTTCAGGGGTCGCGAACCGGCGCTGGAGCCGTTGCTGGCTTCTTACGGCATCGCCGCCTGAACAAACCCGCCCGATACGCCACAAGAAATCTCCGGCCCCAGGCGACCGCATCGTGCGCCTCGAAGCGGTCCCATCAGCCCAATAGCAGTGGCTTGATTTACCTACCACTCGCCGGCCTGGAATCTGGGCACTCCACTGGCCAGACCGTCGCAATAGTCAAAGATACGCTCGAATGCGGCGCGATCCTTGACCGGATGGATTTTATTGCTGCCAGCTAATAGATAAAAAACACCCACTGAAAGCACTTGTCCACGCAAGCTCGAATGAGGTCGCTTGTTGAGTTCATGCAGATCCGGATTCAATCGGCCCTCGTCAATCTCCGGAAAATATCGCTTGATTTCCGGGCCATAAGCCAGGTCAAAATGCTCGATGGTTTCGGTAAACACGCCCGCGCTCAGTCCATAACGATAGGCTGCGCAGGCCCCAAATAGGTTGGCGGCCGCCTCTTCATTGACGCGTTCGCGCTCGGTATCCAATAAATAGCTGTGCAGGTGATACAGCTCGTGAGCGACCACATCAGCCAACTCAGCCCACCATTGGCCTGCCCCTTCCGCATCGACAGCATCCTCAGCAAAGGGGCTATAAAACAGCAAAGACACCAGCAGCCTGTCCCGGATCGAGGCTTGAGATGAGTAGTACGAGCCCGGCTCGGAGGCCAACACTACATCCACATCAAGATCCACATCTACCATGGTCAAATAGTCCGACAGCGTCCTGGACAACGCAGCGGAAAATTCGCCAGCGCCGCGTTCCAGATACTCACGCGTCTCATCAAAATACGTCGAAGAGGGATTAGCCGGAAGCAAGAATTGGATTCGGCCACGGTCGCCAAGGTCTACCGCTGTCACTTCTGTCGTTTTCCGGATCTCAACCTCATCCGTACCGGAAAACCGGCCGAAAGAAATAACGTTACTTCGCGAGAGCTTTACAGTGTTGATGCCTCGGAATTCACCCAGCGCCACAGCCTTTCGAGTGCTTCTTGCTGACATTTCAAGCGCGGAACACCCAGCCATAAACACAACAAGAACCAGGACAAGCAGGGGAATGGTAACTTTCTTTATCATTGAAACCTCTGAATTATGCGAGCCTGCCACTGCTCTGGACAGGCCCGCATCCTTTCCATTATTTAATCACGCAACGGCTGCAGCTGCCTCCCCCGCCACCTACATACCAGGAATCAGATGAGCCAGTGATTGTCGTGCCCTGATGCTTGAGCTCAGTGACTACTAGGTTAACGCCTTCCTCCGACGCGACCTGAAAATCGAACTCAACGTCAATCTCGTCTATATCAGCAAGCTTCGGCTGGATCCAGGAATTGACCGCTGACGGGTTAGAAATAACCGCTTCATCACCCAGCCTGATCCACTCAAAACTGCTGGACTGAGTGCTACCATCGGACAGATCAAGAACAACCGTTGCGTATCCGCTGGTGGTGGTCACCGGAATATTTGACGACGACAAATCAACGGTGAAGTCGGCCGCATCGAATGTGGACATCAACCCGACAGCAAAATCGGAAAGCTTACCCTGCATTGCAGTGAAACTGTACTGATAGCTCTGTCCACACATATTTGGAAAAGGATGGTCCTGACACCTCAAAGGAGCCCCTGGCGGATCACACGCCGTGGTTACAAACAAGACAACTGCCGACATAGCAAGTAATTTCAAATATTTCATAAGATTCTCCATATAATTGCATTCACTGGCATGAGCGTGCCGGTAGGTGTGGGCAAGACCCGTTCCGCTCTGGCACTTCAGCCTGAAAGAGGGCGAATGAATCAAGACTCGAAACCACAACGCGCTTGACTGCTGATTCACGCAGCATGCATCAGTCTGTGGTTAAAGAAACTGCCTTTAACCCTCGCCCCCATGATGGAGCTTACCCCCCCCCCCGGCCTGATTTTCAATACCTTACGTTTGCTGGTGTCTTCCCTTTTTTCATCTCCCTGCCGGCACTAGGCTATCTGAGCTGGCAAAACAGTTACTGATTGGTGGTGGGCCGACATCGATCGGCTTTGGTGTCCGCCGCCGCCAGCTATGGAATCCTTGGGGAGCACCGGCAAAGAGCCTTTGTCAGCTCAGCAACAGGCTGTAGAACGGGAAGCGGGGTGATTTTCGTTTCTGGCGCTTGGCCTGCTAAACCCCCCTTATTCTTCAATGCGGGCTAGAAAGAGGTATGGCGTGTCAATTTCTGTCGTATAATCAGAGTGTTAAGGCACTAATCCCACGACAGAAAGAGAACACGCCATGGGTGAAACACTACCCCTTTTCAAAGCCT
>NZ_JBJNIO010000108.1:0-92613 GCF_056324145.1 Wenzhouxiangella sp. YN1
GGTCAACGATCTGGAAAAGTCGGGCTACGGTGGCCCGATGCCGCCGGAAGGTCACGGTGTGCACCGCTATTATTTCTGGGTGCTGGCGCTGGACAAGGCCACCGATCTGCCTGCCGGGCTCTCGATGGCCGAGCTGCTCGAGCACGTCGAGCCGCATCTGCTCGGCATGAGCCGTCTGGTGGGAACCTACCGGCGCGGTTGATATCGGGCCTGCTTCATTCCGGGATGCAGTCACCACGGCGTGACTGCCATGGCCCGCGCCCATGACTCGGCCCGCAAAGCTCACGGTCTATTATGACGAGCGCTGTCCGGTCTGCCGCCGCGACCGCGCGCGCTACGAGCGCTGGGCGGGCAAGGCCGGCGAGGCGGTGAGCTGGCTTGATGCGACGCGCTACGCCGATACCCTGCGCGAGAAGGGAATCGATCCGGCGGCGGCACTGCTGTCGCTGCACGTCGAAGAGGCCGAGACAGGGCGTATCGTCGACGGCATCGAGGCCTATGTGCTGCTGATGCGCCGCGTGCCACGGCTGCGGCCGCTGGCCTGGCTGATCAATCTGCCGGGTCTGAAAGGCGTGCTGCGCCGGCTCTACGATCGCTGGGTGCGGCGCCGGCTGGCGCGTGACGGGCGGCTGCCCCAGTAAGCCTGCCCTGGGCCCATCCGGGCCGCAGGGGGCGGCAGTGCACATGCTCTGACTTCAATCTCGTTTCGTGGCGTAGCGCCGCGCTCATTTGCGTTAGTGTGGCCATCATCCTGTAGCAGAGGCTACGTTCGTTTCCCTGTAGCAGAGGCTACGTTCGTTTCCCTGTAGCAGAGGCTACGTTCATTTCCCTGTAGCAGAAGCTACGTTCATTTCAAGGAGTCGATCATCCATGAGACCTGATACCACGCTTCGCCTGCTGGCGCAGTTCTTGCCCGCCGCTGCATTGACACTGCTGCTCGGTGCCGCCTCGCACGCCGTCGCGCAGAAAAACACGCCGTTGCAATTCGACGACCCGGCGCTGGAGCGCGCGGTGCGTGGTCAGGTGGTCGACAAGGACGAAAACGAGCCGCTGTATGCCGCGGACGTGGCCGCGATCGAGCGGCTGACCGCCGAGTGGCCCGAGGAAGAAGACCGCATCACATCACTTGGCGGTATCGAGGCGCTGAAGAATCTCACCTATCTGAACCTGCGCGATCACGACGTGGAGAATCTGGAGCCGCTGGCAGGTCTTGCCAATCTGGAGATGCTCTTGCTTCGCCGAAACCGTATAACCAGCGTTGCGCCACTGTCGGAGCTGAAGCGGCTGGAGCGCCTGGATGTGGCCAAGAACCAGGTTGCCAACGCCGCAGGCCTGGCCGATCTGGGCGCACTGCGATTCGTGAATCTGAGCGAAAACCGGCTGCAGGATGTCTCCGGCCTGGCGGGTGCAGATCAGATCGAGATGCTTCAGCTGCACGAGAACGCCCTTGCTGACTTGCGCCCGCTGGCTGAGCTGCCGAGCCTGGCGCGCTTGTCCGTGTACGGCAATCCGGCACTGGACACCTGTGCAGGTGCATCTGCCCGGCAGGTGATCGATGGACTCAAGGCTGAGGGAGTGAATGTGGCCTACGAAGAGCGCGGCGAGGGCGGTGCCGCCTGCGCCGAATACGCTTCAGCCGAGCCGGTGAGAATTACCATGGCCACGGCCGATGAGGAAGAGACGATGGTGGTCGACGATGGCCGCCTGGCGCGCCTGAACCCGGACGGTACGCGGGTGGTGGTCTCATGCGTTGGCAGCGCGAAGCCGGTGCATCTCATCAATGCCGAGCGCGGCGTCTACTGGTACGGGCCGATGCGGGAGTTTGCGCGGCAGCTGTCCAACTTCATCGCCGTTCAACTTCTGCCGGATGACCCCCAGGTGCGTTACGCCGTCGACGTGCGGGTTGACGAGGCAGGCGAGGAAGAGATGGCCGGGTACACCGCGCGGCATTACCGAGTCCAGTGGCGGCCGCACGAGAAAGAGGGCGGCGCCGACGCGGAGTGGGCCCTGATGCAGGAGCTGTGGGTCGCGCCCGAGCTGGGCGCGGAGCTGAAGGATACCGGTTGCTTCGAAGCGGCAACGTTTCTCCAGACACAGCAGCTGATGCAGGGCAGCTTCTCGTCGCAGCGCTTTTACGGCCTGTCGAGCAATCGCGACTACAGCAGCGCGGCGACCGGCGGATTTCCGGTGCGCGCCCTCATGCACGCGCCGGCCTCCGACGAAGTGATCACCACGCGGGTCACCGCCGTGGAAGATCAGGCTCCGGCCGCCGAGCTGTTCGCGCTGCCCGAAGGGCTCGAGCGCGCCAACGGCATCAGCGAGGTGTTCTGAAGCGCCGTCCGGGCGGGCGGCGCGGCATCGATCCGGGGCCAGCCACATCGGTTGGCGCCGGCTTCGGCACCGACAACGTGCCCGTCCGGGCGGGTTAAAGTAACCGACCGTGAGTTCACTTTCCCCAGCAACATCTGTCTGGCGGGCCGCCGGAATGCCCGCACTGCTCATAGTAACCGCGGCCGGGTTCACCGGCTTCTCCGCGCTGCTGCCGATTGCGCCGCTGTGGGCGGTCAGCGGCGGTGCTGACGAAGCCGGTTCGGGTCTGGTCAACGGCATCCTGATGCTGACGACGATCCTGACGCAGCCGTTCGTGCCCGCTTTGCTGCGCCGCTTCGGCACGGGCCGGGTGCTTGCCGTCGGGCTGCTCTTTCTCAACGGCCCGGCATTGCTGCATCTGGTATCCGATGCGCTGCCGTGGATTCTGGTGCTTTCAGCGCTGCGCGGAATCGGCTTCGGCATTATCACCGTTACCGGTTCGGCGGCGGTCGCCCGGCTGGTGCCGCCTGAACGGCACGGGGCGGCGATCGGTGCCTATGGCGCTGCCGTCGCCGGGCCCCAGCTGCTGCTGTTGCCGGCCGGGCCGTGGCTTGCTGAAAACGTCGGTTTCTGGCTGGTGTTCGCCGTCGGTACCGTGCCGGTGCTGGCCGTCGGAGCAGCGGCCCGGCTGGGGCAGGTGCTGCGGGAGCAGGAACAAGGTCAGGAACAAGAAGAAGAGCAAAAACAAGAGCAAGAACAGGAACAGCGGCAGGTCGCCAGCACCGGGACTGTCCTGTCCGACACCGTGGATCCGCTCCGGAAGGCCAGCACGCTCCGCGCAGGGCGGTTGCAATACCTCGTCCGTGCACTGGTACCACCGATGGTCATTCTCATCGGGGTGACGCTGGCGGGCGGTGCCTTGATCACCTTTGCTCCGCAGATGAGCTCGGTTCCGGCCGCAACCACGGCCGGGCTGGCGCTGTTGACCGCAGCCGCAGCGCTGAGCCGCTGGCGCCTGGGGGCGCTCGCTGACCGCTACGGCGCGCGAGTGTTCGTGTGGCCGCTGGTCCTGTTGAGCGGTCTGGGGCTGGTGCTCGCGTCGGTGGCAGTCAGCGACCCGGCTGCTACCCGTGTGGTGCTGCTCCTGATCGCCATGACCCTCGTCGGGATAGCCTACGGCGGGCTGCAGAATCTGACGCTGCTGCTGTCGCTTTCGGCCGTGCGTCCCCGGGAATACAGCACTGCAAGCGCGGTCTGGAACATCGGTTTCGACTCCGGCACCGGAATCGGCTCCGTTCTCGTGGGAACGCTCGCCGCCGGGCTGTCTTTCTCTACCGCCTTGCTGGTGGCGTCCGGGGCATCGCTGCTGACGCTCCCGGTGGCGCTGCTGCAGCGGCGAGCTGCGGTCTCTGCGCGCGCTTGCTGACGACAGCGCAGCAACAGCCTGTTTTTCTACCGCTCTTCCCCCCCGGTGATACCTGGCGCTGCAGTTGTTGGCGAGGCCAGGGCAGACCATGATCCGCAACTTCTCTCGGGGTTGGGCCAGCCGTCGCCCGATTTGACAAACACCAAGGCACCCTGCCACAGTAGAGTGCCCTGCTGAGAGGCTGGAAACCTTTTCAAAAACAAGGGGTTTCAAGCGGTTTCGGCGGAGGTCGCCCCCAGAGAGCTGCAGGCTCCGAAGCAGATGAGTGACTGGCTCCTGGCCGGCATCATTGCGCCGTCCGTCGACGAACTGCGGGCGGGGATCCCCTGTCTCCAATGATCTGGCAATTGCTACCGGTCGACACATTGACCTGCAAGCCAGAGCCGCTCAGCAGCGCCCGCGCCAAGAAACTTCAGACTTCACAAGGAGAGTTTTTTTGTCAATTCCTACGGAACCGATCGGCAGCGTGCCGAGAATGGACAAGCTCAGCCAGGGCATCAAGGATCACGAAACCGGCAAGATCTCGGCAGAAGAGCTGGATGCGCTCTACGATGAGGCAACTCGCGAGACCATCCTGCGCTTCGAAGAAACGGGATCTCCGGTGATAGCAGACGGTGAACAGAAAAAGCCCAGCTTTCTCACCTATCCCGCTCATGGGCTCCCCAACTTTGCAGCAGACGGCATGAAGGTCCCGTTTGCCGATGGGCATGAACGGCAGTGGCCACGATTGACCGAAGGCCCGTTCCGCTACGCAATAACGGCCGACCAGTACCTGGAAGCCGCGCAGAAATATGCCTCCCGTCCTCTCAAGCAGGCTGTTATTTCGGCATCGGCCCTGAGTCTTTTCTATCCGGAAAAGGAGATTCCGGGATACTCCCGCGATGAATATATCGAGGACATGCTGCAGGGCCATGAGGCGGAAATTCGTCGCTGCCTGGAGCTGGGTGCCCACAACGTCCAGATCGATTTTACCGAGGGCAGGCTGACGATGAAGCTCGACCCCTCAGGGCAGCTGCTTGACGATCTTGTCGAGGTGAATAACCGCGGGCTCGAACGCTTTGCTGCCGAGGAGCGCCAGCGCATCGGGATTCATACCTGCCCGGGGAGTGATCTGGACTCTACCCACAGCGCGGATGTCGATTACGCTGAAGTGCTGCCCAAGCTGTTCCAGATAAAGACTGGAAGGTTCTATATCCAGCTGGCGAGCGAGCCTGATCGGCCGCGCGTTCTGCAGATCATCAAGGAGCATTCGCATCCTGAACAGATGATTTTTGTCGGCGTCATCGACCCGATCGACCCACGCGTGGAAACAGCGGAGGAAGTGAGGGATCGAGTCCTGGAGGCTGCGAAATACATTCCGCTGGAACGCCTGGGTACTACCGACGACTGCGGGTTTTCACCATTCGGCGACGATATGGGAACCGCCCGGCAGTTGGCCTTTGACAAGATCCGCGCCCGTCTGGAAGGGACCAGGCTGGCCGCGCAAGCCCTCGGGGTTTGATCGAAGCCGGATTGTTCCTCGAGTGAGCGTGAGCGTGTGGCGCGCGGGCTGATAGCGCCGGCCCACACCTCATGAACATCAGCGCCCCGGCCCAGCCGCGGGCGCCGATGTTCTGCAGGTCTCGGCAGCGCCGACACCCGGTTGAGCCGCGGCAACGCCTGCGGGCAGACCCAGCGACAGATCGTGAGCCGGGGCCATACCGATCACCGTCAGCTCGCTACCATGGCTGATTCCACGGATGCCACGGATGATAGCTTCCGCGCTATCAGCACGACGGTGACCGGCGCGTGGTGCTCCAGCGTCAACCTGAACTTTCCCTGATGACGGTTGCTCCCGCGTCTGGCTTTCAGAACGTCCATGACTCCGCTGGTTGGCGGGTCTTCTTCACGGGTCGGCAGTGCGCAGATGGCTTTGGGGATCTTGCCGACTCTGGATTTCGGGGGAGAGGATGTCTATTCTGTTTGTGCTGCGTTTCAGGTGCTTGAAGGTGGACAAACAGCGGGAGGTATTCTTGTGCGATACGCAATTCGATTGATCGAACTGTCTTTGTTGGCAGCGTTTCTGGTCGTTGCCGGTCTGTCATCGTCGCAAGCAGCGGATGATGAAAACGGCCAGGGCTGGATGCCCTTCAAGGAGTCGAACGGGCATATAGCCTTCGATGTCAGGGTCAACGGCCAGGCGGCCAGCGCGATTTTCGACACGGGTGCGGATGCTTCGGTGATTTCAGAGGGGCTGGCCCGGCGCGCCGAAATCAACCTCAATCGGGGTGACTCCATCCGCTTGGTTGGCATTCACGGTCAGGGGACCATCCCCACCTCGCGGCGATTCACGCTCGAGATGGCGGGGCAGGAGGTCGAGCTCGATCGCGTGCCGGTGGCGCCGGCGCCGGGCTTTGACGTCGTCTTCGGTCGCCCGATGGCCGAATCATCCGTGGTCCAGATCGACTATCCAAATCAGAGAATCCGTTTCATCAGACGCGATGCTGTTGAATTCGAGGGCAATGTTGAGCTGAGAAACACGCGCCGGGGAGCGCCGATGGTCCGCGCGCGCATTCTCGATGCCGATCTGTGGATGCTGCTCGATACCGGCAATGCCGGCCCCACCGTTCTCAAACGCAAGGTGGTCCGCCATCGCGACCTCGAGCAGTTCGAAGTTCAGGGCGTGACCGGCAACGCCACCGGCGCATTCACCACCGCGGAACTCCATCTGCTCCAGATTCCCGGCTTCAAGCTGGGGCCTTATGAGTTCGATTCACTGCTGGCAAGCTACAACGCCGAGTCGAACGATGGTTTTGACGGTCAGGAAAGCCGCACCGGCAGCCGGCTCAACTCCGACCGCTCGCCCTACGATGGCATCCTCGGCTACGAAGTGCTGCGCAATTTCATGGTCACGATGGACCTGAAAGACAAGCAGGTCCAGATCCGGGTGGCCGATTAGCCGGGTCAAACCTGCTGCGGATCCTGGTCACTTCGTGCCATCAGCCTCCGTCCAGCGCTTGAGCCAGTCGTTGACCGTGTTGTGCCACTGCACGCTGTTGTGTGGTTTGGCGACCCAGTGGTTTTCGTCGGGAAAGCGCAGAAACTGACTGGGAATGCCCTGGCGCTGCAGCGCGGTAAAGGTGGCCAGGCCCTCTGACAGCGGAATGCGATAGTCGTGGTCCGAGTGGATGACCAGCATCGGCACCTTCCAGTCTTCGACGTGGTTGATGGGGTTGAATCTCTCGTAGGCGGCGGGCCTTTCGTATTGCGGGCCGCCGTGTTCGTGCTCCATGAACCACAGCTCTTCGGTGGCGTAGTACATGTTGCGCGTGTCGAAGATGCCGTTGTGGTTGATCAAACAGCGCCACGGCTCGTTCCACTGGCTGGCGATCCAGTTGACCATGTAGCCGCCGTAGCTGGCGCCCAGGGCGCAGGCTCGGTCTGCATCCAGAAACGCATACTTCTCCAGCGCTGCGTTCCAGCCCTTCTGCAGGTCTTCCAGCGGACGGTCGCCCCAGTGCCGGCTGATGGAGTTGGTGAACGCCTGGCCATAGCCGGTCGAACCGTGGAAGTTGATGCCCACCACGGCGAATCCCTGGCCGGCGTAGGTCTGCGGGTTCCAGCGGTAGTGGAAGTCGTTGGTCAGGGCCCCCTGTGGCCCGCCGTGGATTATGAAAGCCACCGGGTATTGCTTGCCTTCCTGATAGCCAACCGGCTTGACCACGAAGCCCTGCACCGGCTCGTCGTTCCAGCCCTCGAACCAGAACCAGTCGGCGTTGCCGAACTCGATATCCGCCAGAGCTTCCCGGTTGAAATGGGTCAGCTGCTCGGGCTCGTTCTCACCCAGCAGGTACAGGTCGGTGGGATGCTGCAGATCCTGGTGGCCGGCGACGATCTGTCCGCCGGCGGCGTCAAAGCCCGCCACCTTGCCGTCGCCAAGCAGCATCTCGACCTCGCCGCTGGCGGTATCGATGGCAAACAGGGGGTGGTTGCCCTCGTCGTTGGCGCTGGTGTAGAGCGTCTGGCCGTTCGCGGAGATGCGCATCGGCCCGGCCGAGCGGTCCCAGTCGGGGGCGACTTCGCGGGTCTTGCCGCTGTCGAGGTCCAGCGCCATGATGGCAAATCGGTCGGCTTCGAAGCCGGGCACCGACATGGCCAGGTAATACAGGGTTTCGCCGTCGGGCGAGGGCAGGGGAAAGCCGTCCCAGGCGTCGTTGTCGCCGGTCAGGTTATGGGCATCGGAAGCACCGTCCAGTGCCAGGCGGTAGATGTCGAAGTCGGTCGACCACGGCTCTTCGGGGCCGGCCAGCCTGACGTTGAAATAGATGCTGTCGCCGTCGGGCGCAAAGGCAAACTCCGCGCGGCTGCCGAACGGCTTCGACGGTATGTCGCCGTCCAGCTCGGGGGTGAGCCAGCGCGGCTGTCCGAGCGTGCCGTCGTCGTTGAAGTCGGCGATGAACAGCTGCGCCCGCCGTCCGTCGCTCCACTGGCTCCAGTGGCGCACGAACATCTTCTCGTAGAGCATGCCGGTGGCCGGGTCGTCCGCGCGCTGCTTGAGTCGATCGCGAGTGCAGGCCAGGGCGTTGTCGCGCTCGCAGTCCATGAACACGTCGATTGACAGCAGCGCCCGCTCGCCGTCCGGCGACAGCCTGAAGCTGTTGATATCGAGCGGCAGGCCGCTGACCGCGCTGGCGTTATTGCCATCGGATGGTATATGCCAGAGCTGATTGACGCCGTCATCGCCAGCGAGAGAATAGATCCCGGAGCCGTCCGGGCTCCACTGCGGATCGGCCGCGCCGATGTCTTCGCCGACGCGCTTCGAAGGCGACCCTGCCGTCAGCGAAGTCGTCCACAGCGAGGTTTCTGCCTTGTTGGCTTCGTAATCGGTCGAGCGGACGGTAAAGGCGGCCCGTTCGCCGTCTGGTGAAAGCGCCGGGGCGCCGACCCGATCCAGATTCACCAGGTCGTTGGCGTCAAACGGTTGCGGTGCCGCCCAGAGAGCCCCGCTGAGGGCTGCGGCGGCAAACATACCGGCAAAGGGGCCTGCAATTCTCATCATTCATTCTCGCTTCGTGACACAATTACGCATGATGCACAGTGCCTGCGCCAAGGGCAAGCAGCCACCGCCTTTCTGAAGTGAGCACCAGGTGATGCCGTTGAAGGAAACCTTCGCAATGTGGAAGCAGGCGCTGTCTGCGCTGATCATGATCGACAGCCAGGCGGACTGGGACCGCCTGGACTGGTTGTCTCGCTGGCTGATCGCAACCCGCTCGGCGGTCACCATGATCACGTTCTATTCCTGCGCCGTCGGCGGGCTGTTGGCCTGGCGCTATCTGCATGAAAGCGCCGGCACGGCCGGGGTGTTCATGAGTTTGCTGACGTGGGTGATCGTCACGGTCGGTCTTTTCATTGCCCATGGTGCCAACAACCTGCTCAACGACTACACCGACTACACGCGCGGCATCGACGAAGGCAACTATTTTCGCACCCAGTATGCTAGCCACCCGCTGGCCCAGGGCTTCTGGAGCCGGCGCACGCAGCTGGTCTGGTTCTGGCTGACCGGGCTGGTGGCCGCACTGGCCGGCGTTTACGCGCTCTTCTACACCGATTTTTCCGCGCCGGTGTGGTGGCTGTTCGGCTTCGGCGCGCTGGTGCTCCTGTTTTATACCTACCCGCTGAAGAACCTGGCGCTGGGCGAGTTTTCCATATTCCTCATCTGGGGGCCGCTGATGATCGGCGGCGTGTACTACGTTCTGACCGCGCACTGGAGCTGGCTGGTGATTCTGGCCAGTTTGCCCATTGGTCTGGTGGTGGCCGCGGTCAACGTCGGCAAGCACACCGACAAGCGCAGCGACGACGTTGAAAGAGGCATGCGCACCCTGCCGGTCGTCATCGGCGAGAGGGCCTCGCGTCATCTCACCATGGCCATGATCGTGCTGGCCTACGCCATTGTCGTTTTCATGATTTTCGGCCTGCCGTTCTTCACGCCGGTCATGCTGCTGGTGCTTGTGGCCATCCGGCCGGCCGTCCCCGCACTGCGGCGGCTGTCGCGGCCGCGGCCGGCCGAAAAACCGGCAGACTATCCGGCCGCCGTGTGGCCGCGCTGGTACTCTACCGTCTGTTTCGTGCACGACAAGGCGTTCAGCAACTGGTTCGTCATCGGGCTGCTGGCCGATACGCTGATCCGCGTTTTCGTTCCCGGCTTCTGGCGCTGATGGTGATCCGCGTTCGTGTCGGATCAACAGATTCCGGATCTTGAATGAAGGAGCTTTTGTATGGATTTACTGGAGTCGATAACGAAATTCGTAGCCAGCGACTCCTGGTGGTTCTTTCCGCTTGCCCTGGTAGTGGCCGTGCTCGTGGTCAGCCAGGTAGTGCGCTGGGTGCTGATGTTTCTGTGGAAGAGGGACAGGCCGGAAAAGAAAGTCTGGCGCAGCGCCATATTCCGCGCCTCCGAGATGCCCTTGCGCGCGGCGGTGTGGCTGTTCGGGATCATCATTGCCCTGCGGCACTATTTTCCGCCAGACAGTGGTTATCCGGTCATGGATCAGGTGGCCCCGCCGGCGCAAAGCGTGTTGTTCATCCTCCTGGTCGGCTGGTTTCTGTTCCGCCTGATCGATCGGGTCGAGGACAACTATTTCAAGCGCGCCAGTGTTCAGGGTACGCACGTCGATCGTACCGCTGCTACAGCGGTCAAGAAGCTGTCCACTATCGTCGTGTTTCTGATGGTTGCCCTGGCCATCGTGCAGGCGCTGGGCATGTCCATTGCCGGGCTGCTTGCGTTTGGCGGCGCGGCCGGTATTGCCGTCGGGTTTGCGGCGCAGAACCTGGTGTCCAACCTGTTTGGTGGCCTGACCGTGTTTGCCAGCCGAATTTTCAAGCTCGATGAAGACATCATCCTCAAGGATGCCGGTCTGGCGGGCACGGTGGTCCACATTGGCTGGCGCTCGACCACTATCGAGGAGTGGGACGGCAAGCGTATTTACGTACCCAATGCCATCTTCAACACCCATAGCCTGGTCAATCACTCCCGTCTCACTCACCGTACGCTCTCGCAGGATATCCTGTTGAGTTACAGCGACTACGACAAGATCAGCGAAGTCGTGGAAGAAGGCAACAAACTGCTGGCCTCGCGTGATGATCTCGAGTATTTCGTTTTCCGTTTCAGCGGGTTTGGAGACCATGCCCTCAAGCTCAACATCTATGCCTGGGTACGTTCCGTTCCGGGCGGCGGCTTCGTACCCTACGCGGCCTTCGCCGAAGCCCAGGAAGAAATTCTGATGGGCATTGCCGACATTGCCTATAAAAAGGGCTGTGACGTGCTTCCGCTCAACCACGTATGGATCAAGGAGGCTCCGAAGCTGGCGGCTGAGGGCTGACCTGCCTTGTTTCCGGGGCCGGTCCGTGGCTGGCCCCGGCAGGTAACCACCGGCCGCCCCGGCGCTTTTGTCCATGCCTGATCAATTCCTGTTTCATCTGATCGATCTGGCCGGCACCTTCGCGTTTGCCATCAGCGGGGCACTGGCCGCGCAGCGCAAGAATCTCGATCTGTTCGGCATTCTGGCCGTTGCCTATGTCACCGCCTGCGGCGGCGGCATCATTCGCGACGTGCTCATCGGCGCTGTGCCGCCGGCCGGTCTGATGGAGTGGCGCTATCTGGCCACTGCCATGATCGCCGCGGTGATCACTATCGTTGCCTACCGGCGGGTGGAAAAACTGACTAATCCGGTGCGTCTGTTTGACGCCATGGGTCTGGCGCTGTTTGCGGTCTATGGCGCGCACAAGGCGCTGCTGCTCGGGCACAACGCCGAGGTGGCGATCATTGTCGGCATGGTGACCGCCATCGGTGGCGGCATGCTGCGCGACGTGCTGCTCAACCGGGTGTCGCTGGTGCTGCAGCAGGAGGAGCTGTATGCCACGGTGGCCTTCCTTACCGCCAGCCTGGCCGTATATGGCCATTACCTGGGCTGGTCCACCTTCTGGAGTGCCTGGCTGCCGATTGTCGCCGGCTTTGTCTTTCGCTGGGTTTCACTGCGGCGCAAATGGGTGCTGCCGACCTTCAATCGGAAAGATTAGCCGGGGATTGACGAGGGGGAACGCATCGATTCAGGGCCTCAGGCGCGATCGCAGATACTTGCCGGCCAGCGCAAGGGTTGCCAAGCCGAGGACGGTGCCGAAAACGAGCACCAGCGCTGTCAGCAGGTTGATGTCGCCGATCGCCTTGCTGCGCAGAAAATTGAAGGCCAGCGTTGCGGAAAGGGCAAACAGCGCGATCCCGCCCAGGCTTGCGAGAATCGGGTTGCCTTGCGGCACAGCGCGCGAGTTCAACAGATACAGGACCACTGCAATGGCGAAGGGTGTGCCCACGGTGCCCAGCGCGAGCACGAGCACGAGCTGGCCCAGAACCTCGCCGCCGATGAATGCACCCAGAGAAGAGAGCAGCGCAAAGCCCGCCAGCAGTCCGCGGTAGCGGTCATCGGTCACGGACGTGCCCCAGCCGAGCTTGTCGGCAATGAGCAGGGGCGGGACGAGGGTGTTCCCGCCCAGCGTCGAGAGTGCGGCACCGCCGAGCCCCAGAAGAAACAGCCACTGAGCGCCGGGTCCGAGGAGCGGGCCGAGGGCTTTGGCTGCACTCAAGGCCGTGAGCTGCGGGTCCGTGAGGACGCTGGCCGCGACGAGAAAGATCGCAACGCTGTAGATGCCGAAAGCAACGAGCATGGAGGCTCCGATGTCGAAGCTTGCCAGCCTGTAGTCGCGCCGGGTCCAGCCGCGGGCACGCATGGTGTAGGAGTGCATCGTGATCAGCGTGATATGGACGGCGCCGCCAAGGATTCCGGCGGCGACAACCGCGCTGCCGGCCGGGAGTGATGGAATGAGTCCGGCTGCGGCACGGCTGATATCGATGGGCGCAACGAACAACGAGGCGACGAAGGCGGTGACGACTCCGATCACGAGGATCTTGGCAACCAGCTCGATGAAGCCATAGCCGCGACCGGCAAGGCCGAAGGCCAGAACCAGCGCCCAGCCAATGCCCCAGACGCGGGCATCGATGCCGGTTATCGTCGCCGACACGGCGGCAACGGTTTTCATGATGACGAGCTGGGCCGTACCGGCGGCGATGACGACGTCAGCCACCAGCAGCCAAGCCCACCACTTGCCGAGCACGCTTTCTACGACGCTGACGATCCCGCGCTCGGTGAGAAGACCCAGACGCATCGCCAGGTACTGCGCCAGTGCTCCGGCGAATGCTGAAAGGACGACTACCCACAGCAGCGAATAGCCGTAGCCCGCGCCGCCGGTTATCAGGCTCGCCATCGACGCCGGGCCGGCAGCGATCGCCCCGGCAACCCACGATGGCCCCATCCGTTTGATGTGCCTGCCGATCGGGAATCGGCGTGCGGTTACAGTTCGTGTTGAACCGGTCACTGGCTGCTTGGTGAGCGATCATCCGGTGCGATTTCATCGCCGGCAGAATCGGCGGGGTCGCCCTTGTCAACCTGATTGTTGCTGGTTTCTTCAGCTGCTTCGGTATCTCCGCTACGCTGGAATTGCATACCGCCCTCGCCGGTCATGCTGATGCTCAGACGGGGTGTGCCCAGCTCCATGGATTGCGCCTCCATGCGGCGTTTTAGCAGTAGGTTGAAAGCCCGCGATACGTTCCACTGATACTCGGGCGCGGTATACAGACGCATGCGCAGTATCGGGCAACCATCCTCGAAGCTGTGAATGTCCTGAATCTCCAGCGGTGATCGAATCAGGTGGCCGACTCTCGCGTCACGTCGCAGGTCTTCGGCCGTGTCCTGCATCAGTTTGATGGCGTCATCGATGAGCATGTCGTGTGGAATACGAATCTTCATCAGCGCAACGCCAAATTGCCGCGACATGTTGTGTATCGAGTCGATCCGGCTGAACGTGATGATGTGCACGATGGCGTCGAGATCCCTGAGCTTCACGGTACGCAGATTGATGCCTTCGACCGTTCCCATATGGCCGTTGATTTCGACGAAATCGCCCACTGCCAGAGAGTCCTCGATCAGAATGAAGATGCCCGTGATGAGATCCTGCACCAGCGTTTGCGCCCCAAACCCGACCGCCAGCCCGATGACGCCCGCCCCGGCGAGCAGCGGCGTGACGTTGACGCCCAGGTTGGCCAGGCCAACGATACCGGCAATCACCAGGATGGTGAAAAACACCACGTTCCTGAGCATGGGCGTGATCGTCTGGACCCGCACGGTGTTCATGCGTCGTCCCCGCGGCCCAGCGCCGCCGCGCAGCGCGCGCTCTATGGCGGCGTCGGCAAAGATCCAGGCGAGCCAGGCGAGCAGAACCGTCAGGCCCAGGCCCAGCAGTGCCTGGCCGATGCGCGTGCTGATCTCACCCTGGTCGCCGATCCCCAGCAGGGAGAGCTCCCAGGTTCGCAGCGACAGTTCGATGAACACCGCCCAGGCCACGAATTGCGCCACCGCATAGCCCAGGCGCTCCAGTCGCTTGAGATACGTCGCGCGCAGCGGACGGGCGGCTGCGCGTTCGCTCTGGCGGCTCAGCGCTGCAGACACAAACAGAGTGACGATCAGTAAAACGGCGCAGATGACGGCGCGCGCCAGGGTCGCGTTTGCTTCGCCGCCGGTCAGCACCGTGGCCGTGATCGAGGCGCCGATCAGCAGCAGGGTGGGGATATGCCAGACCCGTGCGAACAGGCCAACCAGGTCGCGCAGTGTGCCGCCGTGCCGGCGCTTGCTGTAGCGGCGATTGCGGATCAGATGCATCACCGGCCGCCGGACCCGCAGCACCAGAAAGCCGCAAAGCAGCCCGGCCAGCACGCTTGCCAGAACCGCCAGCCAGTCCGCCAGCGCAGAACCCAGTAGCGCGGTCAGCCGATCACCGTTGACCGCGTCGCCGAACGCCACCAGGGCGCCGATGACAAACAGCCACTTGAACGCAATGCGGTGCAGCACGGCGATGGCTATGCGCCGATGCCCGCGCGTGAACGGGGCGACCATGATGTCAAAGACCGTGGCCAGAAGGTAGCCGCACATGCCGGTATAGGCCACCACAAGCGCAGTGACGCGGACCGCCGTGTGCCCCTCGACGCCTCGCAGCGTAAAGAGCAGGGCGGCGAAGGCAAGCACCCACGGCAACACCCTGCGTAGAAAATGGGCTGCCAGCATCCAGATGCGGGGTTTCGGCGACGGCTGCAGCGCCCAGCCCAGCCTCCTGAACAGCGCCCGCCCGCTCCATGCGAGCAGGCTCAGCAAGGCCAGCCACGCGGCTACAAGCCCGGCTGCCTCGGCAGCGTTGCGGGACAGGTCGACGCGGCTTTCCGAGTTCAACAGCCGCGCGGCGTCGGCAGCGGCCTCCCGCGTTCGCCGGGCCCAGACATCAAGCACCGAATCGCCGGCTTTCGCCCGTGCGCCGAGATCTTCGAAGGAGTCGGCGAGTGCGCCCAGCAAGCCCTCGCGCTGTTCCGCCGCGCTCGCCGGAACCTCTTCGCCGGCCTCGACCGCAGCACGAAGCGACTTCAGCTGCTCGAGCAGTTGCGCGCGGCGGGCGTCGTTTTCGAGCGTGCCGATGACCTCATCCAGCGATTGCTGCAGTTCCTGTGGGTCTGCCTCGTCTTCGGTCGCTGGCTGTGCTTCGCCGGCACCGGCCAGCGGGAGCCCCTGCGCGGGGCCTGCAACCGGAAACAGCACGGCCAGGCCGAGCAGCAGCAGGCAGTACTTTTTCAACGGCACTTCAACAAACATCTTGATCCAGCATGAATGGATAGCCACAGCATGCCAGTCTGAGGTCTCGAGGTGGCAAAGCCAACTGGCTTTGATGCCGGGTCAATAGTGGTAGGCTGATGGCCCGTTTGCAGTTCATCCATGACAGGTGAGACCCGCCATGCGCGCAGTTGTTCTGATCTTCACGGTATTGCTGTTCTCTCCGCTCTGGGCGGCCGGAGTCAAGGAGTTCACCCAGGGCATGCAGCACCATCAGGGATATTTCGATTTCTACTACCACGGCGAGGAAGACAAGGTCTACCTGCTGGTCGACAAGCTCGACAAGCCTTTCATTTTTCAGAGCAGCCTGCCAAGAGGTATCGGCTCCAACGACATCGGGCTGGATCGGGGCCAGCAGGGCGCGACCCGGCTGGTGCAGTTCGAAAAGTTTGGCAACAAGGTCCTGCTCAACCAGCTCAACACCTACTATCGCGCCGATTCCGACAACCGTGCCGAGCAGCAAAGCGTGGACGAAGCGTTTGCCCAGTCTGTGCTCGCCGGCCTGCCGGTGGTTGCCAGCAGCGACGATGCGGTACTGGTTGATTACACCGAGTTTCTGTTGTCCGACATCCACAGGGTTGCCCAGCGCCTTGATGAGGCCGGGCAGGGCAGTTTTTCACTCGATGCCAGCCGCAGCGGCGTGTTCTTGCAGCGCAGCAAGGCTTTCCCCCGCAACACCGAGCTGGAGGCGCTGGTGACCTTTGCCGGCAGTGATGTCGGAGGTTTTGTCAAACAGGTCACGCCCGAGCCGACGGCGGTCTCCGTGCACCTGCATCATTCTCTTGTCGCCCTGCCGGCGCAAGGCTACGAACCAAGGCCATTTCACCCTTATTCGGGCTATTGGAAAGTCGAGTACATGGATTATGCGGCCGCGATTGACGAGCCCATGGTCAAGCGCCTGCTGCCGCGCCATCGATTGGTCAAGAAGAACCCCGATGCCAGGGTCAGTGAAGCGGTCGAGCCGATCGTGTTCTACCTAGATCCGGGCGCGCCCGAGCCCGTGCGCACTGCCCTGCATGACGGCGCCATGTGGTGGAACAAGGCCTTCGAGGAGATCGGGTACAAGAATGCCTTTCAGGTCAAGCCGTTACCGGACGATGCCGACCCCATGGATGTTCGTTACAACGTCATCCAGTGGGTGCACCGCGCCACTCGTGGGTGGTCTTATGGCACCTCGATTACCGACCCGCGCACCGGCGAAATCATCAAGGGTCACGTCACCCTGGGCTCCCTGCGGGTGCGTCAGGATTTCCTGATCGCCAATGGCCTGACCGGGCCGTTTGATGGCACCGCGGACACCGACAGGCAGCAGGACATGGCGCTGGCAAGAATACGCCAGCTTTCCGCTCACGAGGTCGGGCACACGCTGGGGCTGATACACAACTTTGCGGCCAGCGCCAACGGGCGCGCCTCGGTGATGGATTATCCTCATCCCCTGGTCGAGATCGAAGACGGCCGGATTGTCTTGAGCAATGCCTATCGTGAAGGCCTTGGCGAATGGGATCGTTATGCCATTGCCATGGGCTATGCTGATGTTGCCGAGCCAGAAAAGGCAATGGCGGAGCGTGTGGCCAACGCCAAATCCCGGGGTCTGGAGTACATGGCCGACCGCGACGCGCGGCCGGCCGGTGGCGCCAGCGCGATTGGCCACCTCTGGGACAATGGAGAAGATCCTGTGGCCGAGCTTGAGCGCTTGTCTGAAGTGCGCGAGCTGGCGCTGCAGAACTTCGGGCTCGATCACATCGCCGACAATCAGCCCCTGTCTTCCCTGCACGAAGCGCTGGTGCCAATCTACCTGCTGCATCGTTATCAAGTGGAAGCAGTCGCCAAGCAGATTGGCGGGGTGCATTACGAATATGAGCTCAAGGGTGACCACGACCGCCCCAGGGGAGTCCGGCCGGTATCAGCCGACCGGCAGCGAGCCGCGATGGATGCCCTGCTGCAGACCATCCGGCCGGAATATCTGACCCTCCCAGAAACCGTACTGCACCTGATTACGCCCAAGGCCTATGGCGACAGTGAAGGGCGCGAAAGTTTCAAGTCGCGTACCGGTTTGACCTTCGATCCGGTGTCGGCAGCCGAGGCCGCCGCCAACAACACCCTGAAGCTGCTGCTGCATCCGCAGCGGCTCAATCGCCTTGCGCGCATGTCAGCCACCGGCGGTACCCGTGAGGTGTATGAAAAGCTGATGGCGAGCACCTTCAAGCTCGAGCCGCAGCAGCACGCCCAGCGGCAGATACATCACCGGATTCTGCACGTGGTGGTCTACCGCTGGATCGATGCAATGAACAACCCGGGGCTGGCGCCGGAAGTACGCGCACAGATGGCGGCCGACCTGTCGGATCTGGAAGCCTGGCTGGATGCGCATGACGACAGTGCGCAGCATCGCTACCTGCAGCAGCAGATAGCGCGCTATCGTGACGACGGCGAGTGGGCGCCGGCATTCGAGCCGGTGCCGCTGCCGCCGGGTTCACCGATCTGAGCGCGCAGCCGGCCGTCCGGGCGGACAATCGTGTTCCGGGGTCGTGCGCTGGTGATCAGGTGTCGGTTTGTTGATGGGCACGATGGCTGCGCTGGCGCACTGCACATCCGCCTCGGTGAGCGGCTGCGGGTCGTGGCAGACCTGGTTGCGCCCCTTTCCCTTGGCCGCATACAGCAGCTGATCCACGCGCTGGTGAGCTGACTTGAGGGGCACGCTGGAGTCGAACTCCGCAACGCCGAAACTGGCGGTGCAGCGGAGGTCGGGCGCAATGTCCTGCATCGCTGCTGCCGCCACGCTCTGGCGCAGTCTTTCGGCAATCTTGTGCGCCTTGTCGATGCCGGTGTCGGGCAAAAAAACGAGAAACTCCTCGCCGCCGTAGCGGGCGGCCTCGTCGGCTTCGCGGGTGCTGCCCGAAATCAGCGCCGCGACGCGCTCCAGCACCCGATCGCCGACGAGGTGGCCCCAGCGGTCGTTGATGCTCTTGAAGCGGTCGATGTCGATCGAGATCAGGGAGTAGCAAGCGCAGCGGCCACGTGCGAACTCCGCCTTGGCGTTGAAGCTGGCGCGGTTGTCAAGCCGGGTCAGCGGGTCGATCGAGGCCCTGTGCTCGGCCATCTGCAGGCGTCGGGAGGCGTGCACGAGCAGCAGTGCCAGCGCAAAGACGACGATGAACACATTCCAGGCGATTTGGGTCGACACCCAGAACGGCGTCCTGTCAAAACCGTAGCGTGATGCATCGGTGCCGACCGTCAGAAAGGTTCGGGGCAGCAGGCTCAGGGCAAAAATGGATACGCACAGAAACAGAAAGCGTTCGGGGCCGCTGCCGCGAGTCAACAGCGCCCGGGCGTGCCAGCATGCCAGCAGGAAGATGACGGTAAGGTAAGTCTGGATGCCGTAGATCCGGCCAATGCTGTTGAAGCTCTGTGCCGTATGAAAATACCTCAGGGCCAGAAAAGCCAGCGTCAGTCCGATTGCGACCGACCATGAAGGCGTGCCTGCGCCCACGCGGACCAGCGCTTGGTAAAAGCCCAGAGCAGCAATGGCATAGGCCACGCCGGTCAGCATGGCGTTGGTTTCCGCGTTGCCGGGAAGGAGCAGTATCTGCAGGAAGATTCCGACCGCAAAAGCAATATAGGCCGCGGCGGCGGGCAAGAAGTAGTTGGCCTTTCTGGTCGCCGCGGCGATCAGAAAGAACAGGCCGATGACCAGGGCGATGATGGGGTGGGCCAGGGCCGCAAGATGTTCGGAAGCGAGCATGCTTGTATCATAACCTGTCGGGTATCAGGCACTGCCTGCATGACCCCGGCCGCCGGTTCGGCAGCAGGCGCGACAGCCTGCCTTGCCGGCCCGGCTCAAGCTTTCACGCTTGCCGCCGCTACAGCGGGCTGGAATCCCTGCCGGAGACATCGCCATGAAAATACCAGCCTTCAGCAAAGCATCGCCCACCGGGGCGCAGCCCAAGGGGGGGCAGCCGGGTCGTGGCGGGGTCAACACCCCGTTCGGCAAGGGCGTGGCCGGCTCAGCGCAGGCAGCGCGTCTGAGCTCGGGTGACAATCCGCTCGCGCTGACCTACAGGACGGCTCTGGGAAGCCTCAACGACGTGCTCGCGCCGGAACTGGGGCCGAACGCCATTCAGCAGGCCTACGACTCCGGGCTGGACGTTTCGCCGGAGGCAACCGCCAAGCGTATCGTCTCCCAGAGCACGGGGTTTTTTCAGGCCTATCAGAAACAGCATCCGGACAAGGATGCGGCAACCGCCGCAAAGGACTTTGTCGAGCTGATCGGCCAGGGGATCGAGCGCGGATTTGCCGAGGCCCGCGAGATCCTCAGCGGCCTCGATGTGCTTCAGGGCGAGGTGGCCGCCAATATCGACAGGACTCATGATCTTGTGCAGGAAGGTCTGAAGAGCTTTCTGGACAGTGCCTTGAGCGCTTCCGCGGAGGCCTCGGCGTGACGCTGCGGCCGTGCCGGCGGTTTTTCCATCCGGAGTGACCCACCGCGAGCCGATCTGTTAAGCTGTTCGCAGTAATTGATGTGACTTGGGGTGCCGACCTGATCGTCGGCTGAGATTACACCCATTGAACCTGCTCTAGTTCGCACTAGCGAAGGGATAGTCCAGTGACATTATCGCCCTCCGATATCGATGCTCGGCTGACGGCCGTGCGTGATGCCTCGCCTCTGGTGCAGTGCATTGCCAATGCGGTCGTCTTGAATCATCTCGCCAATACCCTGCTTGCTCTGGGTTGTGCCCCGGCGATGGTGGACATTCCCGAAGAGGCCGGTGCTTTCGCCCGCACGGCTGCTGCCCTGCTGATCAATCTCGGCACGCCCTATGCCGAGCCGCGCGCCGCCGCGCTGGAGGCGGTGGCCTCGGCCACCGACGCCGGCGTTCCCTGGGTGCTGGACCCGGTGGCGGTTGGCAGTCTGCCGGTAAGAACCCGCCTGGCGCGTGAGCTGTTGCGGCATCAACCTGCCGTCATTCGCGGCAACCCCTCTGAAGTCATGGCGCTGGCCGGCAGCGGCCGCGGCGGGCGCGGAACCGACACCCTGGCCACTGCCGACGATGCCCGGCAAGCTGCGCAGGATCTGGCGCAGCGCCATCAGGCCGTGGTGGCTGTCTCCGGCGAAACCGACCTGGTAACCGACGGCGTGACCGATCTCCGCGTGCGCAACGGTCACCCGTGGCTGACCCGCATCACCGGCGGCGGCTGTGCCCTGGGCGCGACCGTTGCGGCCTTTGTCGCCCTGGATTCCAGCCAGCCGTTCAAGGCAGTCGCGGCTGCCGTCGCCGCCTATGCCATTGCCGCCGAACAAGCGGCCGCGCATGCGGCCGGCCCGGGCAGCTTCAAGCCGGCTTTTGTGGACGCCTTGCACAATCTGGATCAGGCCACGATTGCAGCGCGTCTGAATATGTCCTGACCAAGGAGGTAGTCCGACGTGAAACGAATCTTGAGCATTGCCGGCACCGACCCCACCGGTGGTGCCGGCGTTCAAGCCGACCTGAAATCCATAGCCGCGCTGGGTGGCTACGGCATGTGCGTGGTCACCGCGCTGGTGGCCCAGAACACCCACGGCGTGCGTCGCATCCATACGCCGCCCACCGACTTTCTGCGCGCGCAGCTCGAGGCGGTCAGCGACGATGTGACCATCGACGCGGTCAAGATCGGCATGCTCGGCAATGCAGCCACGATCACGGAAGTGCGGCGCTGGCTGCAGGCCGTCAGGCCGCCGGTGGTCGTCCTCGATCCGGTCATGGTGGCCACCAGTGGCGATCGCCTGCTGGAGCAGCGGGCCGAAGACGCCGTGCGCGAGCTGCTGAACCAGGCCGACATGGTGACGCCCAATCTGTCCGAGCTTGCGCTGCTGGTCGACGAACCCGTGGCCGCCGGCTGGGAAGACGCGCTGGCGCAGGGCCAGCGCTTGATGGCGCGACACCACACCGGCGTGATCGTCAAGGGCGGGCATCTGGCGGGCCAGTCCTGTCCCGATGCCCTGCTGCTGCCGGGGGCGGACCCGGTGGAGTTGGCCACGCCGCGAATCGAGACCCGCAACACCCACGGCACCGGCTGTTCACTGTCATCAGGGCTGGCGACATTGCGGGCCCGAAGCGGTGACTGGGCCGTGGCATTCGAGCAGACCAAACACTGGCTGCAGGGCGCGCTGGCGCATGCCGACGAGCTGGAAGTCGGCAGCGGCCACGGCCCGATTCATCATTTTCACTCACTTTACGCAAAGGCAGGAATATGAACATGACGCAAAGCGCTGGCGCCACAAACCCGACCGGGCTCGAGCCCGCCGGGCCCCATACCGCCAAGCTGTGGGCGGATGCCGCCGAAATGAACGCTGAAATTGCCCGGCTGGATTTCATTCAGGGCCTGGGTGAGGGCACGCTCCCAAAGACCGTGTTTGATTACTATCTGGCCCAGGATGCGGCCTACCTGCGGCAGTACTCGCGCGCGCTTGCCCGCGCCAGCCAGCTGGCCACGACCCGGCGGGCGCAAGCCTTCTGGGCACAGGCGGCAAACGATGCCATCGTTGCCGAAATGGAGCTGCACGACGGCTTTCTGGCGACGGATGCAGCCATCGAAATCGACGATACCACCCGTGCCTACACCAACCACCTTCTGGCGGTGGCAGGCACCGGCAGCTACGCTGAAGTGGCCGCCGCCGTGCTGCCCTGTTTCTGGGTTTATCTGGATGTGGGCCTGCGACTGTATCAGCAGCGCGGCCCTGATCACCCCTACGGTGCCTGGCTGGATACCTATGCCGACCAGAGTTTCGCCGACGGCACTGTCGCGGCGATTGCCGCCACCGAGGACGCGCTCGCCGCGGCGTCACAGCATGAATACGAAGCCGCCACCGATGCCTTTCACTACGCGGTGAAAATGGAGCGCGACTTCTTCAACCGCAGCTGAGCGCAATCCGGCCGCAGCGAGGGTTACGCTGCGGCCAGCTCACTGAAAGCTTCAGCCGCCGTCTCGAAAGGCAGCAGTACGGAGTTGTGGCGAGCCGGGAAGGGGATGGCGGCCGCGAGGATTTCAAGGCTTTGCCAGTGGGCATCGAACTCGGCCGGCTTGCCGGCGAGCAGGTCGGCCAGGGCGGTATGCGCCCGGGCCACCTGATCGGCGTTCTGGCCCGGCCCGGCGTCGACGAGGATGGCTGTTGCTGCCATGCCCAGGCTGCAGGCGCGGGCGCGATAGCCGACGCGCTCGATGCGCTCGCCGTCGAAGTCGAAGTCGAGTGTGACCATGCTGCCGCAGATCTTGCTGCGCCGGGTCACGCTGATCTGCGGCGCCTCAATGCGGCGGTCGGCGCGCACTCGCGCCGACAGCTCGCGTATCTTGCGCTGGTAGAGCGCGGCAACTTCTTCGTCGGTCGCCATGGTTTGTCGGCGGCTCAGTCGGGACGCATCTGGCGGCCGAAGACGGCCGCAAAGCGCAGCAGAAAGTGCAGCCCGCGCCGCACGTCCTCGTCCTTGGCCGCACGCAGCAGGCCCAGGCGCGAGGGCGGTTCGGCTTGTGAAACCTCGTTGGCAGCATAGCGCGCGGCGTTGCCGGTAGCCCACAGTCCGCTGACGAGATTCTCGTAATTGGCCGCCAGCTTGTTGACCATCTCCTCGTCGGCCAGATCGACCATGTCCGAGGTCCACGAAAGCAGGTCGACCACGTTGTGCAGGCGCCGGCCCTGGAGCAGCGGAGCGAGCTTTTCAACCAGCTCGTTCAGCCCTTCCTGGGTGGCGGCATCAAGTGCGGGTGCCTGCGCCTGGCCGTTGGTACCGGCTGCGGCTGTTTGCTGCCCGCTGTCGGCATGCTTGTCCATATCGCTCTTGTCGTTCATTAAACCATCCCTCGGGCCACTGCCCAGTAGACACCGCGGTTGAAAGCCTTGCGCGAGAGCCCGCCAAGCTTGGTCGGCGGGGTCGGCTGAACATCGATGTCGTAGTCGTACCAAAGCGGCATGCCTGCCTCGAGGCCCATCTGGGCGATGGCCTGCACGCGGCCGTCGTAGCTGGCAATGTTGCGGCCGTAGCGCAGGTCGCCGGCGATGTTGTCGGCAATGACCGGGCTCTGGTTGTGGCATGAGCCGCCGGCCTTGCTGATCGGCAGGTCGACGGTGTCGCCCATCACAAAGGCATTGTCGAAACCCTCCAGCTGCATGGTTTCGCGGTTGGTCGGCAGCCAGCCTTCGTTGTTGGGCGCTTCGGAGATGCCGCTGTCGAGCACCGCGTCGACGGCGCGAATCGGCGGCGTGGCCATGAGCAGGTCGAAGTTCTCTTCTTCGCCTTCCTCGGAAATGGCCACCTTGCGGTCCGGGTCAACCTTGGCAAGCGTGAAGCCGCGCTTGTAGCGGATGTCCTTGGAGTCGAAGATGTCCGGCAGGACATTGCCGGTGGGTTCCTGCAAAAACAGGCAGTTGCGCACCAGCTGGGCGATGGTCGGGTAGGTGTAGACGATCTCGACCTGGTCGCGTACGCCCTTGCGGCGCATGTATTCATCGACCATGAAGGTGGTCTCCATCGGCGCGATGCCGCACTGATGGGGCACGTTGGGCGTGGTCGGGAAGTTGACCGTGATGAAGATGCGGCCCTTCTCGAAGTCGCGCAGCTTGTTGGCGAGCTGGCGCGCCGGGTCGTGCTGATAGAAATGATCGCCGGCTTCCTTCAGGCCCTCGATGCGTTCAGGCGAGGGAATGCAGCCGGTAGAGACGACAATGTAGTCGTAGTCGACACGCTTGCCGGATCGGGTCTTGACGCACGAGCCCTTGAAGTCGAACTCGGTTACCTTGTCGAGGGTGAAATCGACTTCCGGGCGCAGCAGCGAGCGCTGCTTGCGCCGCAGCTCGTCCTTGAACATCATGTCAAAGGCGACGTACATGAACGCCGGCTTGTAGTAGTGCCAGGGAGAGTCGGAAATCATCGACACGGTGACTTCCCCGCGCGATACTTCCGGATAGAGTTTTGCAACCAGGTTGTTGGCCGTCATCGTGCCACCGATGCCGCCGCCGACAACCAGAATGTGCTTGGTCATGGTCAAACTTCCTTTCGGGACAAGCCCGCGACTGCCGGCCACTACGCCGCCCTTTGCTTATATGCGTACATTCGGATTGACCGTAGCACAGCCGGTGAGTTCAGGCAAAAAAGGCAGGCAACCGGGCGAGCGTGACCCCCATCACGGATGCTGCGTGTGTTCAGTGATGACCAGCTCCAGGGCAAAGGCGGGTGTCGACACTGGGTCTGCCAAGTATGTGAGCCGCGCTTGCATTAGGATGTTTCAGACACCACTCACCGGCGGGTTATCCGCTCGCCTCCAACGATTCAGGAGCCCGTCGATGACGCATCCATTGTCCATCGCACGCATTCTCATCTTCGCCGCCGCTGTGGCCATGGCCGGCTGCGGCAACGCGCAGCAATCCGATCCGTCATCAGGCGGGGAAGTCCCCGGCCTGCTCGAAGTCCCGGCGGACCCGTCTGCAGCACAGCCCGGCGCGTCATTGATGCGCGACGCCCACAGCAGCATGGCCAGAGCGAAGGGCAAGATGTCGGTCTACATCGGCCTGATCGAGGACAAGGGCAGTGACGCAATGAAAAGCGAGGCGGCCGAACTCGACCAGCAGTTCAAGGCCGGGATGGACACCGCGCGCGAGCTGGCGCTGAAGATGGCCAGGGCCGAGGGTGAGGGCCTGGCGGATCTCGTGGCGCGCTACAACCGCAACTGGAAAGGCCTGCAAAAAGCGATGGCTCGTGCCGAGACGCTGCAGATGCAGGCGCTTGGCGCGGGTTGATCAGCGACCTTCAGCCTTTCTCAGCGCCCGCCGGATAGACGACGCGGCCGTTTGCAACGACGGCGCCGTCAGTCATCTTCGCCGGCTCGATGCGATCGCGGCCCATCAGGTGGTACACGCGCTCGCCGCCGGCCAGCAGGTGGTCGCTGATGATGCGTCGGTGGCAGCGCCACCACACCGCCTCAGCGCACATCAGCGCGCAGGTCTTGCGTGAACCCAGGTCGATGAGCTGCTCGAGCGCGGTCTGAAAATCTTCGCTCAGGGCATGGTCGGCATAGTTGTGAAAACTGCGGTTGCGCCAGTAGCCGTTGACCGCCTCGTCGACCTCCCGGCTCTTGCCGCGCAGGCCGCCGAGGGCGGGCATATGCGTCGCCTCGATATCCCAGGGAGCCAGTTTTTCGGGCAGAACCTCGAGGTTGTAGTCGGGGTTGGTGCGCGATCGCGGCACGCTGCGCACGTCGACAAGCTGCTCGATTCCGGCCTGGCCGAGCAGCTCGGCGAATTCGCCGATCGAACGGGTTGAATGGCCCACCGTGTAGAAGGCCCGGTTCGCCGAGCCCGCCGTCGACTCGCCGGCCGGTCCGTCGCTCGTCACGGCGCCGCGGCTGCGTTCGCGTTCTTGACGTGCTGGTCGAACCATTCCAGCTGTTCCCACAATACGTGCTCGATGCTTTCCCGGGCACGGTAGCCGTGGTCCTCGAACGGCAGAAGAACCAGCCGCGCGGTGCCGCCCGATCCGCGTACCGCTTCGAAGAAGACTTCACTCTGGTAAGTGAGCGTGCCGGGGTTGGAGTCGTCCTTGCCGTGGATGACGAGCACCGGCTCGTCGACCTGGTCGGCGTAGAAGGTGGGTGAAAGCCGGATATAGGCGTCGCGGGCCTCGAACAGCGTGCGCCGCTCGGACTGGAAGCCGAAGGGCTGGTTGGTCTTGTTGTACGAGCCGCTGCGCGCAATGCCGGCCCGGAACAGATCGGTGTGCGCGAGCAGGTTGGCTACCATCAGGCCGCCGTGGCTGTGGCCGATCACGCCGATGCGCTCGGGGTCGGCGATGCCCATGTCGACCGCCTTGGCCACGGCCGCTTCGGCGTCGTTGACGAGCTGCTCGACAAAGCTGTCGTAGACGGTTTCCGGATCGCCGATCATGGGCATGGCAGTGTTGTCGAGCACGGCGTAGCCGCGCAGCAGGAAGTACAGGTGCGAGGCGCCCCAGAAGCGGCTGAAACGCCGGGTCGAACCGCGCACCTGGCCAGCGGTGGCGGCGTCGGAATACTCCTGCGGATAGGCATAGACCACGGTGGGCAGCCGCTCGCCTTGCTCGTAGCCCGGCGGCAGGTGCAAATGAAAGCTCAGCGGCACGCCGTCCTCGCGCTCGTAGCGCACGATCCGTTTCTCGATTTGTCGCAGTTGCGGCGTGGGGTCTTCGAATTCGGTGATTGCTCGGCGGCTGTGGCGCCAGTCGGGTTCGCCCTGGGCCGCGTCGACGCGTTCAGTGAGGGTGGCGAGGTGGTAGTTGGGTACTTCGGTGGGCGACTCCGAACGCACGATGAACTGCTCCTTGTCACCGGCGGCAAAGGACACGAAGACTTCGTAGCGATCGGGCGCGCTGCGAAACAGTCGCTCGGTCTCGCCGGTCTCGATATCGCGTCGATCGAGGAAGGGGCGGTCGCCTTCTTCGGTCGCGCCGCTGCCGCGAAAGTAGACGTTGTCGCCGTCTTGTTGCATCACCCAGTGCCCGCTGGGCAGCGGACGAAAGACCGGAGAGCCGGGATCACCATAGCGATCGCTGACATCGCGGTCGTACCACAGGCGCGAACGGCCTTCGTCGACATCGAGCAGCCACACGTACAGCCAGCGTTCCATCCGCTCGTACTGGGCGAGCATCAGGGTGCCGTCTTCCGCGCCCCAGCCGCTGCCCACGATGCGGTGCTCGGCGCGGAATGTTTCCTCGGCGTCGCTTTCGAAAGGCGCCTTGAGGCGCATCAGGCGATCGCGGTGCTCGACTTCGGCCATCGGGTCGCCGCCGTCGAGGGCCTCTACCCAGTAGAGCGTGTGCGGCGCGGTGGCCCGCCAGGTAAACCGGCGCGGCCCCTCGGCCACGCCGTGGGTGGGCACTTCATCGGCCAACGGCAGCGAGGCCACGGTGGCAACCTTTTCGCCGTTGTCGTCCCAAAGCTCGACTTCGCTGGCGAAGCGCCACCACGCGACTTCATGCGACCAGGGCTCGACGAGGTACTCGACCAGCAGGTAATCGCCCGACGGGGAGAAGCTGGCCGTGGCATACGCAGCCGGTTCGCCGATGACCTCGACGCGGCCTTCGTCGGGATCGACAATCGCCAGCTCGGAGCTCATGTAGTAGGCGAACAGCGCATCGTCGTGCGCGGTTTCGAGCAGGTTGCGCGCCTCGTAGGTCGAGCGCGCTTCGGCGCCTTCTCCTGCCAGTACCTCCGGCCCGGCCGGAATGGTCGGCGGCTCGGGCGCGGGCCCGCGATCGGGAATGCGGCGCACCAGCAGGCGTTTCTGGTCGGGCAGCCAGTCGACCGCCGAGCCCAGCAGCGGATTGAGCGCCAGCCCTTCGATCCGGGTCAGCTCGCCGTCCACCGAGCCGACCCACAGCCCCAGGTGATCGGCAAGCGTCGCGGTGATCGCAAAGCGCTCGCCGCTGGCGCTCCAGTCGACGCTGTGGACCTCTGCTTCGGCCGGCAGATCCAGGGGTGTGATCTGGCCGTCGGCCACCCGCACCAGGCGCGGCGATGTGCCGCCGCGGCGGCCGTGTACCGTGTTGAGCGCGGGGTTGACCCGAATGCCGGCAAGCTTGTGCATCGGCGCAGCCAGTTCGCTCAGGGAAGGGTAGACCACCGGATCAGTCAGGATCAGATGTTCGCCCGAAGGCGCGCTCATCACCCGCGGCAGCTGCGGCGCGTGCAGCACCTGCATGATGTCTGGCGGCGGCTGCTGCCATTGCGTCGCCGCGGCGCGGTCGGCAGCGGGCGCCGTGATGCCATGGGTAATAAGTGCTGCAAAAGTCAACACGCTTGCAAGACGTCTCATGTGCCTGCTCCCGATGTCTGATTGGTCTGGCCGGCTGGCTGCTTCGAGCGGCCGCTGCGGCAGGGATCTTCGGCTGCAAGGCTATCGCAGCGTTCGGGAAAAGGGAAACCGGGAGGATATCCGCGCCGCCTCGGTTGCGGTGTTGCACGGAATCAATGGCTGGCTTTTTTTCGGCCGGCTCGCGTCCGTATAATGCCAAGCAGGGACGATCCGCCCGCGGCGTCCGGCTTGATGTGTTTCATGCACGGTCGGGCGAGCCATGGCCGGGGACTTCGACGCCATTTTCGCCGCTTGAGCAAACAGATCAATGTCCATTACCAAATCGCTGCGTACGCTGCGCGACAACATCGTCAGCCGCAATCCCGCCGAGCCGGAGTTTCACCAGGCCGTCAACGAAGTCCTCGAGACCCTGGTGCCGGTGCTTGGCCAGCATCCCGAATACGCCGAGGCCAAGCTGCTCGAGCGCATCTGCGAGCCCGAACGCCAGATCATCTTCCGGGTGCCCTGGGTCGACGACAGCGGCGAGGTTCAGATCAACCGTGGTTTCCGGGTCGAGTTCAACTCTGCGCTCGGGCCTTACAAGGGCGGCCTGCGTTTTCATCCGACGGTCAACCTGGGCGTGGTCAAGTTCCTCGGCTTCGAGCAGGTGTTCAAGAACGCGCTCACCGGGCTGCCCATCGGCGGCGGCAAGGGCGGCTCGGACTTCGATCCCAAGGGGCGCTCGCAGGGCGAGGTCATGCGCTTTTGCCAGTCGTTCATGACCGAGCTCTACCGCCACATCGGCGAATACACCGACGTGCCCGCCGGCGACAGCGGCGTGGGCACGCGCGAGGTCGGCTATCTGTTCGGCCAGTACAAGCGCATCACCAATCGCTACGAGTCGGGCGTGCTCACCGGCAAGGGCCTGGCATGGGGCGGGGCGCGCGTGCGCACCGAGGCAACCGGCTACGGCACCGTCTTCTTCCTGCACGAAATGCTGGCCGCCCATGGGCACCGGCTTGAAGGTCTCGACGTGGTGGTGTCCGGTTCGGGCAACGTCGCGCTTTATGCCATGCAGAAGGTGGCCGAGCTCGGCGGCCGGGTGGTGGCCTGCTCCGATTCGGGCGGTTACGTCCACGACAGCGCCGGTATCGATTTTGCCCTGCTGCGCCAGGTCAAGGAAATCGAGCGCGGCCGCATCGATGAATACGCTCGGCGGCGCGGGGCGTCGGCGCGCCATGTCCGCGGCGCGTCGGTCTGGGAGGTGCCGTGTCAGGTGGCTCTGCCCTGTGCGACCCAGAACGAGCTTGACGACGAGGCTGCCCGCCGGCTGATAGCCGGCGGCGTGATCGCCGTGGCCGAAGGCGCCAACATGCCCTGCCGGCCCAGGGCGGTTCGCCTGTTTCGGGAGGCTGACGTGCTGTTTGCCCCCGGCAAGGCGGCCAACGCCGGCGGGGTGGCCACTAGCGCGCTGGAAATGCAGCAAAATGCCTCGCGTGACTCCTGGAGTTTTGGCTATACCGAGCAGCGCCTGCGCGAGATCATGAGCAACATCCACGGTGACTGCCACGAAGCTGCTGCCCAGTACGGACATCCCGGCGACTATGTGCTTGGCGCCAACATTGCCGGCTTCGATCGCGTGGCCGGGGCCATGCTGGCTCTGGGCGTGATCTGAGCCCCCGGGCTGCGGCGCCCTGGGGCTTCGCGCCGATGTTTTCGTGGCATGTGCCGCTCGTGGTACATTGAAATCAGATACATAGCGTCGACAGGGGGTTTCGTTGACGTATGATCCACGCTCAATGTCCGCGCCCGGCACCGTTGCGGTTGGCGCCATAGAAAACACCGAAAGCCTGGCCGATCGTGATCTGCAGGAGGTGCTGGATGCCGTTCCGGACGCCATGGTGGTGGTGGACGGGAACGGGTGCATCCGGCTGGTCAATCGCCAGGCCGAGAATCTTTTTGGTTACCGGCGCCGGGAGCTGCAGGGGCAAGCCCTGGAGGTGCTCGTTCCCGAGCACTCGGCCGCGAGCCACCGTGGCCAGCGGCGGGACTACTTCGCGCAGCCGACGGTGCGCCCGATGGGCGCCGACCTCGATCTGGAGGCGCGCCGCCGCGACGGCAGCCTGTTTCCGGTTGAGATCAGCCTCAGCCCGCTGTCGTCGGATGAAGGGACGCTGGTCGTCGCCGCCGTGCGCGATATCACCGAGCGGCGCCGCATTGCCGCTGAGCAGCGCTGGCAGGCGGAGTTTTCCAGCGGCATCATCAACAGCCTGCCCGGCATCTTTTATCTGATGGACAAATCCGGCCACATGCGCCAGTGGAACGCCAACCTGGAGGCGCTCACCGGTTATTCGTCTGCCGAGCTCGAAACCATGACGGTGTGGGACATTCTCGATCCGTCCGAGCATGGCAAGGCTGAAGAGGCCATGCGCGCCGTGTTTGATCAGGGCGAAGGGTTGCTCAAAGCGACTTTGCCGCTCAAGGACGGCAGCAGACGTGATTATCATTTTCAGGGCCGCCGTATCGTTCTGGGTGATGAAGAATTTCTGACGGGCCTCGGTGTCGACATGACCGATGTCCTGCGCACCGAGGCGGCGCTGGATTATCTGTCGGGGCTGCAGCGCACGCTGGTGGAAGCCTCCAAGCGCTTCATCGCGCTCGACTCCGCTGATGTGGATGACGTGATTACCGATGTGTTGAGCCGCGTTGGCAGCTATTGCGGAGTGGATCGCAGCTATCTGTTTCGTTTCAAGGAAGGGCGCACGCTGATGGACAACACCCACGAGTGGTGTGCGCCAGGCATCAAGGCCGAGATCGACAGCCTGCAGAACCTGCCGCGGGGGACGGTGCCCAGGGTAGTGGAGTGCATGGAGCGGCGCGAGATCATGCACGTGCCGCGGGTGGCCGATCTGCCGCCCGACTGGGACAGCGACCGCGCCGTATTCGAGGCCGAGGATATTCAGTCTCTGGTGGTCGTGCCCATCGTCGTCAGCGATGAACTGCATGGTTTCGTGGGCTTCGATTCGGTGCGCCGCGAGCGCGCCTGGCGCGAGGAGGAGATCCGGCTGCTCGAGGTGCTGTCGGATCTGTTCGGTGCCGTGATCGAGCGCGAGCGCACGGCCCGCGCGCTGCGCGACAGCGAGACGCTGCGCACCCACGCCGAGCACATGGCGCATCTGGGCAGCTGGGAGCTGAACTTCGAGCAAGATGCTTTCTACCCCTCGGCAGAGTGGCGCCGGGTCACTGGCTGCCACCAGGATCCGCTCGGCCTGGACGCAGTTCTGGATCTGGTTCACCGCGATGACATCGATACTGTTCGCCGCCGGCTGCGCCTGGCGCGCGAGACTGGTGCACCATACGATGTGGAGCATCGCATCCAGCGTCAGGACGATGGTCAGCTGCGCTGGCTCAAGACCTATGCCGAGATCGAGGGCGCGCCGGGTAAAGCGCAGCGGATGAGCGGTTTCATCCAGGACATTACCGAACGCAAGCGCATCGAGGCGGCGATTGCCGAAAGCGAGGCAAAGTACCGCTCGGTAGTGGATCACATCCGCGAAGTGGTCTTTCAGGCCGACGGTGAGGGCTGCTGGACGTTTCTGAACCCGGCCTGGGAAGAGATCACCGGCTTTTCCGTGGATGAAAGCCTGGGCCGGCGCTACATCGACTTTGTGCACCCGCGCGACCGTCGCGGCAGCGAACGTGAGTTTCACCAGCTGATGGCGGGCCAGCGGTCCTCGGCACGCTCGGAGGTGCGTTATCTGACTCAGCGCAATGATTCCCGCTGGCTCGAGGTCAACGTCCGCGTCACCGTGGATGAACAAGGATGCATTAACGGCTGCGCCGGCACGCTACGTGATATTACCGAGCAGCGCGACGCCGAGCGAAAGATGCGCCATCTGGCGCATTACGACTCGATCACCGGTCTGCCCAATCGGATTCTGGCGCTGGACCGCCTGAACCAGTTGCTCAAGGCAGCCGACCGCCGGAACGAGCAGGTCGCGGTGCTGTTTCTGGATCTTGATCACTTCAAGAAGGCCAACGATACCCTCGGGCACGAAGCCGGTGACCAGCTTCTGCGAGAAGCTGCCTGGCGCCTGCTGGCAGACGTGCGTGATCACGACACCGTGGCGCGCTTCGGCGGCGACGAATTCCTGATCGTGGTCGGCGGCCTCGCCAACAGCGCAGCGGCCCAGCCGATTGTCGACAAGCTGCTCACGAGCTTTCGGCAGCCGTTTCATATTCAGGGCCGCGAGTTCATGCTCACCGCCAGCGTGGGCATTGCCATTGCACCCGGTGACGGCGTCACCTCCCAGGATTTGCTGCGCAACGCCGACATCGCCATGTATCAGTCCAAGGGAGAGGGCCGCAATACCTATCACTACTTCACCCGGGCGATGAACCGCAACGTGGAGCGACGCCAGAGCGTGGAAGAGCAGCTGCGCGGGGCGCTGGCCCGCGACGAGCTGTCGCTGGCCTTCCAGCCCATCATCGACCTGCGTCGCGGGGCCGTGGTCGGCGCCGAAGCACTGGCGCGCTGGCACAATCCGATCCTCGGAAAGGTACCGCCCGACGAGTTCATCGCCATCGCCGAGCAGACCGGTCAGATTGATGCCATCGGTCGGCATGTGCTCGAGCGCTCGCTCGAACAGGCCGCCCGCTGGCGCATCGAGCGCGACCCGGACTTCTGGGTGTCGGTCAACGTTTCGCCGCAGCAGTTTCGCGACCCGCAGCTGGTCTCCGTCGTAAAACAGGCTCTGTCCCGAAACGGTCTTCCGGGTTGCGCGTTGCAGGTCGAGATCACCGAAAGCGTGTTGCTCGACGAGCGGGGTCAGTCGGCCGCGGCCCTGGCCGAGCTCAAGCAGCTCGGCGCAAGCATCGCCATGGATGACTTTGGCACCGGTTATGCGTCGCTCAGCTATCTGCGCCACCTCCCCTTCGACATGCTCAAGATCGACCGCAGCTTTGTTGCTGATATTGCCGATGATCCCAAGGATGCCGAGCTGGTGATCGCGTCACTGTCGCTGGCCCGCAACCTCAGGCTGCGGGCCCTTGCCGAAGGCGTGGAAACCCGGGAGCAGCTCGAGCGGCTGCGCCAGCATGGCTGCGAGCTTGCCCAGGGCTACTTGTTGGCCAGGCCCCTTTCCGTTGAAGACTTTCAAAGCCTTCCTGACCATATCCGGCTCGATCAGCTGGACGGAGAATGAGCAATCAGCCCGCTGCCGGCGGCACGTCCGGGGCGAAGTCGAAAGAGTCGTAGAACAGCCGCTCTTCGGGCACGCCAGCGGCGAGAAAGGCCGGGCGTGCGGCGTGGATCATGGCCGGCGGGCCGGACATGTACACGTCCCATCCCGACAGGTCGGGGTGGTGGCGCAGAACGGCCTCGTGGACGAAACCGGTTTCGCCGCTCCAGCCCGCGTCGGGTTCGCTGACGACGGGGACGAAATTGAGCGCCGGGTGTTTCTCCTGCCAGCTGCCGATCAGCTCGGCGGCGTAGAGGTCGCCGGCGCTGCGCGTGCCCCAGAATAGCTCCAGCGGGCGATCATCGCCGGCGTACATCAATTCTTCGACCATGGCCTTGAGCGGCGCGATGCCGGTGCCGCCACCAACCAGAAGGGCCGGGCGCTCGGAGCTGCGGCGAAAGAAGAACGTGCCCAGCGGGCCCTCGAAGCGCAGAATTTCCTTGAGCTGCATGTCATTGAAGACATGGCCGGTAAAGCCGCCGCCGTCGACCTGCTTGACGTGCAGCTCGATGAACTCTTTTTCCGACGGCGGCGAGGCCAGCGAGAACGCGCGGCGCTTGCCGTCGGCCAGCAGGATGTCGATGTACTGGCCGGCGAGAAACTGCAGGCGCGCGGCGGCCGGGAGTTTCAGGCGCAGGCGCATGGTGTCGTCGGTAAACCGGTCCATGGTTTCCACACGCGCCGGCAGCAGCCGCACCGCAATGTCTTCAACCTGCTCGATTTCGCGCGCCTCGATCACCACATCACCCCGGGCCACGGCCTGGCAGCTGAGCATCTGACCGTCGTGCAGCTCGGCCTGTTCGAGTGCGGCCGGCGGGTTGTAGGGATAGCTGATCTCGCCCTCCACCAGGCGGCACTTGCAGCTGGCGCAGGTGCCGTTGCGGCAGGAATAGGGCAGCACAATGCCCTGGCGCAAGGCGGCCGTAAGAATGGTCTCATCGTCTTGTGCGCTGAATTCACGGCCGGTGGAGGCAATGCGGATATGAGCTTTTCGGGAACTGGACACTCGGCAAGTACGGCTGATGGGTAACAAACCCTACATCATGCCAGATTGCCACGGGAAAAGCGGCACAAAGCCTGTACGATAAGCGGGTATGTTCCTCCTGCTGCATCCGAACCGATCCGACGCGTCCGCCGGGATGCACCTGTTGTGAGTAACTGGGTGCAATTGACCACCGCCGCCGATCCGATCGAGGCAGGTTTTCTGCGCGGCCTGGTCGAGTCGGCGGGCATCGAGGTTCAGCTGCGCAGCATGGAGCTTTGGGGCGTCGCGGTCGAAATCTACTACTCGGAGGGAGCGCGGCCGTCACTGTGGGTGCGCAGAGCAGACCTCGAGCGCGCCCATCGAGTGCTGGCCGAGCGACATCAGACCGGTGCGGGCCCGCCCTGGGTCTGCCCGGGGTGTGGCGAGCATCTGGCCGGGCAGTTCACCAGCTGCTGGCGCTGCGGCCACGTGCGTGAGCTGCGGCAATGAGCGACCCGCTGCGTCAGCCGCCGCCGTTTCGCACGCCCTGGCGCCTGGCCTGGCGGCTGCCGCTGTTTGTGCTGCATGCGTGCATCGGCCTGCCGCTGACTCTGCTGTGCTTTCTGCCCGGCATCCACCGCATGCCCGTGGGCGGCATGCCGCTGAGAAAGCGCGCGCACCGCAGCTGGCAGCGCATCACGCTGCGCCTGTTCGGCGTGCGCCTGCGGGTCTCGGGCCGGTTCCCCGACGGGCCGGCGCTGATTGTTGCCAACCACATCAGCTGGCTGGATATCGTGGTGCTGCAAGCGCTGTGGCCGATGTGGCTGGTCGCCAAGTCGGAGATCCGCGCCTGGCCGCTGATCGGCTGGCTGGCACAGGCAGGCGGCACCCTGTTCATCGAGCGCGGTCAGCTCGACTCGCGCCAGAAGATCATTCGCCGCATGGCGGCGCTGATGCGCCTCGGCGATCGCGTGGGCGTTTTCCCCGAAGGCGGCATCCGCCCGGAGCGTGGCGTGGGGCGTTTCCACGCGCCGCTGTTTGCCCCGGCCATTCGCACGCGCCTGCCGGTGGTGCCGGTGACGATTCGTTATCAGCGCGAGCGCGATCTGCATGATGAATTCGTGTTCGGGCCGCACGAGAATTTTCTGCGCAACTTCTTCCGGCTGATGGCTGCCGCACCGCTGACCGGCCGGGTGGTGATCGGCGAGCCGATCATGGATTACGATAGCGGCCGTCGCCGGCTGGCTGAAAAGGCCGGCGCCGTGGTCAAGGATTGCTATGACAACGTCTGATTCATCCGCTGCTCCGTTTTTGCCGCGGGGGCTGCTGTCGAGCCCGCACGTGCAGTCGATTCTCACCTCGGGCCCGCTGCGGCGGCGCAAGGTGAGAAAACACGCCGGCGCGTATCTGGCCCGCTGCAGCGAGCGCGTCGTCACCGCTGCCGACGGCAGCCGCCTGCTGGGCTTTGCCAATCGCGCTCCCGCGAGCCGACGCGGCGCGCTGGTGATTCTGCTGCACGGCTGGGAAGGCAGTGTCGACTCCAACTACCTGCTGTCGAGCGCGGCAACGCTTGATCAGGCCGGTTTCGATACCTTTCGGCTCAATTTTCGCGACCACGGCGGCTCGCACCATCTCAATGAAGGCCTGTTTCACTCCTGTCTGCTTGAAGAAGTGCTCGACGTGGTCTCCATCGTGGCCGGCGAGTACGACGGCCCGGTTTTTCTGGCTGGTTTTTCTCTGGGCGGCAATTTTGCCCTGCGGATCGCCCGACACGCGTCTGCGCGCGGGCTCGAGCTGCAGCGCACGGTGGCCGTCAGCCCGGTGATCCGCCCGCAGCGCGTCCTGGATGCCATGGAGCAGGGTCTGCCGATCTACCAGCGCTATTTCGTACACAAATGGCGCCGATCGCTCAAATACAAGCAATCGCTCTTCCCCGAGCGCTACAGTCTGCAGCCCTGGTTCCGGCTGAAACGGGTGCGGGAACAGACCGAATGGCTGATCGAGCGCTACACCGACATGGCCGGCCTAGACGATTATCTCGAAGGCTATTCCGTGGCCGGTGACTACCTTGCCGGGCTGCAGTCACCGACCTTGATCATCACCGCCGCAGACGACCCGATCATTCCTGTCGATGATGTGCACGCGCTGCCGCAGTCGCCGGCGCTGGATGTGGAAGTGCTCGCGCACGGCGGCCACTGCGGGTTTCTGTGCAACTGGCGACTGGAGAGCTGGATCGAACAGCGCCTGCTGCGCGAATTGTCATTCCGGGCGGGCTGAGCGCACGCACGGGTCTTGAGTCAGCCGATCCCCCGTCAGATGCGGTAGGCCAGCGCTTTCATGACGCCTGCAGTCAGCGCCATCAGACGCTGCACCGGCGCGGGCAGAACATGAGCACCGCTGTCGAGAGCCATCTGTGCATGGCGCGCCTCGTCTTCTTTCATCTGCGCGACGATGGCGCGCGAGCGCTGGTCCTGTGGCGGCAGACGCTCGAGGTGCTCGCCGAGATGGGCTTCGACCTGGCGTTCGGTCGCCTCTACAAATCCCAGGCTCCAGGGATCGCCCGCCAGGCCGGCGCCGGCGCCGATCGCATGGGAGCCGACGTACCACAGGGGATTGAGCAGGCTGGGCCGGCTGCCCAGCTCGTCGAGCCGTTCGGCGCACCAGGCCAGGTGATCTTCTTCCTCGCGGGCGGCTTCGGCCATCTGTGCGCGGATTTCGTCGCTGCGGGCCGTCGCTGCCTGCCCGGCGTAAAGCGCCTGGGCGCAGACCTCGCCGGTGTGGTTGATGCGCATCAGGCCGGCGGCCAGGCGGCGTTCGGAGTCGTCGAGAGGCGCGTCGGGCAGATTCTTTGCCGGCGAAGGGTGGGTGGCGTCGGGTGGCGGGCCGAATGCGGCGCGCAGGCCGCCGTCCAGCTGGCTGAGAATACGGTCGAGAGTCGTGGGTTCGCGCATGGATATTGAATGGTCGGGAGCGGTTTGCATGGTTCGGGATGTTGCGTCCGGCTATTATACTTGCCGCCGTGCAGCCGGCTCGGCATGCACGAATCAGCCGCAAATCGAGGGAAACTTTGACGTGCCGATGATGTCATTGTCTGTCGAGCGCAGACCAAACAAGAACAAACTCCTTTATATGCAATCTTTCGCAATGATCCTGATGTGCGGCTGGCTGGTCTGCCCGGCTGACGCCGCCGAGTGGTCGGGCAAGGGCGAGTTCGGCCTCGTGATCGCCCGCGGCAACTCCGAAACCGAAACCCTCAACCTGGGGCTGAATTTCGAACGCAAGTCCGAAAAGTGGCGTAACCACCTGAGGCTGACAGCGCTGCGCGCTCAAGACGAGGGCCAGCTCAACGCGGAACGCTATACCCTGGGCTACAAGTCCGGTTACAACTTCAACGAAAAATCCTACCTGTTCGGCGCTCTGCGCTACGACCAGGACGAGTTTTCCAGCTACGACTATCAGGCCAGCCTGTCGATGGGTTATGGCCGCCAGATTCTCGATACCGAGACCCATGAGCTGGCGGCCGAGTTCGGCCCCGGTGTGCGCCGGGCCGAGCCGCAAGATCCGCAAGAGCCCACCGACACCAACGTGATCGGGCGTTTGTCGGCAAACTATGCCTGGAGCATCTCGGAGACGGCCGACCTGACCAATGACCTGCTGGTCGAGGCCGGCAGCAACAATACGTTTGCCGAAAACGAGCTGGCGCTGAACGTGACCATCAATACCCGTTTTGCTCTCAAGCTGTCGGGTGCCGTGCGGCATAATACCGAGGTGGACCCCGGCGTGAAAAAGACCGATACGCTGACCACGGCCAATCTCGTTTACAAGTTCGGCGAAAAGTGAGCTATTACAACCACCATCTGTTTTTCTGCACCAATGAGCGTCCCGAGGGCGCCAAACGACCCTCTTGCGGACGCTGTGGTTCAGCCCGGCTGCGCGCTTACGCCAAGTCCCGGCTCAAGGCACTGGGGCTGTCCGGCGCGGGTGCCGCGCGCGCCAACACCGCCGGCTGCCTTGACCGCTGCGAGGAAGGGCCCTGCCTCGTGGTCTACCCGGAGGGCGTGTGGTACACCTACATCGACGAGTCCGATCTCGACGAGATCATCGAATCCCATATCGTCGAGGGACGCCCCGTCAAGCGTTTGATGCTGCCCGCGCGGCTGCCGGTCGCAGAGTGATTGGCTATTGCAGCCCGCTTTCGCTTGCTGTAGAATCCCCGCTCTTTACTGCAACGTTCTCAATATTCTAGCGAGCGGACGGAATCCATGAAAACCTATAGCGCCAGGGCAGAAGACGTGCGCCGCCAGTGGCACCTGATCGACGCCGAAGGCAAAACGCTTGGCAGGCTGGCCACCGAAGTGGCCCGTCGTCTGCGCGGCAAGCACAAGCCGGAATACACTCCGCATGTGGACACCGGCGATTACATCGTTGTGGTCAATGCCGAGAAGATCCACGCCACCGGCCGCAAGATGACCGACAAGATCTACTATCACCACACCGGTTATGTCGGCCATATGCGGTCGATCACCCTTGAGAAACAGCTTGACAGGCGGCCCGAAAAGGTCATCGAGCTGGCGGTCAAGGGCATGATGCCGCGAGGCCCGCTGGGGCGCGCGATGTTCAAGAAGCTCAAGGTTTACGCCGGCACCGAGCATCCGCACGCCGCCCAGCAGCCCCAGCCGCTGGAACTGTAATCTTTTAGGACGACTGAAGACATGGCAACTGAACAGTATTACGGCACCGGCCGACGCAAGACCTCCAGCGCGCGGGTATTCCTGCGCCGCGGCAACGGCCAGATCACCATCAACCGCAAGCCGCTGGAAGAGTTCTTCGGCCGCCAGACGGCGCAGATGATCGTTCGTCAGCCGCTGGAGCTCGTCGAGTTGGCCGACCGCTTTGACGTCAACGTCACCGTCAGCGGCGGCGGCACCACCGGCCAGGCCGGCGCCATTCGTCTGGGGCTGGCGCGCGCCTTGATGGAATACGACGAAGAACTGCGCGGCGAAATGCGCAAGGCCGGCTTTGCCACGCGCGATGATCGCGCCGTCGAGCGCAAGAAGATCGGCCTGCACAAGGCGCGCAAGGCAACGCAGTACTCGAAGCGATAAGCTCGAAGGCGTTCCGGCCCTCGCCCGTCGGGGATGTAACCCCGACCTACGGGTGCCGCAGGCGGTCGAACGACGCCAACGATCTCATTGGGGGATCGTCTAGTGGTAGGACTACGGACTCTGACTCCGTCAGCGGGGGTTCGAATCCCTCTCCCCCAGCCAAAAACGAAAGAGCCCGGCCCCTGGCCGGGTTTTTTCGTTTTTGGCTGGGGGAGAGGGAACGATGTGCAGGCCGCGAAGCGGCCGGAGCAACCCGTAGCGGAGCGAAGGGCAAGCCCGCGCAGCGGGCGCAGTCAACCGAGCGGCGAAGCCGCGAGCTCGCTGGAGCGTAGCGACCGCCCGAAGGGCAAGCGGCTGAAGGCCGCGCAGCAATCCCGTGTGTCAAGAAGCGCCACTGAGACCGGAACGCAGCCCCTGGCCGGGTTTTTCGTTTTTGGCGGGGGAGAGGGAACGATGTGCAGGCCGCGAGGCGGCCGGAGCAACCCGTAGCGCGTGAAGGACAAGCCCGCGCAGCGGGCGCAGTCAACCGAGCGGCGAAGCCGCGAGCCCTGGCCGGCATGCTTTGTATCTGGCTGGGAAAAGAGGATCAGGACGAAAACACCTGACACGTTTCTCCGCCGCTTTGCGTATATATCCAGTAAGAGGGAACTTTGCCCCGATCGTGAAAACACGGGTTGCGCTCGCAAAATCAATGGGCTAGACTGCGCTGCACGAGGTTGTGAGCAGAGTTCCGCAAGTTCCTGTCAGCCCTCCGGAAGCCCGGGCACCAGGGTTCGGCAGCTCGGCGCGTTTCCTGCTACAAACACGAATGAGGAATCACGAACATGAAACTGATGACAACCGCCCGCAAGGCACTCCTGGCCGGCCTCGCCGTGAGCGCCTGCCTCGGCTTTGCCCTCAACGCCCAGGCACAGGACTGCACCGTCAACAACTGGTCCGGCCAGACCGGGCTGAGCGATGCTGACACCGGCACCCAGGGTAACGACAATCGCCGCTACGGCGGGCCCTGCGGCCTGCGCGTGCCTGTCGACGGCACCGCCCGCTACGTCACCGACGATTCGCCGGGCACTGAAGCCACTTACATCGCCCGCTTTTATGCGTTTCTGGACAATGCCGGCTCCGATCCGATGGTTCTGTTTGCAGCCGATGATGGCACGGATGACCAGATTCAGGTCTGGTACAACCTCCCGAATGCCGGTGATGTGACCCTGCGAGCCTACGACAACGGCGGCGCGGCCTTCGATCTGACCGAAGGCGCGGTCGGCTCGGGCTGGCACTCGGTCGAGTTGGTCTGGGATGCGTCTGCTAGCTCCGATATCCGCTTCAGCGTCGACGGCGCTACGGACCTGACGGCTTCGCCCGACACCAGCGGTATTGTCATTGCCAACGCCCACCTGGGCAACGTCGACGGCTCCGCCACGGGTGGTGGCGCGGTTGACTTCGACGACTTCGACTCGCGTCGGCAGGATCGGCCTGGGCGTTTGATGGTTGGGGATGCCAACGACGATGGAACTACTAATGTATTCGACGTCTCTGCAGTCATTGACGAGATTCAGGCGGGAACGTTCGCGCCCGGGCAGCCGGACTGCAACGAAGATGGAAACATCAACGTATTTGATATTTCCTGTCAGATCGACATTATTCAAAACTAAAACTATTCGAGTCTTCACGCTCTTGCTAAATATTTATAAGGAAATGATGATGAAATCGCAGAACAGCACCTTCGGAATCAAGGATTCCTTGTTTGCGGTCCTCGCCCTGCTCGTGTCGGGTGCGGCTCTGGCGGATGATGTTGCCCTATCGGATGAAAGCGGTCAGCCGGGCGATACCGTTACTGTGACGTTCACTTATACTGGTGATGGTTCGCAGTATGCCCTCCAAGCGGAAGCCGTGATTTCAGATCCCGGCGCTTTCTCAAATGTCGATGCTACGAATATGTGTACCGGCTCCACGGCCTTTACCAAGTCCTGTGTATTTAACGGCTCGGATCGACTTCAAGTCCTGGTTGCCAACGGCAGCTCTGACCCGCTTCAGGACTTTACTGGAACGGTCGAATTCACGATCGATCCCGCAGCGCCGACTGGTACGGTCGTTGACTTGGCTTGGGATACTGCGCTTCCTGACCATACGCCGACGACTTCCGTCGACGGCTCTATCAGCATCACTTCCGGCCCCCAATCCGAACTCACTCTGAGCCCGGACCCGATGGGATTCGGTACGGTTGATCTCGGCACGATGCCGGTAACCGACACCTTCACGGTTGAAAACGTTGGCCAGGCCGATGCGAATATCTCGAGCGTTGCGCTGGCTGGCCCGGACGCGGAATTCACGATTGCGGCCGACAACTGCACCGGCAGCCTGGCCGCTGGCACGAGCTGCACGATTGATATCCAGTTCAACGCCACCGCCAACGGCTCGTATTCGAATCAGATCGATATCACCAGCGATGCCAACGTCAACCCGAACCCGTCGGCCGACATCGCCGGCAGCGCGGATTCGGTTGCCGATCTGGGCGTCAGCCCGAGCTTTGGCGCGGTCAACCTGGGCACCGTGGTTGTCGGCTCGAGCACCAGCCGAAGCGGTAGCATCTCGAACTCGGGTTCGGCCGCCGGTGATTTCACCTGTGACCTGACTGGCGATCCGGAAATCAGCGTGACGCCGTCGCCGCTGAGCGGAACGATTGCCGCCGGTGAATCCACCGACTTCAGCATTGCGTGCGATGTTCCGGACTCCGCAGCCGAAGGCGACAGCTACTCGGCAACATTGGCGTGCACCGGGGACAACGGTTTTGATGGCGCGCATGAGATCTCCTGCAGCGCCACCGAGTTCGTACCCGTTCCGGTGCCGACCCTGAGTAACTGGAGCATTGCTCTGCTGACTCTGCTGATGCTGATGGTTGGCGGTATCTCGGTGCGTTTCTTCCGCGCCTGATCCGCTGATCTGAAGGCGACCCCCGTTCGGTCGCCGCGCAGATAAAAGAGAAACCGCCGGGCCTCCCGGCGGTTTCTCTTTGTCTGGCCAGTGCGCCGGCCAGCGCGATATGACCACTGACCCATGACCCCGGCTGCGTACGGGTTTAAAATCCACCGCATGAATCTGCAACAGCTTCTGGAGCGTCTCGGCTCCCTTTCGGAGATCCGCAGCATCGACTGGCTGCGCTATGTAGGCGTGCTGGTCTGGTTTTTGACCGCACTGACGCTGCTGCTGCTGCCGTGGATGCTGCCGGAAGCGCCGGCAACCGGCGACATCGTCGGCTGGTGGTCGGCGGCCTTGTTGTTCATGCTGGTGCTCTGGCACCCGGTGATCGGCCGACAAAGATCGGCACCGTTCTGGAAGCGGGTGTTGTTGATGCTGGTGCTGTCGGTTTCCGCATTCGGGGTGACCTACTTCACCAATACCGGGCTGGGCAGCTTGCTGGCCATGCTCATAGCCGCTCTGCTGCCGTGGATTCTTCCCCTGGTTGTCGGCGTTGGCTGGGTGGTTGGGCTGGCGCTGGCGTTCAGCGTGTGGATCGCCTTCAGCCCCGGAGGCAGCTGGCTGCTGTGGCTGGTGCAACTGCTGATGAACCTGGGCCTGACCAGCTTTCCCTTTATTGCTTCCCTGCTGGCTCTGAAGCAGATGCAGGCGCGTTCGGAGCTGCGGCGGGTGAATTCCGAGCTGCTGGCAACCCAGTCGCTGCTGACGGAAAATACCCGTATCGCCGAGCGTGTCCGAATCTCTCGCGAGCTGCACGACTTGATCGGGCACCACCTCACGGCGCTCACGCTCAATCTCGAGGTGGCCAGCCACACCAGTGACGGCAAGCCGCGCGAGCACGTCGACAAGGCCGCCTCGATTGCGCGCCTGCTTCTGTCTGACGTGCGCGAGGTCGTCAGCGACATGCGCCGCGATGACCAGGTCAACCTCCGCCAGGCGCTGGAAATGCTGGCCGCCGGAGTGCCGGATCTCGATATCGAGCTGGATATTTCCGGCGATCTTGCCCTGACCGATCCCAAACGTGCACAGATCCTGTTGCGCTGCGCGCAGGAACTGATCACCAATACCGTACGGCACGCGCAGGCATCCAGTCTGTGGCTCACCCTGGGCGAAGAGGCGGGGGGCTTGAGTCTCAAGGCCCGTGATGACGGCCGAGGCAGCGTCAACCTGTTGCCGGGCAACGGCATCAGCGGCATGCGGGACCGGCTCCGCGAGGTGGGCGGCCGGCTGGATATTGCCACCCGGCCCGGTGCCGGCTTTCAGGTGAAAGCCTGGCTGCCCACGGAGGGTGAGGCATGATTCGGGTGATGCTGGTCGACGATCAGACGCTGGTCAGGCAGGGCGTGCGTTCACTGCTCGAACTGGCCGAGGACATCAGTGTGGCCGGAGAAGCGCCCGACGGCGACACGGCGATCGCAGACATTCCGCAGATCGATCCCGATGTGTTGCTCCTGGACATGCGCATGCCGGGCAAGAACGGGCTGGAGGTAATGCACGAGCTGTCGCGAATGAAGGCCCTGCCGCCCACTATCATCCTGACGACCTTCGATGACGATGACCTGCTGCTGGCCGGCATTCGCGCGGGTGCGCGCGGCTACCTGCTCAAGGATGTGGCCCTGGAAGAGTTGATCAAGGCGGTACGCGAGGTTGCCCAGGGCAAGACCCTGGTTCGCCCGGCCGTCACTGAACGCTTGCTGAAGGGCCTGGGCCGGATGGAAACCGGTTTCAGCAGCCTGCCAGAGCCCGACCCGCTGACCGCGCGCGAAACCGAAATTCTGCGTTTGATGGCCGGGGGCTATTCCAACAAGGAGATCGCCGGCGCGCTCAGCGTGGCCGAAGGCACGGTCAAGAATCACGTCTCCAGCATTTTGTCGAAAATGGGGGTGCGTGACCGCACCCGCGCCGTTCTCAAGGCGCTGGAAGCCGGCCTGATCTGACGCCCGGCGCCGGGCCTGCTAGAATCGGGTGTTTCCCAGGGAGATTGAATGCCATGTCTCGTTATCTGACCGCGATTCTGTTTTCGCTGCTGCTGGCAGCCTGTGGCGGGCAGGGTTCATCGGAGCCCGCCAGCCAGGACGATGCCGCCGACTCGGCGCCGCAAATGGCCGATGAAGCCGGTTCCGCAGCTGATTCCGCCCGGTCGACAGATGCGGGCGAGGCCACCGAGCCCGGTCTGCCGCCAATTCCGGGTGACGGCGTGGATACCGAGCTGTTCGACGAATATGTCTCCACGCTGGCGGATGATGACCTCGAAGGACGTGCCCCGAGCACCGCGGGCGGGCGCAAGACCGTTGACTATCTGGTCAAGCAGTTCACCGAGCTGGGGCTGGAGCCGGGATACGGCGACAGCTATCTGCAGCCGGTGCCGATGATCGAGCTGACGAATGTCGAGCGCAGCGATCTGTCGATCGATCACGAGGGCGGCGAAATGAACTTCAGCTATCCCGAGCAGATGGTGATCAACTCGAAACGCCTCGGTACCGATCCTCACGGCGTCGAGGACTCCGAGATGGTCTTTGTCGGCTATGGCATTGTTGCCCCGGAATACGACTGGGACGACTATGCCGGCCTGGATGTCGAGGGCAAGACCGTGGTCATGCTGGTCAACGATCCCGGCTTTGCCACCGGCGATGAAGCGCTGTTCAACGGCCGCGCGATGACCTATTACGGCCGCTGGACCTACAAGTACGAAGAAGCCGCCCGTCAGGGCGCAGCCGCGGCGCTGGTGGTCCACGAGACCGAGCCGGCCAGCTACCCCTGGGAGGTCGTGGTCAACTCCTGGTCCGGGCCTGAGTTTGTCCTGGCCAGTGATGAGTCGGCCCCGCGCGTCGCGCTGGAAGGCTGGCTGACCGTCGACAGTGCCCGTGAGCTCTTCAGCAGCGCCGGCCAGGACTACGACGAGCTCAAGGAGAGGGCACAGAAGCCGGGCTTCGAATGGGTCAGCCTTGATGCCACCATGGCGGCGCAGGTCCGTAACGAAACCAGCCGGGGTGAGTCCTACAACGTGCTCGCCCGGATTCCGGGGACCGAGCGGCCGGACGAAGCCGTCATCTACATGGCTCACTGGGATCACCTCGGGCAAGACCCGGAGATTTCCGGCTCCGCCGGCATCTACAACGGCGCCATCGACAATGCGTCGGGGGTCGCGGGGATCCTCGAGATTGCGCGTTTGAACATGCTGGCGGGCCCGGCCGAGCGCACGCAGCTGTTTGCGGCCGTAACGCTGGAAGAGTCCGGGCTGCTTGGATCGGCGCAGTACGCCAATGATCCGGTTTACGCCCCCGGCGACACCGTCGCGGCCATCAACATGGACGCACTCACGATCATCGGGCCCACGCGCGATGTGACCGTGGTCGGTTATGGCTCCTCCGAGCTGGAAGAGATTCTGGCCGAAGCGGCCGAGCGGCAGGACCGCAAGACGCAGCCCGAACCCAGCCCGGAAGGCGGCTCATATTATCGTTCCGATCACTTCAACCTGGCCAAGATCGGCATTCCGGCCCTGTACGCCAAGGGTGGAGTCGACCACCGCGAAAAGGGCCGCGAATACGGTCTCGCGCAGCAGGCCGAGTATCGCGACAAGCGCTATCACAAGCCGGCGGATACCTGGAGCGAGGACTGGGATCTGCGCGGCGTGGCCGAAGATCTGGAGCTGTTCTACACTGTAGGCCGCGCGGTTGCCGACAGCGATCGCTGGCCGGAGTGGTATGACGGCAACGAGTTCAAGGCCATTCGGGAAGAATCCCGGCGCTGAGCGCGCGCCGCCAGCCCGTGCAGGTCGGGGACGCCCCCGACCTGCACGGACGTTTGCAGCCGCGGCCGCTATGCCCGCCCGACGTCGGTATCCTGCGGCGAGTGCAGATACTCGCTCTCTTCGGCTGACTGCATCACCTGATTGACCATTTCTTCCACCCGCTCGCGCGCGGTCAACATGTCGTCGTCGGCCGCGACGGGGCTTTCGGGCTGGTGGGCATACAGCCAGTAGTGCACGGCGCCGGCGATCAGGCCGTCTGCCAGGGCCCAGGGGTCGGCGTCCGGGTTGGCGGCAGCCAGGCGGTTGCCGAGATCGACCACGGCGTCGGCCGCTTCGTCAAAAAGCAAGTCGTGGTTATTGGGCATCAGGAGTCTCTTGGGTCTGCACTTGATTCAGTGGTTGGCGTAGCCAGCCAGCGCTTCGTGCGCCAGCTCTTCACCAAGCCGGATCAGCTCGGAGGCGCGGTGGAACTCGTGCACCAGGCAGGCGTTCTTGGGAACGCTGATCATGATATCCGACTGGAAGATCGCCATGTGATGACGGGCCATGGCCGCCTCCATGGTGTCGAAGGCGCGCATCATCACGGCCATCAGGCCGGGTCGCTTGTCTTTTTCCGGTTCGTCGTCGCGCCAGCCGTTCATGAACTCACGCACCTTTCTCAGCATCCCGTGGGCATCATCGTCCGGTTCTGCCGCCGGCTTCAGCGGCGGCGGCTGCACTGCTGGGGCATTCACGTCGACGACCACGACCAAATCATTGATGGCTCGAAGCGTAGGCGCGATCGGCACCGGGTTGAGAATGCCGCCGTCGATCAGGGTGCGGCCGCGATACGCATGCGGGGTGAAAACACCGGGGATGGCAATCGACGCACGGATGGCGTCGAACAGCGGGCCGCGGTCCAGCCAGACTTCGCGGCCCTGGTCGAGATCGACGGCAACGGCGGTGAAATCCATTGGCAGTGACTCGATGTCGTAGTGCCCGGTCAGCTCAACCAGCTTGTCGATCAGCTTTCTGCCGCGGATCAGACCGCCGCCAGAGAAAGTCCAGTCGATGAGCGCCAGAATATGCGATTGTTCGAGCGTGCCGACCCACTCTTCATAGGCATCGAGATGGCCGGCAGCGTGAATGCCGCCGATCAGCGCCCCCATTGACGAACCGGCAATGTGCCGGATTTCCAGCCCGGCCTTCTCGAGTGCGCGAATGACGCCGATATGCGCCAGACCGCGCGCGCCGCCGGCACCCAGCACCAGCGATACGCTCTGTCCGGCAAGGGGGCTTCTCAGCTGCTCCATGCGGCGGATTCTAGCCCATTGGCGGGCGCAGCAACGCGACTTGACCTCACTCGGCCGGAATGTCGAAGGCCTGGCGCACCCAGGCCAGATAGTGCTGGTCGGTCGAAACCACCTTGCCCGGCGAATCGGAGAGCTTGACCACCGGCTGGCCGTTGCACTCGGTCATCTTGATGACGATGTTGACCGGCTGTACACCGGTATCGTGGGTCAGGTTGGTGCCGATGCCGAAAGACACGTTGATGCGATCGCGAAAGCGCCGCCAGATGTCGGCGGCCTTGGGGATGGTCAGCGAGTCGGAGAAGATCAGTCTGCGCGTCTTGGGGTCGACGCGGTTGTTGCGGTAGTGCTCGATCATCGCCTCGCCCCATTCGAACGGATCACCCGAATCCTGCCGGGCGCCGTCGAACAGCTTGCAGAAATACATGTCGAAATCGCGCAGAAAGGCCTTCAGGCTGTAGGTGTCGGACAAGGCAATGCCGAGATCGCCCCGATACTCGCGCGCCCACACCTCGAAGGCAAAGCGCTGGGTTTCGGCCAGGCGCGGGCCCAGCGCCTGGCAGGCTTGAATGAACTCATGCGCCATCGTGCCGATGGGCACGAGATCGTGCTTGCGCGCCAGCGCGACGTTGCTGGTGCCGCGGAAATTGTCGGGCAGCTCGTCGGCAAGGGTGCCCACGACCTCGTCGTGCCAGGCCCCCGAGAACCGTCGGCGAGTGCCGAAGTCGGAAAACACGAATTCCCCGGGATGCTCCATTGCCTTGACCTGCGCGATCTTGGTCGCCAGGCGCTCGCGCCCTTCCTCGAGGCCATGGGCTGGCCAGCTGTGGCGGGAATACAGCTCGCTGATGATCGCCAGGATCGGCACCTCGAACAGGATGGTGTGCAGCCAGGGGCCGCGAATGCGGATGCTCAACTGGCCGTCTTCTTCTCCGATGTGAACGAAGCGCGACTGCAGATGGAACAGGCGCAGAAACTCGATGAAGTCGGGCTTGACGTAGCGCAGACTGCTCAGATAGTCGAGTTCGTCGGGATCGAGCGTGAGCGTGCACAGGTGCGTCAGCTCGTCTTCCAGATCGCTGCGAATCGCGCGCAGGTCGACACCTTCACTGCGGCACTTGAACCGATACTCGACCTCGGCACTCGGAAATTGATGCAGCACCGCCTGCATCATCGAGTACTTGTAGATATCGGTATCGAGCAGGGACTCGATGATCATGCCGGCAGTTTCAGTTCATCGCAGCTGTCGATGAACTCGACGCCGGCCTGCTCCATGTCCGCAAGCCCCTGCTCGACGGTTTCTGCGGCAATGCCGCGGGTAGCGGCGCGATTGAGAATCACCTGAATGCCCGCCGCTTGAAGCTGCAGCGCCGTGGCCCGCACGCAGTAGTCGGCGGCCAGGCCTCCGAGCAGCACGTGGCTGACGTCGCGGGCCTTGAGCCACTCGATCACGCCGGTGCTCATTTCCTCGGCGATGTCGTGGTAGCAGGCCCCGTAGGGATGCATGTCAAGCTCGACGCCCTTCCAGACGAAGAAATCGTAGTCGGCTGGTCTGGGCAGCTCGGGAAGCAGCTCAAAGCCATCGGTGCCGGGCACGGCATGCACTGGCCAGTGCTCCTCGACGTTGTCGCCTTCGACGCCCGGCTTGCCGATCATGTCGGGGTTGTCGGTCACCCATATCGCTTTCGGGCTGTGGGCGTCCTTCGAGCCCAGGCGCCAGGCGGCGAACTCCGCCTGCCGATTGAGCTCCGGGCCGATCGTGTCGCCCTCGTCCACCGGCAGTTCATTCGGGCACAGCGGCGTGAAAGTGCGCTGTGCGTCCACGTCAAAGCTGGCAACGTACTGTTTGTGCGGGAGTTTCATGAGATCTTCCGTGGGTCTTCCGTTATTCGGGTCTGTGTCAGTGTATATGCGGATGCGGCACGCTCAAGCCAAGGCCGGCATGGAGCGCTGCAGGTCTGGCGCATGCTTGCCGGTCGGGTGCGTTGCGCTTCGCTTCACGCACCCGGCGACGGAATCTTCGCGAAGACGACGTGGCAGGGCTGGACAGGCGTTGCTTGCGACGGTGTCGGTCCGGCACCTCGTCCGTCGCGGATGTAACTGCGACCTACCTTTTGGGCCCAAGGTGTTGCGGGATGTGATCGTGGCCTGCGTAGGTTGGGGCTACGTCCCCGACGGATGACTGACGCGTCAAGACCCGCACCACGACTGGTGGCGCAGCTTCGCCGCTTCCACAGGCCGTGAAGCGTCCCGAATCACTCCAGCGCCTGAATGAAGGCGTCCGCCTCGGCGATGGCTTCATTCATGGCCTCGATCAGCGCTTGGGTGTCGCTCTCGATGCCTTCGAGTTCGTTTCTCAGCGCCGAGATAGCGCGAGCGTTGAGGTTGTGTTTGAGAAACAGCACTTGATCCTGGAACGATTGCAGCACCGGATCCATGGTCGCTTCGGCCCGCTCCATGGCCGTGATCATGCGCTCGTAGCGGCTTTCCGTTTCGTCAAGCAGGTCGCTCGAGCGGCGGCGCAGGTCGGCGCTTTCGTACTCGTCGAGCTCGTCGGACCATTCGTCGAACAGATCTTCAGCCACATCGCGCACCTCGTCTATGCGCGTGCGCACGCGGTCGGCGTTCTTGACGCTGCGTTCATAAGCGTTGCTGAGGCGGTCATAGAGTGCTTCCAGCTCGCCGCCGTCGAAGGCGACCGTGGCACGGAACTGTTCCAGCGCCGAGGCAAACTGTTCGCGGGCCTGGTCCTGGCTGTCACGCGCGGACTCGACGCGGCCCGACAGGATGTCGCGCTTTTCCACGCCGAAGGTCTCGAGCGCGCGGTATTTGACCGATTGGCAGCCACTCAGGGCGGCGACGACGATCAGCAGCAGGCAAAGGGCTTGTGCTCGCGAGTTGGCGATCGGATTCATGGGCGGCTCCGAGGTGATCGGTTTTACATCATACCCGCTTGTACAGGCAAGGCGCAGGGCCTGCCGCTCAGCCGTCGCCCCCCTGCAAGGCGCTTTCGTCGGAAGTTGCGTCATGGCGCCGGCGCCCGGTCAGGCGTTGCACCTGTGCGGTCAGGTCGTCGCCGATCAGGTACAGGATCGGAATCAGGCCCAGAGTGATGACCGTGGCGAACAGGATGCCGAAGGCCAGCGAGGCGGCCATGGGGATGACCATCTGTGCCTGCAGGCTGGTTTCGAAGAACACCATGGGCGCCAGGCCCAGGAAGGTGGTCGCCGAGGTCAGGATGATGGGGCGAAAGCGCAGGCGTGCGGCCTTGATCGCTGCTTCGACACGCCGCTGGCCTTCGCGGCGGTGACGATTGACGAAGTCGACCAGAATCAGACTGTCGTTGACGACAACGCCGGCCAGGGCAATGATGCCGAAAAAGCTGAGCATGCTGATCGGGATTCCCAGAAGCCAGTGGCCGAAGATGGCGCCGATCATGCCAAAGGGGATCACCGACATGATCAGCAGCGGCTGCAGATAGGAGCGCAACGGAATCGCGATCAGCGCATAGATCAGGAAAATGGCCAGACCGGTGCCCATCAGCAGGTCGCTGGCGACCTCCTGCTGGCTGCGGGTAGCGCCTGACAGGCGGTAGCTGACGTTGGGGTGGCCGGCCAGAATCTCGGGCAGGTGCTGCTCGCGCAGCTCGCTGGTGATGCGCCCCGGCTCGGCTACTTCCTTGTCGACCCGCCCGGTGACGCTGATCGAGCGCTGACGGTCGAAGCGGCGGATGACCGACGGGCTGTTGCCGACCTTGACGTCGGCCACGGCCCCGAAGGGCACTTCCGCGCCGTCGGGCGTGCGAATGCGCATGGCTTCCAGATAACCCTCAGAGGTGCGCTGCTCGCGCGGGTAGCGCACCATCACGCGGACGTCGTCCTGGCCGCGTTGAATGCGTTGGACTTCCTCGCCGAAGAAGGCCTGACGAACCTGGCGCGCCAGATCCTGCTGGCTCAAGCCCAGCACCTCGGCCTCGGGCCGGATGTCGAGCTGCAGCTCCTTGAGTCCGCCTTCGAAGGAGTTACGCACGTCGTAGGTGCCCTCGTAGGCCTGGACCCGCTGTTCGAGCGCCGACGCCGCGGCTTCGAGCTGGTCGAGGTCGCTGCCGACAAGCTGAAAGGAGATATCGGGCCCGCCGCCGCCGGGTCCGCCGCCGGCGTTGCCGATGCGCAAGCCGCGCGCACCGGGAATCTGGCCGACTGCATCACGCCACTCGCGCTGCAGCTCGGTGATGGTGACAGGACCATTTTCGTGTTTTGCCAGCTCCACCAGCATGCCGCCGGAGGTGTCGGAGTCCGACCACGCGAAGACGGTGCGTACGATATCTTCATCCAGGCCGTGTTTTGCCTGCAGCTTTCTGTCGGTGTTTTCCAGCTCGGCCGCCAGATGGTCCAGGTTGGCATGGGTGATGTAGGCGGGTGTGCCCTCGTTCATCTGCAGTTCGACCTGCATGAATTCGCCGGCAAAGTCCGGGAAGAACACGCGCGGAACAATGCCGCCCACGACCAGCCCGATGGAGAGGATGAGGACGGAAACGAACGAGGCCAGCGCAAGATAGCGGTTGCGCAGAAGAACGCCCAGCGTCGGCAGATAGAAACGATCGATGAAGCTGTACAGGCCGTCGGAGAAGTTGCGCTGGAAGCGAACGAAACGATTGGTGCTGGTCGCTTCGAATTTCCCGACCCGCATGTGCGACAGGTGCGCCGGAAGGATCAGCTTGGATTCGATCAGTGACATGAACAGGCACAGGACAACGACCCAACCGATGGCGGCGAAGAACTGGCCGGAAATGCCCGAGATCATGAGAATGGGCAAGAATGCCGCGATCGTGGTCAGCACGCCGAAGGTGGCCGGAGTTGCCACCCGGTAGACGCCGTTGACGACGTTTTCGGTCGAGTGGCCTTTGGCGCGAATTTCGGTGTAGGCCGATTCGCCGATGACGATGGCGTCATCCACCACGATCCCCAGCACGATCAGGAAGCCGAACAGGCTGATCAAGTTGATGGTGACCCCGAAAGCCGGCAGCAGCCACAGGGTGCCGAGGAAGGCGACCAGCAGACCGACCATCACCCAGAAGGCGAGCTTCAGCCGCAAGAACAGCGCCAGAATCAGAAATACCAGCAGGGCGCCGACCAGCAGGTTCTTGCCCATCATCTCGATGCGGCCGTGCAGGTAATAGGCGATGTCGGCCCACCAGTCGATACTGATGCCCGCGGGCATGTTGCGACGCTTTTCGGTGATGTAGTCGCGCACCTCGTCGGAAACCGCCAGCGCGCTTTGCTCGCCGACGCTGAGCACGCGGATGGCGGTGGCCGGCTTGCCGTTGTGGCGCGCGTAGCGGTCGCGTTCGACGAAGCCGTCGTTGATGTCGGCGATATCGCGCACCAGCACCTTCGAACCGTCCGGATTGCTGCGCACGACAATATCCTCGAAATCGCGGCCGACATAAGCCTGGCCAACGGTCCTGACCAGCACGTCGCCGCCGGCGGTTTCGATGCGGCCGCCGGGCAGGTCCAGCGAAGACTGGCGAATGGCCCGGGCGACTTCACCCAGCGTCAGATCATAGGCGCGCAGCGTTTGTTCGCGCACCTCGATGCCGATCTCGTAGGGGCGGGCGCCGATCAGCTCGGCCCGCGAGACCGAGGGCAGGGCAATGATGTCGTCGCGAATCTCGCGCGCCGTCTCCTTGAGGGTTCGCTCTCCCACGTCGCCAAAGACTGACACCCAGATGACCTCCTGGGTCCAGGTGTTGCGTTGATAGATCGGCCGCTCGGTTTCGGCCGGAAACGTCGCAATGGAGTCCACCCGGGTCTTGATTTCATCAAGGACTTCGAGCACGTCGTATTCCTGATCGACTTCGACCTGAACATTGCCCGAGCCTTCGCGTCCGGTGGCAACGATTTCCCTGACGCCGTCGATGTCCTGGATTGCTTCCTCGATCTTGATCAGCACGCCCTGCTCGACGTCGCGCGGCGTGGCGCCGCGATAGGGCACGGTGACGTTGACGTAGTTGGTCTCGATCTGCGGCTGGATTTCCTTGGTGATGGTGAATGCCGTTACCACCCCGCCGGCAAGCAGGCACAGCATCAGCAGGTTGGCCGCCACCGAATTGTTGGCGAACCAGGCAATCAGGTTGCCGTACCAGTTTCGGTCGGTGCTCATCTGGCGTCCTCCGTCTGCGCGGTTTCATCCTGCGCCAGACCCCGGGCCCGGTCGCTCTGCTCCTGGTCTTGTGCCGGCAGAATGCGCAGCTCGGGTTGATCCGCGCCGGGCGCGCGCACGTTGAGCTTCGTGCCTGGAATCGGCGTGTTGATGGCGGTGGTGATCACGCGTTCGCCGGGCTGGATCGCATTGGACAGATAAACGTGCTCTGCCGTTGAACGCACCACGTCGACGCTGCGGATTTCGAGGCGCTCGTCTTCATCGGCGATATACAGCCGATTGCCCTCGCGCAGGGTCTCGCGCGGCAGCTCGACCAGGCCAGCGGCCGAGCGTCCGTGAATTTCGGCCTGTACATAGCTGCCCATGGGCAGCGGCACGTTGCGATCGGCGCCGAGCAGGCCGTAGGGGTCTTCGATGCGCGCCACCGCCCAGGTCAAGCGCGTGGTTTGCTCGACGACCCCCTCGGTACGCACGATTTTTCCGCTCCAGCTGCCGCGCTCGCCGTTGACGCTGGCGTGAAAGCGCACGCGCGGCGAGGGCTGGTTCTCCTTCCCCGGCCGGGGAAGGTTGACGAACGCCAGGTCGCGGTCGGGCAGCGACAGGCGCACCTCGGCGACATCCACTGCGAAAGCCTCGCCCAGCGTGGTGCCGGTGCTGACATACTGGCCGATGTCGACCGCGCGCGAGCGCACCATGCCGTCGTAAGGCAGCGAGATGCGGGTGCGCTCGAGGTCGCGCCTGGCGCGCGCCACGGCCGCCTCGGCTGCCTGCACGGAAGCTCGAGCCTGCTCCAGCTGCGGAATGCGAAGGACCAGCTCGGAAGGTTCGCGGTCGGCGCTGCCGTGCAGCTGCTGCCAGTCGCGACGCGCCTGCTCGGAGCGCGATTGCTCGTCAGACAGCTGGGCGCGCGCGCCCGCCAGTTCGGCCTCGGCCTGTTTCAACGCCGTTTCGTAGTCACTGCGATCGATCTCGATGAGCACCTCGCCGGCGTGGAAAAAACCGCCGGCTACGAACTGCTCGGATATCTGCGTTACCTTGCCGCTGACTTCGGGCACAAGCGTGGTCTGGGTGCGCGGCTGAACCGTGCCCTGCGCGTGCACGACGAAATGGTCGCCGGCGCTTTCGGCTGCAATGGTGTCGACAAGCATTGCGGTTTCGGTCGGCTCGCGCTCGGGTGGCTCGGGTCGATTGCTGGCCAGGATGACAACAAGGATGATCGAGGCGGCAATCAGGGCCGGCGGCAGGATGTAGCGGCGGAATCTGTTCATGGGGTTTCTCGGGTCCCGGATCGAGGTGTTCGAGCATGCACTCAGCTTGTGCGCATCCTGCCACTGACACAAGCGCCAGCGCACGTGCCAAAAGGCATGAATGCGCCTGCGCCCCGGCGGACAAAGGTCAGCTTTCCGCCGCCGGTGCAGGTGCTATCAGGTAGACTGTTACGGTTTATCAATGGTTTCATCGATGAATCATCAAGTTCATATCAAGACGTCAGAAGAAATCGAAGCCATGCGCGTTGCCGGTCAGCAGGCAGCCAGCGTTCTGGCCCTGCTCGAGCCGCATGTCCAGCCGGGTGTCACCACCGCCGAACTCGATCGCATCGCCCACGAATACATCGTCGGTGAGCTCGAAGCCGTGCCTGCCCCGCTGAACTACAAGGGCTTTCCCAAGTCGATCTGCACTTCGGTCAATCACGTAGTCTGCCACGGCATTCCGGGCGAAAAGCGGCTCAAGAAAGGCGATATCATCAATATCGATGTCACCGTCATCAAGGACGGCTGGCACGGCGATACCTCCAGAATGTTCTATGTCGGTGAACCTTCGGTGAAGGCCCGGCGCATCTGCGAGGTGGCGCACGAGTCCATGGTTCGCGGCATTGCCGTCGTCAAGCCGGGGGCAACGCTGGGCGACATCGGTCATGCCATCCAGACCTATGCCGAAGGCGAGCGCTGCTCGGTGGTGCGCGAGTACTGCGGCCACGGTATCGGTCGCGGCTTTCACGAGGCGCCGCAGGTGCTGCATTACGGCCGCCCCGGTGAGGGCATGGTGCTCGAGGCGGGCATGACTTTCACCATCGAGCCGATGATCAACCTCGGCAAGCGCCATACCCGACTGCTGCCCGACGAATGGACGGTGATTACGCGCGACCGCAGCCTGACCGCGCAGTGGGAGCACACCCTGGCGGTCACCGAAGACGGCTACGACATTCTGACGCAGTTGCCAGATCAGCCCCTGTGATTGATCGATTGAGCGCAGTTCCGGCGACCCGCGACTGCCTCGATCTTGCCGCCCTTGCTGCCCTTGAAGCTCGCCCCGACGCACTCGGACGGGCGTTGAACCGTGCCCGCGAACAGGCTGATTCAGAATTGGGTCGCCAGTTCGCGGCCGGGGCCGAAATCCGTGATCTCGTGCAGGGCCGGGCCTGGGTGGTCGAGCAACTGGTGCTCACCGCCTGGGAGCGTCTGGCCCCACCCGACGATGGGATTGCGCTGTGTGCAACCGGCGGTTTCGGGCGCGGCGAATTGCATCCGCATTCAGACGCGGATCTGCTGATTCTGCTGCCCGCGGGCAGGGCGGTGAACAAGGGCGCACTCGAGCGCTTCGTCCAGGTGCTCTGGGACGCCGGCCTGCATCCGGGGCAAAGCGTGCGCAGCGTCGATGATTGCGTCACCGCCGCGCGTGACGATGTAGCCGTAGCCACCAATCTGATGGAATCGCGCCTGCTGGCCGGCAACGGCTGCCTGCACCGGCAGATGCGCGAGCGCACCGATGCCCCGCTGCTGTGGCCGGCCGCAGAATTCTTCGCCGCCAAACTGGCCGAGCAAGACCAGCGCCATCGGCAGTTTGAAGACACCGTCTACAACCTCGAGCCCAATCTCAAGGAAGGGCCGGGCGGCTTGCGCGACCTGCAGATGATTGCCTGGGTCACGCGTCGTCATTTTGGCACCTCCACCCTGCACGGCCTGGTTGAGTACGGCTTTCTTGGCGAGCGCGAGCACGAAGCGCTGGTGGCCGGCCGCGAACATCTCTGGCGCCTGCGCTGGGCCTTGCATGAGACCGCCGGGCGCGCCGAAGAGCGTCTGCTGTTCGAGCACCAGCGCCGGCTGGCCGAGCGTTTCGGTTTTGGCCGCTGCCGTGAAAGCAACGAGCCGGTCGAGCGCTTCATGCAGATTCATTACCGCAACGTCATGCAGCTCGAACGCCTCAACGAGCGGCTGCTGCAAAGCTTCGATGAGGAGCTGCTGGCCGGCCGTCGTCATCTGCCTTCAGCCGATATCGATGCGTTTTTCCGCATTCACCACGGCTATCTGGAGCTCAAGGATGAGCACGCGTTGGTGCAGCATCCGGAGCAGATCATGCGCATGTTCTTGCTGCTGGCTGATCATCCCGAGGCGCGCGGCGTACGCGCAACCACCATCCGGCGGGTACGCGAACATCTTTACCTCATCGACGAGAGCTATCGCCGCGATTCGCGGGTTCTGGGCGCCCTCCTGGCGCTGCTCAGACGCGATCGCCTGGTGCACAGTCAGCTTGCCCGCATGAATCGCTATGGCGTGCTGGCCGCGCTGCTGCCCGAATTTGCGCAGGTCACCGGCCGCATGCAGTTCGATCTGTTTCATGCCTATACGGTCGATCAGCACATCCTGTTCGTGATTCGCAACCTGAGGCGCTTTGCCTGCGCCCGACAGCCGGAACGATTTGCGCATGCCATCGAGGTATTCGGCCGCATCGAGCGACCCGAGGTGCTCTATCTGGCGGCGCTGTTTCACGATATTGCCAAGGGCCGCGGCGGCGACCACTCAGAGCTGGGTGCCGCAGACGCGCGCAAATTCGTCGACCGGCTGGATATGGACGGCAACGACCGCGACCTGGTGGTCTGGCTGGTGTCAGAACACCTGCTGATGTCGCGCACCAGCCAGCGAGAGGACATCTCCGATCCGGAGGTGGTGAACGCATTTGCCGAACGAGTCGGCAGCCAGCGTCGTCTTGATCACCTGTACGTGCTGACGGTTGCCGACATCGCTGCAACCAGCCCGCGATTGTGGAACTCCTGGAAGGACAGCCTGCTGTGGACACTCTACAAAGCCGCTGCCGCCGCCCTGGCCCGCGGGTTGGAGCATCCGTTCGACCGCCGGACCAGCCTTTATCGGACGCGCGCCTCGGCGCTGGCCGCGTTGCGCGCGCGTGGATATGCCACGCAACAGGTCGAGCGCTGCTGGCGCCACCTCCCGGAGCGCGCCTTCCTGCGCCTGGATGCCGAACAGCTGGTCTGGACAACGGCTGAAGTGCTGGCCGCTGATGAGTTGCCGCTGGTGGGTGCCCGCCGCCTCGAAGACAAGGGCATCAGCGAGATTTTCGTTCAGGCCGAGGACTTTGCCGGCCTGTTTGCCGTGGTTGCACGCGAGCTTGATCGCATGGAGCTCGATGTGCTGGCCGCACGCGTGATCACGACCGCTGACGGCAAGAGTTGGGATATCTTCCAGATCATGGACGCCAACAGCCAGCCGCTCCACGACTCAGACGTCGGGCGGCTCAAGCGCCTGCTGGTGGCACAGCTGGCCGCACGCGATGTTCGCCCGCTGCCGGCCCGGCCGGTGCCTCGCCGCCTTCAGCCTTTCCTCGGTCGCTCGGAAATCACGTTGTCAAGACGCGACGGCCTGACCCGGCTTGCGGTTGCCGCCACCGACCGCCCCGGGCTGCTGTCAGCCATCGCAGAAGCCCTGGTCAGCCGCAGCCTGCGCCTGCACGACGCCCGGGTCGCCACTTTCGGCCAGCGCGTCGAAGACGTGTTCACCATCACCGATGCCCACGGGCAGCCGCTGGACCGTGAAGCTTGCATGGTGCTGGAAGACGAGCTGCGGAAGCGACTGGATGTGGGGTGAAAGTGTGAAGTGTGAAGTGTGAAGTGTGAAGTGTGAAGTGTGAAGTGTGAAGTGTGAAGGTTTTTGCGAGATCTTGTTGTTGGTGTTGTTGGTTTTGATTCTTTACACTTCACACTTCACACTCAACACTTACTAAAAAATGTCGAACGAACTCAATGAGCTCCAGCTCGCCATCGAAGCCGCCTGGAACCGTCGCGACGCACTCTCGCCGGAGTACGACAACCATGAGCTGCGCGGCCAGATCGATACCTGTCTGCAAGGGCTGGAAAGTGGCGAGCTGCGGGTGGCCGAGCCGGACGGCAGCGGCGGCTGGCAGGTCAATGGCTGGCTCAAGCAGGCCATTCTGCTGCACTTTCGCATCACCCCCAACCGCGTGGTGGAAGGCGGCGTGAGCCGCTACTTCGACAAGGTCGATCTGCGCTTTGCCGACGAAATGGATTCGCCCGAGCAGTGCGGCGCGCGGGTGGTGCCCACCGCGACCGTGCGCCGCGGCGCGCATATCGGCAACGACACCGTGCTCATGCCCAGTTACGTCAATATCGGCGCCTTCGTGGGCGCCGGCAGCATGATCGATACCTGGGCGACGGTGGGTTCGTGCGCCCAGATCGGCGCGGGCGTGCATATCTCCGGCGGTGCCGGCATCGGCGGCGTGCTCGAGCCGCTGCAGGCCAGCCCGACCATCATCGAGGACGGCTGCTTTGTCGGCGCGCGCTCGGAAGTGGTCGAGGGCGTGGTCGTCGAAAAGGGCGCGGTCATCGGCATGGGCGTGTTTCTGGGCCAGTCGACGCGAATCTACAACCGCGAGACCGGCGAGGTGATCACCGGGCGCGTGCCCGCCGGCTCGGTGGTGGTCGCCGGCAGCCTGCCGGCAAATGACGGCAGCCACAGCCTGTATGCAGCCATCATCGTCAAGCAGGTTGACGAGAGAACGCGCTCGCGCACCTCGGTCAACGAGCTTCTGCGCAGCGCTGAGTAATTGCTTCCCCGGCAATCAAGATCTTGTAACCACGGCAGACACGGAAGGGTACGGAGAAAACCGGATTGAATCTCTTTTTGAGGCCTTCCCTGAAGACATGAGCTTTCCGTGACCATCCGTGCCTTCCGTGGGTTTTGAGGTTTTACACAGCCGGGCCCTACCGTAGAAGTAATGGGTGTAGCGCGACCCGGGTCTAGACGTCGACCGCGCGCTCGCCGATGAACACGTAGTAGAGCAGCGGCACCAGCAGCACGGTCATCAGCGTCGAGATCAACAGGCCGAAGATCAGCGAAATCGCCAAACCATTGAAGATCGGATCGGTCAGGATGAAGGCCGCACCTACCATTGCCGACACCGCCGTGAGCGCGATCGGCTTGAGGCGCACGGCCGCGGCCTTGATGACGGCATCGTTGAGTGAGACGCCTTCATCGAGCAGCTGGCGGATGAAGACCACCAGCAAAATGGAGTTGCGCACGATGATGCCGGCCAGCGCAATCATGCCGATCATGCTGGTGGCGGTGAACTCGTGGCCGAGCAGGGCGTGGCCGGGCAGGATGCCGATCAGCGTCAGCGGAATGGGCGCCATGACGATGAGCGGAATCAGATAAGCGCGAAACTGCGCAACCAGCAGCAGGAAGATGGCGAACACGCCCACGGCGTAGGCCGTACCCATGTCGCGGAAGGTCTCGTAGGTGATCTGCCACTCGCCGTCCCATTTCAGCGCCGTCGTGCCGGGCCAGTCGGGCGCGCTGATCCAGTACTGAGCGGGCCCGTCGTCGTCGCGGAACAGCCTGGCCGCCATCGCGAACATGCCATACAGCGGTGAATCGATGCGCCCGGCCATGTCGGCGGTGACGTAGACGACCGGCAGCAGGTCCTTGTGCTGGATGACGCCCGGCCAGTCCGACGGCTCGATGCGGGCAACATCGGCGATGCGCACGATCTCACCGTCGCGGGTGGCCACCGGCAGCGACATCAGCGCGGCCGGCTGGGCTCTCACCCCCTCGTCGAGCATCACGCGGATGGGCACGGCGTACTTGGCGCCGGGCTCGCGCAGATAGCCGACGTTGCGCTCGCCCAGGGCCAGCGCCAGGGTATCGACCACCTGTGCCTGACCGACGCCCAGGGTAGCGGCGCGATGGCGGTCGACGATCACCTGCCAGCGCCGGGTCGGTGCGGTAATGGTGGTGTCGATATCGACCAGGCCGTCGATGCGGCGCATGTCGTCGGCGAGCTCGCCGGCAAGTTTCTCGCGCGCGGCCTGCGTCGGCCCGTAGACTTCGGCCACCACCGGCGCGAGCACCGGCGGGCCGGGGGGCACCTCGACGATCTTCACCGCGGCGCCGAAGCGCTCGCCGATTTCCGTCAGCGGCGCGCGCAGCGCGCTGGCGATGTCGTGTGATTGTTCATCGCGCTCGTCGACGAGGTTGACCTGCAGATCACCCTGCCAGGGCTCGGCGCGCAGGTAGTACTGGCGCACCAGGCCGTTGAAATTGATCGGCGCCGAGGCACCGGCATACGCCTGCCAGTTGGCAACCGAATCGACGCCGGAAAGATGCTCGCCCATGGCCAGCAGAACCCGCATGGTCTCTTCCATGGGCGTGTCCTCGGGCATGTCGACAACAACCTGAAACTCGGATTTGTCGTCGAAGGGCAGCATCTTCAGAACCACCGCCTGAAAGACGGGCAACAGGGCCACCAGCAGGGTCAGCCCGACCACGCCGCCGGCCAGCAGCCAGCGATTGCGCCGCGCGTGCCGGTCACCGCCAAGAAACGGCGTGAACAGGCCGGTGAAAAAGCGCTTGAGGCGCGGGTTGATGCCCTCGATGGAGCTCTCGCCGCCGCCTTCGCCCTGGCTGGCGGCATCGCGTTCGGGGCGCAGCAGGCGCACGGCCAGCCACGGGGCGAGCACGAAGGCAATCACCAGCGACAGCAGCATGCCCGCCGAGGCATTGATCGGAATCGGACCCATGTAGGGGCCCATCAGGCCGGTGACGAAGGCCATCGGCAAGAGCGCGGCAATGACCGTGAGCGTGGCCATGATGGTCGGCGTGCCGACTTCGTCGACGGCGACCGGCACTACCTCGCGAATCGGACGCCGGGACACGCTGATGCGCCGATGCACGTTCTCGACCACGACGATCGCATCGTCGACCAGGATGCCGATGGAAAAGATCAGGGCGAACAGCGAAACGCGGTTGAGGGTGAAACCCCAGGCCCAGGAAAACACCAGGGTGAGCAGCAGGGTGACGAGCACCGAGATGCCGACGATCAGCGCCTGGCGCCAGCCCATCGTGGCCATGACCAGCAGGATGACCGAGATGGTGGCCGAGATCAGGTCGCGGATGAGCGAGCGCGCCTTGTCGGTGGCGGTCTCGCCGTAGTTGCGCGTCATCAGCACTTCGGTATTGTCGGGAATGACCTGACCGCGCAGCATTTCGACCCGCTGCCCGACGGCGTCGGCGATATCGATGGCGTTCTCGCCCGGTTTCTTGGCCACCGCCAGGGTCACGGCCGGATGCACGCCGCCGGTCTGGCCCTGACTTTCCGGACCGAAGCCGAGCATCACGCTCTGGTCGGGCACGCCCCGGCCGCGCTGTACCTCGGCGATGTCGCCCAGGCGCACGGCTGTGCCCTCGTGCTGGCCGACGACGAGCGCGCGCACGTCTTCGACGTGCTCGATCAGGCTGCCGGGCTGAACCGGAATCGAAACGCCATCGCGCACGATCCGCACCTCGCCGGCGGCGCTGTTGGCGGCACGCACGGCCTCGCGAATGGCGGGCAGGCTCAGGTTGTAGCCGGCCAGCCGCGCGGGGTCGAAGCGCACTTCGACGCGGTCGGGCAGGCCGCCGATGGTGTAGACATCGCGGGTGCCGGTCACGCGCTTGAGCGCAACCTCCAGAGTGTGGGCCAGGCGGGTGAGGTCCTCGCCGGTCTGATGACCGGTGGGGTCGTAGAGCGTGAGGCTGACGATCGGCACATCGTCGATGCCCTTGGGCTTGACCACCGGCTGGCCGGCGCCCAGATCGGCCGGAAACCAGTCCTGATTGGAATAGACCTTGTTGTACAGGCGCACCAGCGCGTCCTGGCGCGGCACGCCGACCTCGAACTCGACGGTGATCACCGCCAGGCCCTGGCGGGTGGTCGAATAGACGTGCTTGACGCCGGAGATCTCGTCGAAGATCTGTTCGCCGGGGTTGGTGATCAGATGTTCGACCTCGCGCGCGCTGGCGCCGGGGAAGGGCACGAACACGTCGGCCATGGTCACATCGATCTGCGGCTCTTCTTCCTTGGGCGTGATGATGACCGCCAGTATTCCGGCGATGATGGCCACGGCGGCCAGCAGCGGCGTCAGGCGCGAGTCCTGAAACGCGCGGGCAATGCGGCCCGACAGGCCAATGGCTGGCTGTTGTTCGCTCATTGCTGCGCCTTGCCGGCAAACACGGCTTCGGGATCGAGTGCGACTTCCTCGCCCTCCTCGAGGCCGGAGAGCACTTCGAGGCGGTCACCCTCGCGGGTGCCGATGCGCACCTGGCGCAGTCTCGGCGCGCCGGAGTTGCTGCGCACGAACACCGCGCGCAGCTCGCTGCGCTCGAGCAGGCTTGCGGCCGGAACCCACAGCGCCTCGCGCGTGGCGACCGCCAGCATCACCCGCACCAGCTGGCCGGGATAGGCGTCCATTTGTCCGTTCTCGAAGGTAATGCGCACGTTCACGCCGTGCCCGGCCGCGCCGGCGAAGGGAAAGCGCGTGATCCGGTCGATCGCCATTTCCCGACCGTCGTCGAGCAGGATGCGGAAATCTTCCTTGCCGTCGACCCGATCGATGTAGCGCTGCGGGATCGAGACCACCACGCGCAGCGGGTCGAGGGCAAAGCCGCTGAGCAGCGGCTGGCCCGGCTGCACGGACTCGCCGACTTCGACATGGCGTGCGGTCAGCACGCCGCCGTATGGGGCAACAATACGCGTGTATTCAAGCTGCTCGCGGGCTTCTTCGACGCCGCTGCGGGCGCGGCTGGCCTGCGCTCGGGCCGCGCTGAGCGCGTTGCGGGCCGCGTCGAGATCCGACTGCGAGGCGACGCCGCGCTCGGCCAGGGGCTCGATTCGCGCGAAGCGCTGCCGGGCGTCGGCAAGGCGGGCCTCGGCTTCGTCGAGCGCGGCCTCGGCCTGCTGCATGCGGGCGCGCTGCTCGGTGTCTTCGAGCTGCGCGATCAGGGCACCGGAATCGACTGTGTCGTCCACGTCGAAGGGCAGCGCCACGATGCGGCCGGCCGTCTGAGCCGAAACGGTGCTTTCCTGAACCGCCTCGACCACGCCGTCGAGCCGGATCGACTCGACCAGGCGGGCTCGTTCCACGGGCGCCCACTGCGCGGCGGCTGCCGGGCAGGCCAGGGCAATTGCCCATGCGGCTGCGGCCGCCACAAGAAAGGTTCGGATGTTCATTTGCATCCCCTTCGGCTCAGCGGGTCGTTAATATTAGAATTATACGATATGGTGGCTGCAGCGTCGATATCAAGCGAGGGGCGACTTGCCTCCGGCAAGGGCAGCGCCCATGTTGAAAGACATGATTGCAATCTACGTTATCAACAGCTGCGACACCTGCAGGAAAGCGCGCAGGTGGCTCGATGATTCCGGCCGGGACTATTGCCTGCACGACCTGCGGAAAGACGGGCCGGATGAGGCCGTGCTCCGTAGCTGGGTCGAGGCGGTGGGCGTCAAGCGCCTGGTCAATCGGCGCTCGACAACCTGGCGCGGCCTCTCCGAGGATGAGCGTGCATCTGCGTCGAATCCGGAGACGGCACCCGGTGTTCTCAGTCGCCACCCGACGCTGATCAAGCGCCCGGTCTTCGAGCTGGGCGACACGGTGCTGGTCGGTTTCGATGAATCCGTCAGACAGGCGCTGTAGACTGTTACGCATGGATACGCCCGCGGATCGCCCTTCACTCAAGACCGTCACTCGCGAGCAGCGCGAGGCCCGTGAGCATGAACTATCGCCGCTGGCAACTCGATCGACGGCCACGCGCGGTCGCGAAGTCGACGAGGCGCCCGATCCCTACCGCACGGCTTTCGAGCGCGACCGCGACCGGGTCCTGCACTCCAAGGCCTTCCGGCGGCTCAAGCACAAGACTCAGGTCTTCATTAATCCGGAAGGCGATCACTTTGTCACCCGCATGACGCACACCCTGCAGGTCACCCAGGTGGCGCGTGCCTTGTCGGCCGCGTTGGGCCTCAATGAAACCCTGACCGAAGCCATCTGCCTGGCTCACGATTGTGGGCATACACCATTTGGCCACACCGGCGAGGCAGCGTTGTCGGAGTATGCCGACGATGGCCAATGGCTGCATTCGGAGCAGGGCGTGCGTATCTTTCGGGTGCTTGAACCCCGCAACCTGACCTGGGAGGTACTCGATGGCATTCGCGCCCACACCTGGCGCGTCAAGCCACCGCCGCACACGCCGGAGGGCTGGGTCTGCCGCTACGCCGACCGGATCGCCTACCTCAACCACGACCTCAAGGACGCGCTGCGGGCCGGCGTCATCGAACCCGCAGATGTGCCTGCCGACGTCATCGCAGTGCTGGGGCCACTGGAAGAGCGTGGCTGGATCAACGTCATGATCGAGGCGGTGATCGAAGAATCGATTCGTCGCGGCAAGGTGGTGATGCGCGCCGACGTGCTGCAGGCCATGCGGGGCTTTCGCGAGTTCATGTTCGAGCGTGTTTATCTGCGCCCCGAGGCGCAGGCGCAGAATGCGAGAGCCCGCGCGGTCATCCATCAACTGGTCGATCACTTGCTCGCCCACCCCGAGCACATACCCGACAGCTACTGCCTGGCCGATGACGACCGGTTGACTCAAGTGCTCGATTTTGTCGCCGGCATGACCGACCGCTACGCACTGAGCCTGCACGACCGGTTGTTCCGCCCGCGAGGCCTCGTGTAGCCCTCACCCACCAATCGTATTCCTGATTTCCGCGCCCCCGAGCCTTGGTTGCAGGCCTGATTCAGCCGTTGGCAAGAACGCTTCGGCGGGGCAGTGTGTCGGGCCAAAAGGTGATGCAGATCAAATGTTTGTTTGCTCACCGATGCCCAATCTGTTAAGATCTTATTAATATCGAGCTTCGGTAGCGCGTTCGAGCAGCAAGCCTGAAGGGGTTCGTTCGCTCCGGCGTACCTGTTTGTGCGGGTACGCTGCCGGGGCGGCTCATTACCGTTCTGCCCGGTGCTGCGTGGCTGCCGAAGGTAACCCACAGTTCCTATCAAGGGAGACGAACATGCGCAAGTCATCCTGGTTGAAGCTCTCTGCGTGTCTGGTCATGGTCTGTTTATTGTCCGTAGCGAATGCTTCGGAAGGGCAGGACGAGGCCGATATTCTCAGAGGGCAGATCGACCGCATGCAGCAGCAGCTGCTGGAAATGCAGCGTCAGCTTGACGAGTTGCGTGCCGAGCGTGACGACGAGGAGCAGCAGCGCGAAGAGATGGAGTCGCGCCTGGCCGAGGTCGAAGACGCCGGCGCTGACGAAGAGCAGGTCAAGGAGATCGCCGCCAGCACCTACGACGAGAAGAAGTCGAGCGAGATTCATGTTGGTGGCGCCGTTCGCTTTCAGTACAAGTACGAAGACTACTCCAAGCCGACCAAGCGCCAGGACGGGGTCTTCGAGATGGACACCATTCGCCTGAATTTCGACGGCAGCATCGGCGATGTCCTGCTTTCGGCAGAGTACCGCCACTATGACTACATGGACGTGGTCCATCATGCCTGGGTCGGCTATGACTTTACCGACTCGCTTCAGGGCCAGATCGGCGTCAACCAGGTGCCTTTCGGAGTCACTCCGTACAACTCGCACAGCTTCTTTTTCAGCTCGAACTACTACCTCGGCCTCGAAGATGACTACGACTTCGGCATCAAGCTGATTCACGATGACGGCCCGCTCAATCTGCAGGGCGCTTTCTATCTGAACGACGAGCACGGTGCAGGCGGCCCCGGCGGAGCGGAAAGCTACTCCTACAATATCGTCGGCACTCGTGCCCCCGGTGAGGACGCTTTTGCCGATCCGATCAACGGTGCTTTCGATAACAACATCTTCAACGCGCGTGCCGCCTATACCTTCGGTTACGACACCGATTACTCCACGGAAATCGGCTTGTCGGGACAGTACGGGGGCGTCGTTGATGGTTCAGGCAGCAATATCGGCGACCAGCAGGCTGTTGCCGCGCATCTGGTCGGCAACTACGGTCCGTGGAACCTGCAGCTGCAGGCCACCAAGTACGACTACCGGATGGATGACGGCTGGGATCGCATGGCCGTGGGCGCCTACGCCTTCTACGACACGATTGCGTCCAAGGCCACAACCTATACCGGCAACGTGGCCTACAGCCTTCCGGTCAACTGGGGCCCGGTCTCGAATCTGACCTTCTACAACGACTATTCACTGGTGACCGACAAGTCGGCCGACCTGGCCGACACCTGGATGAACGTCACCGGCGTTTCCGTGACCGCGGGTGGCCTGTTCACCTATATCGATCTGGTCATGGCGGAAAACCAGCCGTTCATCGGCGGCACCATGGACTCGCCCACCAAGAGTGGCACCAATACGCGGCTGAACATCAACTTCGGCTACTACTTCTGATTGGAGTGGGTTCATCAGGCCCGATGCCGCCCGGGGGTGCTGACAGCACCCCCGGGCGGCATCGGGCCTTTTTTCCTGCAAATGAGCTCGAACAAAGGGAGAACAATGCATGAGCAAGCTTGACGAAAGGGATCCGAAGCCAAGGGAAATACAACAGATCGAACGGATTTACGACACCGACTACGAAGTCGGCCAGGACAACGTCGAAGCCATGGGGATGGATATTCACCATCCTGTCTTCGTTATCACCGCGACGTTGATGGTCCTGTTCGTAATCCTCTCGCTGATCTTCCCCGATGCTGCCAATGAGCATCTGACCAATACACGCAACGGTATCCAGAGCATCTTTGACTGGTTGTTCCTGACGGCCGGCAACATCTTCGTGCTGTTCTGCCTTGCGCTGATTCTGCTGCCGTTTGGCAAGATTCGGCTCGGTGGTCAGGATGCCAAACCCGAATTCAGCTACCTGTCCTGGTTCGCGATGCTGTTCGCGGCCGGCATGGGCATCGGTCTGATGTATTTCGGGGTCGCTGAGCCCGTCAGTTACTTCAATAGCGCAGAAGGCGGTGGGCCGCTGAATGTGGGCCCCGGTAACGCGGGTGCTTCCCTTGGCGCGACCATGTATCACTGGGGGCTGCATCCCTGGGCGATCTATGGCGTCGTCGCGCTGTCGCTGGCCTTCTTCAGCTACAACAAGGGCCTGCCGCTGACCGTCCGCTCAGCCTTTTATCCCCTTCTGGGGGATCGTGTCTGGGGCTGGTTCGGCCATATCATCGATACCCTGGCGGTACTCGCGACGCTGTTCGGCCTGGCGACCTCACTCGGGCTGGGTGCCCAGCAGGCGGCCAGCGGGCTGGCGTTTCTTTTTGACATCGACGGTGGCCTGATGACCCAGGTTGCCATCATTTTCGGGGTCACGGTCATTGCCCTGATCTCCGTGGTTCGCGGTATCCATGGCGGGGTTCGTCTGCTCAGCAACACCAACATGTTCATCGCCGCAGCCCTGCTTCTGTTCACGATCATTGCCGGTGGCCTGGCCGCTTTTGCCTCCAACGTGGGCACGACCGTCCTGGGATACGTGCAATCCTTCCTGCCCCTGAGCAACCCTGTGGGCCGCGAAGACTCCGGTTTCTATCACGGCTGGACCATCTTCTACTGGGCCTGGTGGATCTCCTGGTCGCCGTTTGTCGGCATGTTCATCGCTCGCGTTTCGCGTGGCCGCACCGTGCGGGAGTTCATGACGGCCGTTCTGGTGGTGCCGATGATCGTGACCGTGATCTGGATGACCGCTTTCGGTGGTGCCGGCATTGATCAGGTCAAGAATGGCATTGGCGCCCTGGCCAGCGGCAGCAGCGGCACCTCGCTGGCACTTTTCGAGATGCTGGCCGAATTGCCGATGACGACGATCACGTCGTTTCTCGGTATCGTTCTGGTTCTGGTGTTCTTCATCACCTCCTCGGACTCCGGCTCGCTGGTCATCGACAGCATCACTGCCGGCGGCAAGGTCGATGCACCGGTGCCCCAGCGTATCTTCTGGGCTGTCATCGAAGGTGTCGTTGCCGGCGTTCTGCTGGCCGTGGGCGGCGACGCGGCCCTTACCGCGCTGCAGTCCGGTGCGGTCAGCATGGGCCTGCCCTTCGTGATCGTGCTGCTCGCCATGTGCGTCAGCCTGGCCAAGGGCTTGAACCACGAGCTCACCTTGATCAAGCTCGGCCGCGTCTGACGCGGCAACCCGCAAAACAGCAGCTGCAACAACAAGAAGAAACGGCCCCGCGACCGCAAGGCGCGGGGCTTTCCTTTTCTGATTCTTTGCCGGGGGATTGCCAAGCGCAGGAGCGCTGGCTACGATAGGCTTCATTGCGGGCGTCGTATAATGGTATTACCCGAGCTTCCCAAGCTCGTGACGAGGGTTCGATTCCCTTCGCCCGCTCCATCTTTGCCCCTGCTGCTGTTGTCATTGGATGGCAGTGGGGCTTCCACATCAACGTCCCACTTTCGGTGCTCTCAATAGGTCGCGGTTACATCCGCGACGGACGAGGTACCGGATCGACGCCAATGCAAGCAACGCATGACCAGACCCGCCCCGTCGTCCGTCGGGCACGTAGCCCCAACCTAGGCAGCCTACGGTCACATCCCGCAACACCTTGGACCCAGACCGTAGGTCGCGGTTACATCCGCGACGGACGAGGTACTGGATCGACGCCAATGCAAGCAACGCGTGCCCAGACCCGCCCCGTCGTCCGTCGGGGACGTAGCCCCAACCTAGGCAGCCTACGGTCACATTTCGCAACACCTTGGACCCAGACCGTAGGTCGCGGTTACATCCGCGACGGACGAGGTGCCGGACCGGCACCAACGCAAGCAACGCGTGCCCAGACCCGCCACGTTGTCTGGCCGCGCCTCCGGCGCGGCCCGTCCAAGGCCGTGACCGTGGCTTCAGACCAGGGCTTCGGCGAAAGCCTGAACGGAGCGTTCCAGCGCTTCGAGGTCGTAGCCTCCCTCCAGCGACGCCACCAGGCGCCCTCCGGCATGTCGGTCGGCAATCTTGCGCAATTCCTGCCCGATCCAGAAGAAGTCCTCGTCCTTGAGCCGAAGCTGCGCCAGTGGGTCGGCGTTGTGGCCATCGAAACCGGCCGAGACCAGAACGAGCTGGGGCTTGAAAGCCGCCACCCGCGGCAGGAGCTCCGACAGCCAGGTGCCGCGAAAGGCATCGCTGTTGGCGCCGGGCGGGAGTGTGGCGTTGTGCACGTTGTCGGCCAGGGTTGTCTGCGGATCGCCTGTGCCCGGGTACAGCGGCGACTGGTGTGAGGAGGCGAACAGGATCTTGCTGTTGTCGGCAACGATTTCCTCGGTGCCGTTGCCGTGGTGGACGTCAAAATCGCAGATCGCAACGCGGCTCAAGCCGTGTGCGGACAAGGCACGCGCTGCGGCCAGGGCGATGTTGTTGTAGATGCAAAAGCCCATTGCGCGCCCCGACTCGGCATGATGTCCTGGCGGGCGGATCACGGCAAAGGCGCGCTGACAACGCCCCTGGATGACATGATCGACGCCGTCGCAGGTCGCGCCCGCGGCCAGCCGCGCGGCGCGCATCGAGCCGGGGCCGAACCAGGTGTCCGGATCAACGGCCTCGCGTTTGCCTTCGGAGTGGATGCGTTCGATGCGCTCGAGGTAGTGCGGGGCATGAGTCAATTCAAGGGTGGCCGCGTCGATCGGCGTGGCCTGGCGAAAGTGGAGACTGTTCATGCGCTGAAGTCCGCGCATGGCGGCAGCCAGGCGGGCCGGGCGTTCCGGATACCCATCGGGCGTTTCGTGGCCGGCGCAGTCCGGATGCGAAAAAACGCGGAGCACGAGCGGTCAGCCCTTTTTGCGCTCGTGATTCCACAGCACTTCGCCGGCGCCCGAGGCTCGGGCTACCGTACGCGCGATCACGAAAAGCAGGTCCGAAAGTCGGTTGAGGTAGCGGACCGCCGGCGCATTCACCGATTCGATACCGGCCAGGGTGATCAGGCGGCGTTCTGCGCGACGGCAGACCGTGCGCGCCAGGTGTGCCTGCGCGGCCGCCGGCGAGCCGCCGGGGAGGATGAACTCCTTGAGCACCGGCAGGGATTCGTTGAGCCGATCAAGCTCGCTCTCCAGCCGATCGATATGCCCGTCGGTGATCATCTCGCTTCCGGGGATGCAGAGCTCGCCCCCGAGGTCGAACAGGTGGTGCTGAATATCGAGCAGCAACCGAGCCAGTCTGGCGTCGGTCTCGGCGCGCTGGAGCTCGGCGATGACCACGCCGATGACCGAGTTCAGCTCGTCAACGGTGCCATACGCTTCGACTCGCGGGCTGTCCTTGGCTGTGCGTTTGCCGTCGCCCAGGCCGGTGCTGCCGTCGTCGCCGGTGCGTGTATAAATCTTTGAAAGTCGATTACCCATGGGGGGATTATAGTTTGTTGGTTGGTTGGCTGGTTGGAGAATTGGCGCCCGCTCGCTGCAGGTTCACTGGGGCTGCGTTAGTCTGTGAAGTGGGATTGCCGCTGGAGTCGAGCCATGACAGTCAAAGCCCTGCCATATTATCTTGCCAACCGCGCCGCGTTCGCCAACGAAGACCTCGAGGTGATCGACAAGCACACCGGCAGCGTCGCCTGGCGGGTGGCGCAGGCCGATGGCGCGGTTGTCGATGAGGCCATTGCCGCGGCCGTGAAAGCGACCCGGCCGATGGCCGAGCTGCCGGCCTATCGGCGGCGCGATATCCTGCTGCACTGCTTCGAGCGCTGCCGCGAGCGCGAAGAAGAGCTCATCGAGGTGCTGATCGTCGAGGGCGGCAAGGTCCGGCGTGATGCCAAAGGTGAGGTCACTCGCCTGATCGAGACGTTTCAGGTTGCCGCCGAGGAGGCGACCCGTATCGGCGGCGAGGTGATTCCGATGGATATCAGCCCGCGCACCGAGGGCTACACCGGCATGTGGAAACGGGTGCCGCTAGGCCCGGTGTCGTTCATCACGCCGTTCAATTTTCCCTATAACCTGGTTGCCCACAAGGTGGCGCCGGCCATTGCCGCCGGCTGCCCGTTCATTCTCAAGCCGGCGGCCAAAACGCCGGCCGGGGCGCTGCTGATCGGCGAAATCCTGGCCGAGTGCGATCTGCCCGAGGGCGCGTTTTCCATTCTGTGCGTTGATCGCGACGAGGCGGCCGGCTTCACCGAAGACGAGCGCCTGAAGCTGCTGAGCTTCACCGGCTCCGACCTGGTCGGCTGGAAACTCAAGGCGGCGGCCGGCAAGAAGCCGGTGGTCATGGAGCTCGGCGGCAATGCGGCCTGCCTGATCGATCACGACGCCGATGTCGACGATGCGGTCGACCGGGTGGTCTTTGGCGGTTTCTACCAGTCGGGACAAAGCTGCGTGTCGGTTCAGCGCGTACTGGTGCACGACGAAATATACGCCACTTTCCGCGACAAGCTTTGCGAACAGGTCGGCAAGCTATCCGGTGGCGACCCGCGTGACGAGGCAACCCGGGTCGGCCCCATGATTACCGAAGACGACGCCAAGCGCGTGGTCGACTGGATCGGGGAGGCCGTCGACGGCGGCGGCCGGCTGCTTGTGGGCGGCGAGCGCGAAGGCAGCAGCGTGCGCCCGGCCGTGGTCGAGAACCCGCCGGCCGACAGCAAGCTGCGCAATGAAGAGGTTTTCGGGCCGGTGGTGACTCTGGAGCGCTTTGCTGATTTCGATCAAGCGCTCGAAGATATCAACGCCTCGCGCTACGGTCTGCAGGCGGGCCTGTTCACCCGCGATATCTCGAAGATCAACAAGGCCTGGAATCGGCTGGAGGTGGGCGGTGTGATCATCAACGACGTGCCAAGCTTCCGCGTTGATCACATGCCCTATGGTGGCACCAAGGACTCCGGGCTGGGCCGGGAGGGCATTCGCTACGCCATCGAGGACATGACCGAGATCCGGCTGCTGGCAATCCGCGATGTTTGAGCCTGCTTTTCACCGCTTCGACGACGATGAAACGGGGCGGTGAACCAGGGCCGGGCGGGTCTCGCCTGTCAGGGCACACAGGCCGCCTCGAAACGGTCATCGAACAGCCCCATCGAGCCGATGGCAAACTCGTTGCTCAGGGCACTTTGAATGGCGGCATCCGACGAGGCGCTGCGCAGGCGCCACAGACCGGGTGCGTCGATGCTGAGATCATCGAACTCGGCCTGCCCGTTGTGGCTGCGCTTGCGCTTTGTGCCGGCCAGCGGCGTCAGTCTGCTGCAGCCTTCCAGCTCGACGGTGATGTCGCGCTCGTGCACCAGAGTGACGTCATTGCCGGATGAATCCACCAGCTGAACGCGAACCGGCTCCAGGTTCGAGCCGGCCTGAGCGGGTGCGGGCTGCTCGACGAACCGCAACGCTACCGGCTGGCCCGGCGCGGCCAGGTTGCGTCCCACCAGGGCAAAATCCTGCCGTGGACTGACCGGCTGCCACGGCTCCAGCGCGTCTCCGGCAAGGTTGATGGCGCTGACGGTTACGGTCAGCGCCTGACCCGCATGTTGCAAAGGCGACAGCACGACGCCTTCGAGATTGTTCCTGATGTCGGGCACACCTCCAGCGACCGACCAGCCGCTGGCGCTGTCGATGTTGTTACCAAGGTATTCCTCACCGTTGACCGTAACGGACAGATCGAGATCGTTGACCCAGGCTGCCACGGTGCCGCCGGTGCCCGGGCCGGGGGCGTCGGTCCAGGCCAGCTGCACTTGAACAGGCTGCGAGGGATCGGCAATCGTGAAGCTGCCCGTCCAGGCCTGTCCGCTATAGGTAAAGGTGGTGGTCTGATCGATCATGGCTGTGGGCAGCCCGGGCATCAACGCCTGATCAAGCTGAATCCGCCCCCAGCCCTGTTTTCGATCAGGTCGATGATTCATCGGGATGTTGTCGGCGTCGCGCTGGCCCGCCAGGTCGCGCGCGCTGGCGGTGAGCAGGGCCTTGGTCAGCGCCGGGCTGGGAAAGCGTCCGTGGTGAGAGCGGTACTGCTCGAAAAACAGAGCCGCCGCACCGGCCACCATGGGGGCAGCCATCGAGGTGCCGCACTTCAGCCCGAACGCGCTATCGGACGCCGAAAGGGTGCTGTCGGTATGGCAGCCCGGTGCGACGATATGCGGCACCAGCCGCCCGTCGCAGGCCGGACCGTGAGCGCTGTTGTCGGACAAGTCCAGCATCGTGCCGCCATTGCGGGAGTTTTGCAGCGTCGTGGAGCCGACCGCCAGCAGGTTCTTGGCCTCGTCCGGTGAGCCGAGCGAAGACGGGGCACAATCGTAGTCCCCGTCGCCGTACCCATTATTGATTGCCCAGACCGGTAGCACGGGGTGTTTGCTGCTCGTCTGCGGCGCGGCATCGCGGGTGATCATGTCCAGCTGTCGCGTGGGGATGTCGTAGCCCTGGGGTGAGCCGGCCGGCCCCCAGGAATTATTGGCAATTACCGCGGCGCTGGCGGCGGACTCCCCAAAAATGGTGAGCATGGCGTCAGCTGCCATGGCGCCGCTGCAGGACGATTCGGTGCCAAGAAAGTCGCAGTAGCGCTGCTGCACCAGGCCCGCGCCCGGTGCAATACCCAGGCCGCGCAGAAAGCCGTTATCTCTCACGCCGCTTGTGCCCGTGCCCGCAATGGCCCCGGCGACATGCGTACCGTGGCTGTCATTGGCTTTGGAGCATGAGCTGGCTGACTCACCCAGGCTTTCGCAGGGGCGCATGCGGTCGGCCAGATCGACGTGGGAATCGCGGATGCCGCCGTCAACGACGCTGACCCTCACGCCGTTGCCGTCGACATGCATGGCGGCGAGGTTCTGCGCAAAGCCTGGGTCGAGCTGGCTGATGTCATCATGATCGCCAATGAGAGACTGGCCGCTGAGCTCACCCCGCGACCCGCCATCGTCGGCTATGCGCTGCAGCGTCAGCACGCCGCGGGTCCGCGCCAGCTCAAGCCAGTGCCGGTTGGCGATTTCGAGCTCTATCAGCGTCAGCAGTTGCTCCGGGCTCGTGCGCCGCCGGATGGTGGCGCCCGCCGCGGTCATGGCGCTGATGATGCGTTTCTGCTCGCCCCTGTGTATCAGGGCCATGGCCTTGACCGTCCCGGTCGCGTCGGGGGTGCGGCTGGCCTGCGGCACGCGCATGATCGGTGGCAGGCTGCCGGCAAAACGCAGATGATCGAGTGTGCGCGCGGCCTCGACTGCCTTGGCGCGCCCCCACACGATGTAGCCGAACGGGGCGATGTACTGAACCGGCTCCAGGCCGGATTCCCGCAGACGCTCCAGCCACTGCGGACGGATCGGCCCCGTGAACTGGATCAGGTGCCAGTCGCTGCCGGGGCCGGGGCCAGTCCGCAGCCACTCCTCTGGCAGCTGCGGAAAGCCTTCAGCCGGGTCGAAATAAGCCTGGTCGATGCGCATGTCGAAGGGCCGCTCGAAACGGTGAGCTGGCCGGCTGCCAATGACTCGATTGGCCGTGTGCTCAGGCAGCCAGATGAAGTGGCCGTAGTCCATTGCCTCCGGCGGCAGCGTCTCACGCTGCAGAGCATGCGGTTGGTCGATACGCAGCCAGGCTTCAGCGGCCGCCGGGCCCGCGGCAGACGCCAGTGCGGACAGCAGGGCGGCTGTCGCCAATAAATTCAGTTGGATACGTGACAAGGACTGCCCCCTTACACAGAGTCGCGGCCAAGTCTAAAGGGATATCACGACCGTTGCCACTTGATTCCACTGCGACCGAACCCAATTCTGTGGATAAGCCAAGGATTCACAAGGAAGTCAAGCCGTTATGCGAATGGATAAACTGACTGCCCGGTTCCAGCAGGCGCTGGGCGAGGCGCAGTCCCTGGCACTGGGGCTGGATCATGCCGTGCTTGAGCCCGAGCACCTGATGCTGGCGCTGCTCGATCAGGAAGGCGGCGGCATTCGCGGCCTGCTGTCGCGCTCGGGTGCGCAGGTCGATCAACTGCGCTCGACTCTGGGCAAGAAAGTCGAAGGTTTTCCCACCGTGACCGGTCAGGCCGGCCAGATCAACCTGTCCAACGACCTCGGTCGCGTGCTCAACCTCACCGACAAGATCGCAAGCAAGCGCGGTGACGCCTATATTGCCTCTGAGCTGTTCGTGCTGGCCGTGCTCGAGGCCCGGGTGGGCCTGACCGAGCTGCTCCATCAGGCCGGGGTGACCCGCCAGGCCATCGAGGACGCGATCGAGTCGGTCCGGGGCGGTGAGAAGGTCGACGACCCCAACGCCGAAGACACCCGCGAGGCCCTGCAGAAATACACCATCGACCTGACCGAGAAGGCCGAGCAGTCGCGCCTTGACCCCGTGATCGGCCGCGACGAGGAAATTCGCCGCACCGTGCAGGTGCTGCAGCGCCGCACCAAGAACAACCCCGTGCTCATCGGCGAACCGGGCGTGGGAAAGACCGCCATTGTCGAGGGCCTGGCCCAGCGTATCGTCAACGGCGAAGTGCCCGAAGGGCTCAAGAACAAGCGCGTGCTCTCGCTCGATCTGGGCGCGCTGATCGCCGGGGCCAAGTACCGTGGCGAGTTCGAGGAGCGGCTCAAGGCCGTGCTCAACGAGCTCAAGCGCGAAGAAGGCAAGATCATTCTGTTCATCGACGAGATCCATACCGTGGTCGGCGCCGGCAAGGCCGAAGGCTCGATGGATGCCGGCAACATGCTCAAGCCGGCGCTGGCGCGCGGCGAGCTGCACTGCGTGGGTGCGACCACGCTCAACGAGTACCGCGAAAACATCGAGAAGGACGCCGCGCTCGAGCGCCGCTTCCAGCGGGTTCTGGTCGAGGAACCGACGGTCGAGGACAGCATTGCCATCCTGCGCGGCCTGGTCGAGCGCTATGAGGTTCACCACGGCGTCGACATCACCGACCCGGCGCTGGTGGCCGCCGCGACCCTGTCGCAGCGCTACATTACCGATCGCAAGCTGCCCGACAAGGCCATCGACCTGATGGACGAGGCCGCCAGCCGCATCCGCATGGAAATCGACTCCAAGCCCGAGGCCCTCGACCGGCTCGAGCGCCGGCTGATCCAGCTCAAGATCCAGCGCGAGGCGCTCAAGAAGGAAACCGACGAGGCCTCGCGCAAGCGCCTGGCCGATCTTGAGGAACAGATCGACGAACTCGAGCGCGAGTACGCCGATCTCGAAGAGGTCTGGAAGACCGAGAAGGGATCGGTTCAGGATGTCACCCACCTCAAGGAAGAGCTCGAGCGCGCCCGCGCCGAGCTCGACAACGCGCGCCGGGCGCAGGATCTCTCGCGCATGGCCGAGCTGCAACACGGGCGCATTCCCGAGCTCGAACAGCAGCTCCGGCAGGCCGAAACCAGCGATGACAGTGACGAGTTCACCCTGCTGCGCAACAAGGTCACCGACGAGGAAATCGCCGAGGTCGTCAGCCGCTGGACCGGCATTCCGGTGTCGAAGATGCTCGAGGCCGAGCGCGACAAGCTGTTGAAGATGGAAGAGGCGCTCCACGAACGCGTCATCGGCCAGGACGAGGCCGTCACCGCCGTGGCCGACGCCATCCGCCGCTCCAGGGCCGGACTGGCCGACCCCAACCGGCCCAATGGCTCCTTCCTGTTTCTGGGCCCGACCGGCGTGGGCAAGACCGAGCTGTGCAAATCGCTGGCGAGTTTCCTGTTCGACACCGAAGACGCCATGGTGCGCATCGACATGTCGGAGTTCATGGAAAAGCACGCCGTCGCCCGCCTGATCGGCGCCCCGCCGGGTTACGTCGGCTACGAGGAGGGCGGCTATCTGACCGAAACCGTCCGCCGTCGGCCGTACTCTGTAATCTTGCTCGACGAGGTCGAAAAGGCCCACCCGGAAGTGTTCAATATCCTGCTGCAGGTGCTCGATGACGGGCGCCTGACCGACGGGCAGGGGCGCACGGTGGATTTCAGCAACACCGTGATCGTCATGACCTCCAACCTGGGCTCCGACCGTATCCAGGAGCTGCACGGTCAGGGCTACGAGGCGATGAAAGCGGCGGTGATGGAAGTCGTCGGCCAGCATTTTCGCCCGGAGTTCATCAACCGCGTCGACGAGCTGGTCGTCTTCCACCCGCTCGATCAGGCCCAGATCCACGACATTGCCGCCATTCAGGTCGACTATCTGCGCCAGCGCCTGGCCGAGCGCGATATCGGTTTCGAAATCACCGACGCTGCGCTGGATCTGATCGGCCGCGCCGGCTTCGACCCGGTCTACGGCGCTCGCCCGCTCAAGCGCGCCATCCAGAGCCGGCTCGAGAACCCGCTTGCCCAGAAAATCCTGGCCGGCGAGTTCATGCCCGGCGACACCGTGCGCGTCGACGCCGGGGAAGACGATCTGACGTTTGCCTCGCAGGCTGCGCAGCCGGCCGCGGCGGCCACCTGAGGTGAAGCGCCTGGTCGTCATCGGGCATGATCCTTCGCCCAATATCCGCAGGCTGACCCAAGCGGTTGTCGACGGCGCTGAAGACAGCGCCGTCGACGGGGTGCAGACCCGGCATGTGCGGCCGCTGGAGGCCGACGCGGATGACGTGCTCGTCGCCGACGCGGTCGTGTTCATCACCCCGGAAAATCTCGGCTACATGGCCGGCGCGCTCAAGGATTTCTTCGACCGCAGCTTCTATTCGCTGCTGGGCCATACCGACGCCATGCCGTATGCCGCGCTGATCCGCGCCGGCAAGGACGGCACCGCCACGCGCCGGGCCATCGAGAGCATCTGTGGCGGGCTCGACTGGAAGCCGGCGCAGGAGATGGTGATCTGCCGCGGCGACTGGCGCGACGAATTCGTGGACCAGGGTCGCGAACTTGGCCTGGCCATGGCCGCCGGCCTGGAGCTCGGGGTTTTCTGACCGCTCCGGGACTGGGCCCGGGACCGGGGTCGTCCTGGCGGGCACTGCCGCAGCACTCCGGCACTTTGCGGCATACTGCAGCCATGGCAGACGTCCGGAATGAATCGATATGTGCCTGATCGCTTTCAGCTTTCAGCCCGATCAGCCGCGCCATTTGCTGCTGGCGGCCAATCGCGACGAAATGCACCAGCGCCCGGCAAGGCCGCTGGCCTGGTGGCGCTGGCCGCAGGGGCCGCTGGCCGGGCGCGACGAGCAGGCCGGCGGCACCTGGCTGGCCGTTGGCCGCCGCGGGCGCTGGGCGGCGGTGACCAATTTTCGCGATCCGGATGCGCCGCCCGGCTCGCGCTCGCGCGGCGAGCTGCCTTTGCGCTTCATCGAAAGCGGCGCTGCGCCCGAGGCTTATGCACGTCAGATCCACGCGCGGCGAGAGGACTACGGGCCGTTCAACCTGCTGGTCGGCGATGAGAAATCCCTTTGGTACGCCTCTTCCCATGGTCCGGTCGAGGCCGTCAGGCCGGGCGTGCATGCCCTGGCCAACGGCCTGCTGGATGCCGACTGGCCCAAGTCCCGTCGCGTGATCACGGCCATGCGCGGCCTGGAAACGGCCGCATCGTTCGATGTCGAACGGCTGTTCGCGCTGATGGATGATCGCGAGACGGCGTCGGATTCGGAGCTGCCCGACACCGGCGTCGGCCCCGAGCTGGAGCGTTTTCTGTCGCCGCCATTCATTGTCGGCGAGCGCTACGGGACGCGCTGCACCTCCGTGCTCGCCCTGGGGAAGCATTCCTTTGCGGCCGAGAGAAGCTACGACAGCGACGGCAACGCGACTGCAGATCTGCGCTACGGATTCGCTTCCGGTCTTTGACTGGTATGGATGGGCGAGGGCGCCCCGTTCGGGCTGCCGGGCTCAGAGGTGTTCGGACGCAAAATCGGCCAGCCGCGAGCGTTCACCGCGCTTGAGCGTGATGTGGCCGGCGTGCTGCCAGTCCTTGAAGCGATCGACGGCATACGTCAGCCCCGAGGTGGTTTCGGTCAGGTAGGGCGTGTCGATCTGCTCGACGTTGCCCAGACACACGATCTTGGTGCCCGGGCCGGCGCGCGTGATCAGCGTTTTCATCTGCTTGGGCGTGAGGTTCTGCGCCTCGTCGATGATCAGGTAGCGGTTGAGAAAAGTGCGCCCGCGCATGAAGCTCAGCGCGCGGATCTTCACGCGTGAGGCCACCAGCTCGTTGGTTACCGCCCGGCCCCAGTCGTTGGTTGTGGTGTCGCTTTCGGTCAGCACTTCCAGATTGTCGGTCAATGCGCCCATCCAGGGCGTCATCTTTTCCTCCTCGGTGCCGGGCAGATAGCCGATCTCGTCGCCGACCGACACGGTTGCACGGGTCATGATGATCTCACGATAAATCTTGTCGTCGAGCGTCTGCGACAGGCCGGCGGCGAGCGCCAGCAGCGTCTTGCCGGTGCCGGCCGTACCCAGCAGGGTCACGAAGTCGATCTCGGGATCCATCAGCAGGTTGAGGGCGAAATTCTGCTCCGGATTGCGCGCATGGATACCCCACACGCCGTGCTGAGAGCGGCAGTAGTCGGGTGCCACCTCGAATACCACGCTGTCGGCTCCGACCTGACGAACGATGATTTCCAGACCGTTGTCGTCGTCGATGCGCAGGCATTGGTTGGGGTGCCATGCATCGTCGGCTTCGCGGCCAATGCGATAGAAGGTTCGCCCGTGTTCGGTCCAGGAGTCGCGCGTATCGCGCTCGGTCCAGAAGCGGTTGTCGCGCTCGCGGATGCCCGAGTAGAGCAGGCTGAGGTCGTCGAGCGCCCGATCGCTGTGATAGTCCTCTGCGGTGATGCCGTGGATGGCCGCCTTGATGCGCAGGTTGATGTCCTTGGAGACCAGAATCACCTGCCGGTGCTCATGGCGCTTTTCGAGGCCGAGCGCGGCCAGCAGGATTTCGTTGTCGGCCAGCGCGCGGTCGCCGACCAGCTCGTCGCTGCCGCCCAGTGGCTCGGTCTGAAAATACAGGCGACCGTTTCCGGCCTCCAGGCGCAAGCCATCGGGCTCGCTGATGGGCACACCGGCATCCAGCGACTCTTCGTCTTCCATCATCTGCCCGATGAAGCGACTGACCTGACGCACGTTGCGAGCCACCTCGGACACGCCCTTCTTGGCTCGATCAAGCTCTTCGAGCACGATCATGGGCAAGAAGACATCGTGCTCGGCGAAGCGGAACAACGCCGTGGGGTCGTGCATCAGCACGTTGGTGTCGAGAATGTAGAGCCGCGGATGCTCCGCCATGACAATGACTCCAGAGGTGCAAAAAGATCGTGCTCAGCCAAGTGCCTGAACGGCTTCGAGTACTTCTTCAACATGGCCGGGCACGCGCACCTTGCGCCACTCGTGCACCAGCTTGCCGTCGGCGTCGAACAGAAAAGTGCTGCGCTCGATGCCCATGACCTTCTTGCCGTACATGTTCTTTTCCTTGATCACATCGAACTGTCGGCACAGGATCTCGTCCGGGTCGGCGATCAGCGAAAACGGAAAATCATGCTTTTCGGCAAAGCGCTGATGACTTTTCAAGGAGTCGCGCGAGACCCCGAGAATGCGACAGCCCGCCTGCTCGAAGGCCGGAAAGTGATCGCGAAAGGCCTCGCCCTGGCGGGTGCAGCCGGGCGTGTTGTCGCGGGGGTAGAAGTAGACCACCAATGGCTGCCCGAGGCAGTCGTCGAGTTGAATGGTTGCGCCGCCGGTGGCTTCCAGCGGCGGAGAAGAAAGCTTGATGTCAGAGTGGCTCATGAAATGTAAAGGTTTCGTTTAATCAGTAGGTTATGCTGTGTCGACGCCGCGACAGCGCGCCGGCCTGGGTTACAATCCGCCTGTCGTCAGGATACTTGCGCCCCAGGGGGGCCGCAAGCAAGCCGGAACATGGACACGCCCAGGCGTTCAACACGCAAGACTGGAGGACCTGAATGATGTTGCATCCAAGGATCGAGTTGCTTTCATGCGCTCGCCGCATGGTTAATGACCCCACCAGCCTGCTGGACGTGAGCTGGCATGTTGCATAAACTGCGCTGCTGTTTCATGCGGTCGTTGTCAGCACGCGGTCGGCGAGAAAGCATTCTGGCCGTGACTGCAGCGACTGAACGTATATCACTGACCGGATTCCAAGGGGTATGACTCGAGCCCGAACCCTGTTCATTCTCATGCCGGCCGCGCTGCTGACGCTGGCCGCCTGCTCCAGCCGCGAAAAGCAACCCATCTACGTTGCCAGCGAGGAGGTCAAGCCCATCGAGGCGCCTCCGGGCCTGGACCAGCCCGAGGTGCGCAACACCTACGAGGTGCCCGGCCATTCGCTGCCGGAGCTGGCCGCCCAGGGCAATCAGGAACTGCCGCCGGAGGTGCAGCCCAGCTCGGTTGCCGAGCAGTCGCGCTCGCAGATCCGTTTTGGCCGCACCGGTCTTTACCTCGCAGTGCAGGGCGAAGCCGAAAGCGTGTGGCAGAACCTGCGCGATCTGCTGGATCAAAACGGCATGCAGCTCCAGCGCATAGACGAACGGCAGCGGCGCTATCAGTTTCACTTCAGCCATGAGCCGATTCGCCCCGAGATCGGCTTTTTCGACCGGCTGACGTTCTGGAGTCGCCCCGACACGATTGATTACAGCGGCGATTACATCGCCCACGTGGTCGAGGAAGAATCCAGAGGCAAGGTCATCACGCGGGTCGAGCTGCTCGACGCCGATGGCGAAGTCATTGACATGGACCGCGCGGAATTCGTGCTGGCCCGTCTGCGCGAACAGCTGGGGTGAGCGCCCGCTGGCTGCGTGAGCGCTGAATGAACGCGGTGCTCGCCGCTGGTTGCGCCAGACTCAGCGCTCCAGATACTTGAACTTGTCCGGCACGTCTTCCCATTGTTCGGCATCTTCGGGTGCCGGCTTCATTTCGGTAATGACCGGCCACTCCTGCGACAGCTCCTCGTTGAGCTCGAGAAAATGCTGTTGATCGGCGGGCAGGTCGTCTTCGGGATAGATCGCCTGCACCGGGCACTCGGGCTCGCACAGAGTGCAGTCGATGCACTCCTCGGGGTCGATGACCAGAAAGTTGGGGCCTTCGTGAAAACAGTCGACGGGGCAGACTTCAACGCAGTCGGTGTATTTGCACTTGATGCAGTTTTCGGTAACAACGAAGGTCATGTAGTTATTTTCCGGGTTGGCTGCCGGGCTTGCCTGCGGCCCCGGCCAGACTTGGAAGAGCTTGAGTGCAGGCAGGTGATAAACTGCATTTTAACAGCTGCGCCGTCAGAAGAACGGGCCGCAGCGACCGTCTGTACTTCACACTGAAAACGGAACGTACCCATTGTCTGATCCGGCAAGCATCATCCCCCAGAAGCGTCACGGCATTCGCCCTGAGCGCGTCAGCGTCAATGCCTGCAAGGTCGTCGAGCGATTGCAGCAGGCCGGTTATCTGGCCTACATCGTTGGCGGCAGCATCCGCGACCTGGTTCTTGGCCATCACCCCAAGGATTTCGATGTGGCGACCGACGCCACACCGGAACAGGTCGCAGAGCTCTTTCGCAACGCACGCCTGATTGGCCGGCGCTTCCGGCTGGCTCATATCCGCTTCGGGCGCGAAGTCATCGAAGTGGCAACCTTTCGCGGCAGCGGCGAGGGCGACGGCGGTGACGATCAGCACCGTGAGGTCGATCAGGGGCGGCTGGTGCGCGACAACGTGTGGGGCAGCGAGGCCGAGGACGCCCGACGCCGGGATTTCACCATCAACGCCCTGATGTATGACCCGCACACGGCCACCATCCGCGACTATGTGGGTGGCTACGACGATTTGCTCAAGCGCCGCCTGCGCCTGATCGGCGATCCGGTCACCCGCTATCGTGAGGACCCGGTGCGCCTGCTGCGGGCGGTACGCTTCAAGATCAAGCTCGACCTGGAACTCGACCCGGCCACGGCCGCGCCGATCCCGGAAATGGCCGAACTGCTTCACGACATCCCTCCGGCACGCCTGTTCGATGAAATCATCAAGCTGTTCATGGGCGGGCGCGCCTGGCCGACTTTCCAGGCCCTGGTTCGCTTCAGGCTGTGGGAGCCGTTGTTTCCGAATCTGTTTGATGATCCCGCCAGGCCTCCGGTGCTCGTCGAGCAGGCGCTGCAGAATACCGACCAGCGCGTGGCCGAGGGCAAGCCGGTCACGCCGGCCTTTCTGTTCGCGGCCTTTCTTTGGCAGCGGGTCAGTGCGCGTTCCGAGCAGCTGGTTGCCGAGGGGCTGCCGCAGGTCGAAGCGCTGGCCGTGTCCGGCGAAGAAGCATTTGCGGCTCAGGCGCAGCGGGTGGCCATTCACCGGCGTTTTTCCAGCATGGCCAAGGAGATGTGGTGCCTGCAGCCGCGCTTCGAGAGGCGGCGTGGCAAGCGCGCGTTTCGCCTGATGAGCGAGCGCCGGTTTCGCGCTGCCTACGACTTTCTGCTGCTGCGTGCCATCGAGAATCCCGAGCTGCAGGAGCTGGCTGACTGGTGGACCACTTTCCAGGAAGTCGATGGTGATGAACGTCGGGAAATGACTCGTGCAGCGCCCGGCAAGCGTCAACGGCGCAAAAAGCGTCGCAAGGCGGCCTCTTGATCGAAGCCTGGGTGGGGCTGGGCGCCAACCTGGGTGACCGGGCGGCCACGCTCGATGCCGCGCTGGCGCGGGTACATGCGCTGGCCGATGTGTCCGTGCACTGCGTTTCCGGCTTTTATTGCACTCCGCCCTGGGGCGATACGGATCAGCCCGAGTTTCTCAACGCGGTCGCCGGGCTGCGCACCCGGCTGGGGGCCGCGGCGCTGCTGCGTGAACTGCTGACCGTCGAGTCGGAGCTGGGGCGGGCGCGCAGCGATCGGCGCTGGGGGCCGCGGGTGATCGATCTTGATCTGCTGCTCTACGGCGATGAGAAAATCGATGAGCCGGGGCTGACCGTGCCCCATCCGCGACTGCATCAGCGGGCCTTTGTGCTGCTGCCGCTGGCCGAGCTGGCGCCAAAGCGGATGGTGCCCGGCCTGGATCGGGTGGATGCACTGCTGGCCCAACTGGCAGATAATGAGCGCGCCGGCATTCGACCCGGACCGCATTCGAAGTTTGAACCGTTGAAGAAAAGTATGGAGACGCGTTGATGAGTACCGCCAGCAGTCCCGTAAGCGTGCCGTCGCTGGCCACCATGAAGAGCGAGGGCCGCCCGATTGCCATGCTGACCGCCTACGATGCCAGCTTCGCCCGCCTGCTCGACGCCGCCGGCGTGGACTGTGTGCTGGTTGGCGACTCGCTGGGTAACGTGGTCCAGGGGCGTGATTCCACCCTGCCGGTCACGGTTGACGACATGGTCTATCACACCCGGGCCGTGCGCCGCGGCCTGAAGCGTCCGCTGCTGATCAGTGACCTGCCGTTCATGAGTTATCACGACCGGCCCACCGCCATGGCTGCCGCAGCGGAGCTGATGCGCGCCGGCGCGCAGATGGTCAAGCTCGAAGGCGGCCGTGCCCATGCCGACACCGTTGCCTCGATGGTGGCCAGCGGCGTGCCGGTGTGCGCTCATCTCGGCCTGACTCCCCAGCACGTTCATCAGCTCGGTGGCTATCGCGTGCAGGGCCGCGAAGAAGGCGCGGCGCAGCGCCTGAAAGACGACGCTCAGGCGCTGGCCGAGGCCGGCGCCGGCCTGCTGGTTCTGGAATGCGTCCCGGCATCGCTGGCGCGCGAGGTGACCGCGGCGTTGAGTATTCCGGTGATCGGCATCGGCGCCGGCAGTGAAGTCGACGGACAGGTGCTCGTGCTGCACGACATGCTGGGCGTTTCCGGCGGCAAGGTGCCAAAGTTCGTGCACGACTTTCTTGGCGACGGCGGCAGCGTGTCCAAAGCACTCGAGGCCTACGTCACCGCGGTGCGCGAGCGCCGCTTTCCCGGCCCGGAACACGCCTGGCAGTAATGCCGCGGGTTATCGAGTCACTGGCGGAGCTGCGCGATGCGGTTGCGCGCTTGCGTGAGAAGCGCGGTCGGGTCGGGTTCGTGCCCACCATGGGCAATCTGCATCGTGGCCACCTCGGGCTGGTCGAGGAGGCCGGCCGGCGCTGCGAGGCGACGGTGGCGTCCATCTTCGTCAACCCGACGCAGTTCGGCCCCGGCGAGGATTTCGAGGCCTATCCCCGCAGCCTTGACGCTGATCTCGAGGGCCTGGCCTCGGTTGGCTGCGATCTGGTCTGGGCGCCGCCGGTCGAGGTCATGTATCCGCTCGATGATCCGTTCATGCTGCGCGTGCCGGCAGCCCTGTCCGATTGCCTGTGCGGGCGCTCGCGGCCCGGGCATTTTGATGGTGTCGCCACCGTGGTGTTGCGGCTGTTCAGCCAGGTTCAGCCCGACCTCGCGGTCTTTGGCAAAAAGGACTTTCAGCAGCTGTTGATTCTGCGGAAAATGGCGCGCGATCTGTCGCTGCCCGTCGAGCTGGTCGGCGCGCCGATTGCGCGCGAGGCTGACGGCCTGGCAATGAGCTCGCGCAACGGCTATCTCGACGCAGGGCAGCGCGCGACTGCGCCGGCACTACACCGCGTGCTGGTCGAAACGGCCCGCGCGCTGGCCGCCGGCGAAGATTTCGCGGTGCTCAAAGAGCGTGCGATCGAAACACTCGAGAGCGCCGGATTTCGCCCGGACTACCTGGAATGGCGTTCACCCCGGAACCTGGCGCCGGCAACCCCCGGCGAACCCGGCAGATTGTTCGCCGCCGCCTGGCTGGGCAAAGCAAGGCTGATAGACAACCACCCCGTCCCCCAACCCCCTGATACTTGACACTTGGTACTCACACTTCACACTCCCCACTTCACACTTCACACTTCACACTTCACACTTACCCCTTTCCAATCGATCTTCTGCTCCGAATCCAGCCCATCAATTCCTCCCATTGCTCCCAATCCTGCCAAGCCAGATAAGGCGGCAGGTCGGAGACGCTCAGCCCCTGTTCAAAGGCGCGCACGTAGTTCATCGAATCGCGCAGGCGGCCAACGACCGGCACCCGAAAGTCATCGAGAAAGCCCGTGAGTTCGCGAAAGATGACGGTGTGGGGCTTGATGCGGTTGGCCACCAGCCCGACGCGCACCTTTTTCTCCTTGACCGGCTTGAGCGGCAGCAGCTGGTTGAGGAATCGCCAGGCCGCGCGCATGTCCACCGGTGAGGGCAACACGGGAACCAGCAGGGTTTGCGAGCGCCGAACGATGTTGCCCAGCTCCTGCCCGGAAACGGCGGCCGGTGTATCGAGCACCAGCGTGTCGGCTTCGGCGGGCGCGCGCAGCTGGCCCTTGTGGGGCTCGGCGGCAATGATCTCGGGATAATCGTCAGGGCGCAGCTCGAGCCAGTCGCCGGCCGAGTGCTGGGGATCCATGTCGCCCAGCGCCACCGCGTAGCCTTCCCAGGCCAGGGCGGCGGCCAGCGAGGTGGCGACAGTCGATTTGCCGCAGCCGCCCTTGGCGTTGACAATGGCAATGGTTCGCATCAGTCCGACCCTCCGTTTTCAGCTTGACGGCGAAGGCCCGGTCCCGGTGTACCCCGTTACTCAGTTCCGGCTTGGATCCGGCAGACCGGAGTGGAGCAGCCAGCGCCCCCGGGTTTCGTCCCAGCGCCAGACTTCGCGATGCTGAATGACGCGTTCGCGGGCGCTGTGAACATGATACATCCGAATCTGTGCGATGCGTTCCACCTGTGTGCCGTCGGCCGTGCTGTTGATCTGGCGGGGGCGGTACTCGGTGACCCGGAACTGGCGCAGGCGTTCGAGGTCCACGCTGCGAACGGGGTGTTCGGCCAGCCAGTCGGGGTGAATCATGTCCACCAGGGCGTCATGTTCGTTCCAGCGCACCATCTCCCGCCACAGGTCCATGGCCTGCTGGCGCTCGCGCTGCATCTGGCTGCCGCCGGCGCAGGCGGCCAGGGTCAACGCCATCAGAATGAAAATCAACGGCTTGCGCATCGGGGTTCCCACTCAGCTCCTGACCAGAGCAGCATACTTGGCCGCGAGCCTGGCTGCCACCTTGCCGCCGGCAAGCAGTTCGGGCTCGAGCTCCAGGCTGGCGCGACCTCGTTGTTCGAGACGGTCCAGAAAGCGCTGCTGGGCCGACGCTTCCGGCCAGCGGCAGGTGGCCCGAAAAGCCGTGTCGACCGGGGTTGAAAAGCGGATTTCGCAGCGCCCGATGACGAGCTCGGCATCGACTCCGGCGCGGCGCAGGATCAGCCGCGGCAGCGACCAGCCCGCCAGGATCATTGCGCTGGCCAGCGCCCCGCCAAAGGCCGTGCCCTTGTCGTTGATGTTCGGATCCAGCGGCAGGGCGAGCTCCACGCCGGCTTCGTCAAGGCGGCATACGCGCAGTGCCATCGCGCCGCCGAGCGGGATGTCAGTCGTAAGCGTTTTTTCCAGCCAGGCGGCTGCGTTGGCGTTTTGTTCCATGCGCACATTCTATCCGCGACGAGCGGTTACGGCGCCACGGTTTCCCGGCATGTCGGGGTGCACTAGAATGCCGGCATGCCTGCTGCCCGCAAATCAACACTGCCCTTTGTCGCCCGTACCCTGATGCCGCGGGAGGTGCGCGCCAACGCGGCCATGGCGGTGGCGCTGGGTGCGCTCGAAGGCGGCGTGGTCGGCATTGTGGTCAAGACGCAGTTCGCTGCGGTGGCCGAGCCGGTCTGGGTCAACCTGGCCGTGGCGCTGGTAGCCGGTGCGCCGGCGTTTGCCAATATGGTCAGCCTGTGGATTTCCGGCCTGGCTGAAGGGCGCGACAAGGCCGCCTGGGTGGCCGCGCTGATGGCCTTGACCAGCGTGTTTCTAGCGCTGATTGCGCTGGTGCCGACCCATCGGATCGGCCTGGTGGCCATTGCTGCCGGCATGATTGCCGCGCGGCTGTGCTGGGCCGGCGTCATTACCCTGCGCGCGGCGATATGGCGGGCGAACTTTCCGCGTCAGGTGCGCGCGCGGATCACCGCCCGGATCACCATCATCTATTCGCTGACCATTGCCGGCGTGTCCACGGTCATCGGCTTGCTGATGACCTGGTGGCCGGAGGTCTGGCGGCTGGTCTTTCCGGCGGCCGGCCTGGTCGGCCTGCTGACTGCCTGGCGCTATCAGACGACGCGGGTTCGGCAGGGGCGACGCATTCAGCACGAAGAGCTGCATCAGCGCCGCGGCCGCAGCGGCGGCCAGCTGCGCGCGGCGTTTGACATTCTGCGCACTGACCGCTGGTATCGGCGCTACATGATGACGATGTTCGTCTTTGGCAGCGGCAACCTGATGGTCATTGCCTTGCTGGTGGTGCTGCTCAACGAGCAGTTCGGCTTTGCCCGCTTCGAACAGGTGCTGATCACCACCGCCTTGCCGCTGACCACCCTGGCGGTGTTCATGCCCATCTGGGCGCGTCGTCTTGATGCCATGCACGTGCTCGACTATCGTGCCCGCCAGGCCTGGATGTTCGTGATTACCATGCTGTTGTTCATGATCGCCTCGATCAGCGGTGTTCACCAGCTGTTCTGGGCCGGCGCGCTGTCGCTGGGGGCGTCGTTTGCCGGCGGCAAGCTGGGCTGGAATCTGGGCCACAACGACTTTGCAAGCGATGATCAGTCCACGCTCTACATGGGAATTCACGTGACCCTGACCGGCATTCGCGGGCTGATTGCCCCCCTGCTGGGCGTCAGCGTTTACCAGCTGCTCGAGGCCGGCGGTACCGGCTGGGGTCGTTTTGTGCTGTTGTTTCCGTTCGCGCTCACGCTCGGCGGGGCTACCACCTTCGTGCTGCTCGCGCGCCTGCGCCAGCGGGAGCTGGCGCCGTCATGATGCTGGCACTGCTGATGACCGCTGCCCTGTCTTCGGCATCCGAGGAGCTGCCGCGCGTCGCGGTTCGCGGTCGCGACATTGCCCCGGACTCGCCGCAGGCGACGGCAACGCTTGACGAGTCCGAGCTCGAGTTGCTCCAGCCGACGCATCCTGCCGAGCTTTTTTCACGCCTGCCGGGCAGCTGGGTGACGCGCGGCAGTGGCCAGGAACACCTGACTGCCATTCGCTCGCCGATTCTCTCCGGAGCCGGTGGCTGTGGTGCGCTGCTGATACTGGAAGCGGGCATTCCCATTCGCCCCCCGGGGTTTTGCAACGTCAACAATCTTTTCGAGGTCAACCTGGCACAGGCTGAGGCGGTCAGCGTGCTGCGCGGGCCCGGTGGTATCGGCCACGCCTCCGGCGGCCTGCACGGCGTCATCGACATCACCCCGCGATCGCCGCTGACCGATCGTGAAAATCGCCTGCGCCTGGAAGCCGGCAGCAATGACTATCATCGGCTGGGCGGAGCCCTCACTGCCGAGGTCGGCACGGGCGCCTTCGGCGTTGATTTTTCCGCCATCGACGCCGGCAGCTTCCGCGTTGACGAGGCTTATGACCATCAGCTCGCCACCGTGCAGCACGCCGTGCCGGTAGCGGAAGGCCAGTGGCGCACGCTGCTCAGCGCTGCGCGACTGGATCAGGACACCGCCGGCTATATCCATGGCTACCGCGCTTATGCCGATCCCGAGCTGCGTCGCAGCAACGTCAACCCGGAGGCGTTCCGCCGGGCCAACGCCGTGCGCCTGATCAGCCGGCGCGAGTGGCGCGATCAGCAGGGTGTCGAGCACCGTTTCAGCGGCTTTGCCCGTCGCTCGAACATGACTTTTCTGCAGCACTATCTGCCGGGGCAGCCGCTGGAGCGCAATGGCCAGGTTTCGCTGGGGCTGCAGTACGACCGGGCAGCCCCTGCTGCCGGCTGGGACTGGGGCATCGATGCAGAGATTTTCCGCGGCGATCTGAGCCAGATCCAGGACGGCCCGACCGAGGGGGCGCCGCCGGTGGCTGCCATCCGCCCGGAAGGCCGGCACTATGATTATGTGGTTGATGGCCAGCGCCTGGGCGGTTATCTGGCCCGCAGCTTCGACCTGACCGAAGGCTGGCGCCTGCGCGCCGGCGCCCACGCCGACTGGATTCGCTACGACTACGACAATCGCATGGCCGCCGGCAACCGGGCCGAAGACGGTACGGCCTGCGATTCCGGCGGCTGTCTCTACAACCGGCCGACCGATCGCAGCGATGATTTTCTTGAGCTGGCTCCGGAAATCACGCTTTCCAGACCGTTGCAGAACGGGCGCGCCTGGCTGCGCATCGCCCGCGGGTTTCGCGCGCCCCAGGCCACCGAACTGTACCGCCTGCAGCGCGGCCAGGACGTGGCCGATCTCGAGCCCGAGCAACTCGATGCCGTGGAGCTGGGTATCAGTGGCCGTGGCCGGCTGAACTGGGAGCTCGTGGCTTTTTATCAGTACAAGCGCAACTACATCTTTCGCGACGGCGAGGGCTTCAACGTCAGCGACGGCAAATCGGGGCATCGCGGCATCGAGTTCTCGCTGGGCTTTTCACTGAGTGACACGCTGGATCTGGCGGCCCGCGGCAGCCATGCCACCCACTGGTATCGTTTCAATCGCGACCTCGGGGGCGAGCGGATTGTTTCCGGCCGCAGTATTCCTGCTGCTCCCGAACGCATGGCCAGCGCCAGCCTGAACTGGCGGCCCGGCAGCCGACTCCAAATGCAATTGACGGCCGAACATGTGGGCAGGTACTGGCTGGATGCGCGCAATTCAAAGCGCTACAACGGGCATACGCTGGCGCATCTTTCTGGCGTCGTTGCCCTCAACAGCCGCTGGGAGCTTGCGCTGCGCCTGCGCAATCTGTTCGATCGCCGGTACGCCGAGCGCGCCGACTACGCTTTCGGAGGCTACCGTTACTTCCCCGGCGCCGGGCGCAGCGCCTTCGTGGCTCTGGAGTGGATGCGCTGAGTCACTTTCTGCGACGGCAGGGTACACTACCGGCTGACTGGCCCGGGCACTCGCGTTCCGGTGGCCCCTTGAAGTTCGAAGCGAGATTGTGAGCAAGGAAGCAGACCGACAGCCAGCGACCGACGGCGAGACCGCCTTCGTCGGCACGACCCGCGGACGCGACGAGGGACACGAGGCCTGCCTGGTCATCATTCGCGGCGCGCGCCTGGGCTCGAGAATCGTGCCCGGTGAGGCGCCTCTGGTCATCGGCCGGGCGGTGGATGCGGATTTTCAGATCTCCGAGCGCAGCATTTCCCGCCAGCATTGCCGGATCTTTCTCGAATCCGATCGTTACTGGATCGAAGATCTGGGTTCGACCAACCATACCTGGTTGAACGATCAACAGATCCAGCGCTCCGTCCTGCGCGACGGTGATCTGGTGCGCATCAGCCAGACCGTGCTCAAGTTCGTCGACGAGGGCAATATCGAGGCCGGCTATCACTCCGAGCTGCACGAAAGCACCATTCGCGACACGCTGACCGGGCTCTACAATCGTCGACACGCCATGGCCGTGCTGGAAAAGGAGTTCGCGCGGGCGCAGCGCGACGCCGGCTCGCGCCTGGCGCTGGTCATTCTCGACCTGGACTTCTTCAAGGACATCAATGATCGCCACGGCCACCTGGCCGGCGATGGTGTTTTGCGTGAGCTGACCGCCATTGCCGCCGAGCGGGTGCGCGCCAGCGATACCCTGGCGCGGATCGGCGGCGAAGAATTCGCGCTGATCCTGCCCGATACCACCCGTGATGAGGCGCGGCAGCTGGCAGAAACCATTCGCCAATCGATCGAAAGCGAGACCTTTCGCCTGGGCGATGAAGAGCACACCATCACCCTTTCGGCCGGCGTCGCCACTTGGCAGCCCGGCATGGACAGCATCAGCGAACTGCTCAAGGCCGCCGACGGGCAGCTCTACGAAGCCAAGGCTTCGGGCCGAAACCGCGTTTGCTGAGCAGCCTCTGAAAACAGGGTGGCGCCCGCCCGTTGCGTTGATTAGCGGTCGGTTTGCTCAGGCGGCGATGCCGTAAGAAGCCAGCAACGGCTCCAGCGCCGGTTCGCGACCCCTGAAAGCCAGCCAGGATTCCTGAATCGGACGGCTTGAGCCGACTTCCAGGATTTCGCGCGCCAGCCGGCCGCCGGTTTCGGTATT